>DAINCY010000005.1:0-64894 GCA_036732145.1 Candidatus Dormiibacterota bacterium
CGTGGGCGGCGGCATGGGCATGGCCATGGTGGTCGAGCGGCTCAACTAGCGCCGCTGTCGCTTTGCCGGGCTCATCGCGCCAGGTGTCCAGCAAGCGCCGGTTGCCGTCCGGCGCTCACTTCCCCAGCGAAACGTACAGAATCGCGACGGGCACGGAACCGGTCACTGTTGGAGCCGGCGATAGGGTCGATGGGTGCCAGACGAACTCGGGCGGGGCGAGGCCCCTCCTGTCGCAGAGCCCCCAGCCCCTCCCCCCCTGCCCGAGTCCTCCGAGCCGCGGCGCGTCGCTGATCGCGGGTGGAGCGTTCGCGAGCGACCTCCGCGTGAGCCGACGGCCTGGGAGGCCGGCGTTGCGCTCGCACCTCCGCCTCCCACTCAACCCTCCTCTTCATTCGCCGCGCCCGTGCCACCGCTCGCCGCGCCCGTCCCGCCGACGTCAACCAGCGCGCCTCCTGCTTCCGTAGCGGCCTCTCCGGAGAGGACGGCGTCCGGATTCCCCACCACCATGCAGCTGATGGCTGTGCTGGTGGCGGCCGTTGTGCTGGTCGCTGGTGTCGGGTTCTACCTCTTCCGGACCCATGGCAACACGACGGCGCCGCCGGTGGCAGTGCCGTCAGGTGGTGCCGTCGCCGTCGTCCACCAGGGCCCGGCCGTCCTGACCTCCGAGTCGCTCAGCGGTGGGACGGCGGGGAAGAGCCTGCGTCTTCCCGGCTCACCGAACAGCATCGTCAGCACGCCCGACGGAACCAAGGCGTTCCTGCTCGACACGACCCACGGCCAGGTGATCCCGCTCGACCTCGTGCACGGCACAGCCGGCTCCCCCATCCAGGCCGGCAAGCTGCCCACCGACGAAGAGATGTCGCCGGACGGTGCCACCCTGTACGTCACCGACAATCTCAGCGGTACGGTGATCCCGATCGACACGGCGTCGGGCGCACCCGGCCCAGCACAGCAGCTCGCCCAGGGGGTGAGTGCCTACGTCCCGGCACCGACCGGGTCAACCGCGGTGGTCAGCCTCGTCAACGCGCCTGGTCAACCCGGGATCATCGCCTTCTACAACCCCACCTCCGGCCTCGGTTCCGGGGTCCTGGTGGGCCTGAACAGCCCGATCGAGGTCTTCTACAGTCCCGACGGTGCCACCGTCTGGGTGACAGAGGACGGCGTCGGCAACCTGCCCGGCGTCGTCATTCCGGTCGACGTTCGCTCACACGCGATCGGCAAGGCCATCCCCGTGGGGCACGGTCTCGCCGGGTCTGCCCTCAGCCCTGACGGCCACCTGCTTCTCGTCACCAACAGCCTTGACCGGAGCGTGAGCGTCGTCGATCTTCTGACCAGGGCCGTGGTCGCCACCATCCCTGTCGGCGCCGGGCCGATACGCGCGGACATCTCCGCCGACGGAGCATCGGCGTGGGTCGTCTGTTCGCTGGACCGAACCCTGGTGCCGATCGACCTGCACAACGACCGCGCCGGAACACCGATCCGGCTGTCCAACGCTCCCGCGGACATGGCGATCCCGAAGGGCGCGACCGCCGCCTGGGTGCTCTTCTCCAGCTCGGCGGGCAACGTCAGCTTCCTCGCCGGGCACAAGCTTGGCCACCCGACACAGGTCGGCAACGACCCAGGTCTGCTGATCGCGCATGACTCCAGAAGTGCCTGGGCCCTCAATGCACTCTCCGACACGGTTCAGCGGGTTGACATGTCCGGCGGGGCAAGCGGGGCACCGATTCACGTCTCGCGTCTCCCCACCGACCTCGCCCTCACCCGTGACCAGAAGACCCTGCTGGTGCTCAGCTTCGGTGACGGAAGCCACGCGGGCTTCCTGACCGCGATCGACACCGCGTCATCCAAGGCCGGCACGGCTCTTGATGTTGGGGTGGGCCCGTCCTCATTGACCCTCGCTCCAGATGGGACAACCGCCTACGTCGCCAATCATCGGACCAACTCGATCACCACAGTTGACCTCAAGAGGTGGCTGGTGAGCGCCCGGATCGCTGTGCCATGCAGTCCGACCCAACTGGTCATCACGCCGGACGGCACCGCCCTCTACGTCGACTGCGCCGCCTCATCTGAGGTGCTGCCCGTGACCGCGAACGGACACGCCGTCGGTGCGCCGATCAACGTCGGCGCCAGCTCGGAACTGGTCATGGGCAACCAGGGTAAGACGATCTTCGTGAATGCCGACCATGTTCTCCAGGAGATCGATGTCGCCACCAACAAGGTGGTGCTCAATCACGACGAGTCCGGAAACATCGTCGGTATCGTCCCCACGCCCGATGACCTCACGCTGGTCGCCGTGGAAAACACTGGAGGGGCCGTGCTCCTCCTGCACGCGGCCACTCTTGCGACGACGACGTCGGTGTCCGTCGGGTCGCGGCCGGGCGGGCTTGAGCTGAGCTCCGACGGCTCCCGCGCCTATGTCCTCGACAGCAGCCAGCAGAAGCTGTACGTGATCGATGTGACCGCGGCCAAAGTGGCGGCCACGATCGACGTCTCTCCCAACGCGAACGCCGTCGTCGTGCCGTCGCGCCAACCATGAGCCGGCGCGCCGGCGTGGTGGCCGGCGCCACTGCCATCGCGCTCGCCGTGTCCTTCGCCGCCGTGCTGACGCTGGGGCGGGTCAACCGCCCCGGACCCAGCTCCGCTCCTGCGGTTTCTGCATCCGTCAGCGCGTCGTCGGGTCCCAACGACGTCGCAGCCGCGGTGGTGAACATCAACGGCACAGTGCCCGGGGGACGGATTGCGGGGACGGGGATGATCATTGCGGGCGACGGGATCGTCTTGACCAACAATCACGTCGTCGCCGGCACGATGGGGCTGACCGCGCAGGTCGCCGGCAGCGGCCCGGTGTATCAGGCCACAGTCGTCGGCGTCGATCCCACCCATGACGTCGCGGTCATTCGGCTCCAGGGAGCATCGCGATTGTCGACCGTGCCGGTCGACACCTCCGGTGTCATCACCGCCGGCGACGACGTGACCGGAATGGGAAACGCTCTGGGCGTCAACGGCGCGCCCGTGTCGGCCATCGGCGTCGTCACAGCCCTCAATGAGACGCTGACGGTGAGCGGTGAAACCAGCGATGCGCAGACCACGCTCAATGGCCTGATCCAGTTCAGCGCGCCCATCCAGCCCGGCGATTCGGGCGGTCCCCTTCTCAACGCGGCGCGACAGGTGATCGGCATGGACACTGCGGGCTCGCCTGTCAAGGCCACATCCACCGGGAGCAGCTTCGGTGCTGCCATCCCGATCACCACCGCCCTGGCCATTGCCCACGAGATCCTGGCCGGTGTCTCATCCCCGTACATCCAGGGAGCCCACAGCGGCATTCTCGGTGTGATCGTCACCAACGCCAGTGGAGTTGACGGCGCGCGCGTCAGCACGGTCACGCCCGGCGATGCCGCGTCCGTCGCCGGGATTGTCAGCGGCGACGTCGTCACCGGCGTTGGCGCCATCCCTGTTCATTCACTGGCCGACCTGGGCGCTGCCATCAAAGGCAGACGTCCTGGCGATCGGCTCACCGTCATGTGGCTCGATCCGGCAGGTGGGAGTCACCGTGCGACCGTGGCCCTCTCGCCCGGACCGCCTGCCTAGAGATCAGGTCGGCGCACGGCCACGATGTTGAGGCGGACGTAGTCGATCACCCGCGCGGGCATGCGCGCGACCACCTCGTCGAGGAAGTGCTGCCGCTGATCGGGGCTCATCGGCGCCACGCATTCCCGCAGGCACACCGCCTCGAGAAAGTCGCGCAGCTGGGTGGCGGTATCGAAGGGCGTCGGCTCCTCGTTGGTCCAGACGTCCATGTCTGTGAACCCGGCCCCGGCCAGGCGGCGGGTCGTGTCATTCACGGATGCGTACAGCCAACGGCCGGGGCGTTCGACGCCGAGGCTCTGGACCACCGCCGTGAGCTCCTCGATGTTTCCCCGCCCGCCGCACTGCGCCACCAGCCGGCCGCCGTGGCGAAGCACAGAGGCGATGTTGGCGAAGAGCCGGTCGTGATCGAGCACCCAGTGGAAGGTCGCGGTGGAGAGCACGGCATCCGCTGGGGCCGTGGCGCCGATGTCCGCGGCCGCGAACGACAGCAGGTCGGCATGGACGAAGTGCACACGATCGTCACCCCCCAGCCGCCGCCGCGCCTGCTCGAGCATGGCCGCGGACGCGTCGAGCGCCACCACGCGCCCGCGCGGCAGGCGATGGAGCAGCTGCTGAGTGACGCGGCCGGTCCCGCAGCCCGCGTCGATCACCGTCTCGTCGCCCTGCAGCGGTAGCCGGTCCAGCACAGCCGTCCCCCAACGCGTCTGGGGATCGGCGACGCGGTCGTAGGTGGTGGCGTCCCAGTCCGGAGAGCTGTCCGCCGCCTCGCGCATGCTCATCGGTGGAGGGTAGCGTGAGCGGCCTGCCGGCACGTCGGGATGGACCGCTCGATCCCGTAGCATCGACGACATGTCCTCCCAGGCGCACACGCGCGTCTACCTGGCGCGTCATTGCGATGTCCGGAATCCGGACGGCGTGCTCTACGGGCACCTTCCCGATTTTCCGCTGAGCGAAAAGGGCGTCCGCCAGGCACATTCCCTGGGCCGCTATCTGTCCGGCACCGGCGCTCGCCAGATCCACACCAGTCCCCTGGAGCGTGCCCGACAAACCGCGGACATCATCGCCGGCCACATCCCGGGATCGACCATCACCGTCACGGAGGACCTGGTCGAGGCGGCCTTCGGCCGCTACCTGCAGGGCGTTCGCCCGGCCAACGTCCCGTGGCGGAGGCCGCTGTGGATGATCCACATGCTGTGGCCGGGGCTCCTGCCCAACGACGAGACTGTGGATGGGATGGCTGCTCGCGTCGAACGACCGATCCGGCGCATTCTCGCCACCACCCCCGGCGAGGGCGGCATCTGCGTCAGCCACGGCGACCCCGTCCAGGCCTTCTGGGTGCGCAGCGAGGGACGCCGCGCGTGGGCGCTGCACCGCCTCCAGTGCGCCAAGGGAGGCATGCTCGAGCTGGACTACGTCGACGGCACGCTGGCAGCCACGACCTACCGTCCGCCGGGCGCCGACAACATCGACTCCGCGACGAGCAGTCAGTCAGAGGCCGGCGACGTCGCCTGACCGCGCCCTGCGCGTGTGGCAAAGGCGGCGGCGATGTCGAGTCCGGCGTCGCCCCGCCAGTGCCCGGGCCCACCCTCGGCGGGAGTGCGCGCCCCGGCAGGGTCGAGGCGCAACGTCACGGCCACGATCAGCCCGAGCCGCTCTCCGCTGCCCAGTGCCAGCCCTCCGAGGTCATAGCCGACGACATCCTTGAGCGTCCTGCCGCCGGCCGAGATCAACTCTCCGGCGGCGGTGACCAGCGACAGCCCAGCGAGGGTGCGATGAGCAATCTCTCCCATTGCGACCGACTCCCCGACGCGGTCGCTGCGAATCCTGGGCAGCCCGCTGACGGCAAAGCGCCGCGCCGCCGCCGTCTCGCGAACTGCAGCCCAGGTGGCCGCCGCGCCGGCATGCAGGAGAAGCGAGGTTGGATCGAGCAGGACGGCGTCGAGGCGGTCGGCACCCAGCACCACATCGGCACTGTCCGAGAGGGCCGAACCAACCGGGGCGACGGTGACGCCGGCCGCGGCACAACTGGCCAGCAACTCGCGGAGCTGGGTGAGGTCGGCGGGCTGGAGGAGGTTGCCGGGGCCGACCCCCGCGGTGCCGACGATGGCGGCGAGTTGACGATGCAGGACCTCCTCCACGCAGGCGACTCTAGGGCGGCGACCTAGACTCGCGCGATGGCCGGACTGAGCACTCGCCGGCGGTCCACCCGAGCGGGCTGTCAGATCAGGCTGGAGGGAAGGACGCCGTGCTGCGCCGCCACCGCGACGTCATACACCAGGCTCACCAGAATGCCGAGCACCAGCGTTCCGGCTCCGGTGAGCGCCAGCACCGATCCTCCGGCCAACGATGTGCGTGACCAGTTGTACGCGGGCTGATCCGGACCCGGCCGTGTGTACATCAAAAGCGCGACGCGCAGGTAGTAGTAGACGGAGACGGCACTGGTGGCGATGCCCCAGAGTGCCAGCGGCACCTGGTTGGCGTGGATGGCGGCTGCGAAGACGAAGAACTTGGCAAAGAAACCCGCCGTCGGCGGGAAGCCGCCCAACGAGAGCAGGGACAGACCCATCGCAGCAGCCACGTACGGCCGTCGGAAGGCCAGGCCGCGCAGGCTGTCATAGCTGTCCATGTCCTCGCCGCGCCCGGCCATGACGGTGATCACCGCGAAGGCCCCGATGTTGGTCACCGCGTACGCGGCCAGGTAGTACAGCGAGGCGATGGTGCCCTGTGCATCGAGCACAAGCACGCCGATCAGGATGTAGCCGGCCTGGGCGACACCGGAATACCCGAGGACGCGCTTGAGGCTGGTCTGCCGGAGGGCGGCGACGTTGCCGATCACCATCGAAGCAATGGCCACGACGTACACCATGATCTTCCAGCGGTCGTACACGGCGGTCTCGCCCAGGGTGTACGTGAAGACGCGAATCAGCGCCGCGAAGGCCGCCACCTTAGTGGTGACGCTCATGAAGGTGGTGACCGAGGTGGGGGCGCCCTGGTACACGTCGGGGGTCCAAGTGTGGAACGGCGCGGCACTGATCTTGAAGGCCAGCCCCACGAACAGCAGGGCGATGCCGGCCATGAGGAGCGGGTCGACGGTGCTCCCCGCACTCTGCAGCGCTGAGGCGATCTGGGCGAGCTGAGTGTGACCGGTCTCGCCGTAGATGAGAGCCATGCCGAAGAGCAGGAACCCCGAGGCGAAACCACCAAGCAGCAGGTACTTCAGCGCCGCCTCCTGGGAGCGGGGCTCGGTGCGGCTGAACCCGCTGAGGATGTACAGAGCGATGGAGAGCAGTTCAATGGCGAGAAAGATGACCATCAGGCTGCTGGCCCCAGCGAGGATCATCATCCCTGTCGCCGCAGCGAGGATCAGCGAGTAGTACTCGCCGTAGTGGAGGCCGCGGCGATTGAGGTACTGCGGGCTGATCATCAGCACCAGCGCGGTGCTGACCAGGATGATGGCGTTGATGAAGAGGCCGAAACGGTCGTAGGCGAAGGACCCGAAGTACACGGTGTGCGGTGTGGCGGCGTCGAACCAGCCCCACACCGTGGCGCCGAATGACGCGGCGACGGCGAGCAGGCTGAATCCCGCCAACCATCCGCGATGCGCAGGGCTGGTCAGAAGGTCGAGCATCAGCAGGGCCACGAAGCCACCGGCGAGGATGACCTCGGGGAGGATGCCGAGGATGTCGACACCGTTGGGGGTGGTCAGCGCAGGAAGTGCGGCGAGCACGGTCACGGCGTCCCGCCGGGCGTGGTGAGTGAGGGGATCGTGGTGAGCGCAGTCGGAGCCTGCGAGGCGTTGGCGACGGCCACGGACTGCTGCACACTCGGTCGCGCGACATCCCCGACAGGACGCGGGAAGACGCCCAGCAGCACCATCAGGGCCGTCAGCGGGAGCAGGACCAGGCCCTGGCCGAAGCTGATGTCGCGGACGTTCTCGGTGCGCGGCTGGAGCGGATCGTGCATCAGTCCCTGGTGCAGTCGCAGCATGTACCAGCAGGCGAGGACCACTCCCACGCCGGCCGCAACCGCGTAGACGGGATGGAGCTGGAAGGCGCCGAGCATGATCGAGAACTCACCCACAAAGGAGTTCATCCCCGGCATCCCCAGCCCCGCCAGCGTGGCCACGAGGAAGAGTGCGTAGAGCCAGGGCATTCGCCTCTCCAGGCCGGCAAGCTCACGGATGTCGCGGGTCCCGGTGCGCTGCTCCACGAGCCCGACGATGATGAAGAGGGCGGTGATGATGATGCCGTGGTTGACGATCTGGATCACCGCACCGTTGACGCCGTTGCTGGTCAGCGTGAAGATGCCGAGCGCGATGAAACCGAGGTGGCTGATGCTCGAGTACGCGACGATGCGCTTGAGGTCGGTCTCGCTCAGCGCCATCAGCGCCCCGTAGATGATGCTGAGCACGGCCAGCGCCGCAAAGAACCACTTGAAGGTGTTGATGGCGTCAGGGAACAGGGTCAGGCCGAATCGTATGAAGCCGTAGGCGCCGAGCTTGCTGACCAAGCCCGCGAAGAACATCAATACCGGCACCGGTGCTGATTCGTACAGGTCGGGCAGCCACGTGTGGAACGGGACCATGGGAATCTTGATGGCGAAGGCGGCGGCAAACGCCAGGAAGGCCCACTGCTCGGGACTGAAGGTGGTGATGTTCAGCCACGGGATGACGAGTGGGGCGCGCGACATCTGCCCACCGATCAGCTGGGTGATGTCGAAGGAACCGCGCTGGCTGGCGAACTCCAGGCCGATGATCGCGAGGAGCATCAGCAGGCTGCCGGCGACCGTGTAGATGATGAACTTCAGCGTCGCCCGGCCCCGGTTCTCGTTACCGTAGTTGGCAAGCATGAAGTAGAGCGGGATCAGCATCCCCTCCCAGAACAGGTAGAAGAGCAGCAGGTCGAGGCTGAGCAGGACACCGGCGGTCATGGTCTCGGTCAGCAGCAGGAGCCCACAGAACAGTTTGAGACGGTCGGTGCTGCGCCGTGAGACGAGCACGGCGCCGAGCAGGAACACGCCGGCGTTGAGCGCCAGGATCCATGCCGAGATGCCGTCGAGCCCGAGGTGGTAGCCGGCACCGATCGCGGGGATCCAGCTGTGGAACTCCTGGTAGTGGAAGCTCAGTGGTCCGGGCGACTGCGCCGTTCCACTCATCCCAGCGACCAGCACCCCGACGATCACCGCGGTCGCTGCGGTGGCGGCCACCGTGAAGGCCTTGAGCAGGGTTGTCGCGCTGCGGGGGATCAACTGCAGCAGCAGCGAGGCGCCCAGCGGGACGGCGAGGACGACGGTGAGCCACGGGATGTTCATCGCGACACCAGCACGATGGTGGCGACCACGAACACACCTGCCGCCGCGATCATGTAGGAGGCGTAGTCGCGGATCAGCCCCGTCTGATAGTCGCGCGCCCACGCCCCAAGCTCTGAGCACGCATCGGCGATGAAGCGAACCCAGCCGTCCATGGCGCGTGGTTCCACCACCTTTCGCGTGGTCCGTGCCAGAGCGATGGTCGGGCGCACCAGCAGTGCGTCGTAGATCTCATCGAAGTAGAACTTGTTGTAGGACAACAGCGGCAGGGCGCGCGGCAGTCGCTCGACGACAGCCGCCGGGTCCGGGTTGTGCTGCAACCACATGCGCGCCGCAAGCCCTGCCCCGGCCAGAGAGGCGACCGTGCCTGCGGTGCCGGCGACCACCGCCTGCGAGGTGCTGAGATCAACAGCGATGGGACCGGACGTCGCGGTGGTGAACACCGGCGAGAGAAAGCGCGCGAACACCCCGATCAGGAAGTTGTCGTGGATGAACAGTGCCCACACTCCCAGCACCACCCCCAGGCCGGCGCTGAGGACGGCGAGGATGGCGACTGGGCCGAGCATCACCGCAGGCGCCTCGTGCGCGGCATACACGCGCGCCGTCTGAGGCTCCCCTCGAAAGACGGTGGCCCACAACCGGAAGGCGTACAGGCCGGTGAGCACGTTGATGAGCAGTCCGACGATGTACAGCGCCCAAGGGACCGCGCCCGGACCGTTGGTCAGGCCGAAGCCGAGCAGACCCTCCTTGCTGAAGAAACCGGCGAAGAAGGGGATGCCGGCGAGCGCGAACGTGCCGCTGAGAAAGCACAGCTCGGTGCGTCGCATCTTGGCGGCGACGCCGCCCATGAGACGGATGTCCTGCTCATCGTGGAGCGCGTGGATGACGTTGCCCGCCGCCATGAAGAGCAACGCCTTGAACACCGCGTGCGTGGCCAGGTGGAACATGGCCGCGGAGTACGCTCCGATTCCGACGGCGAAGATCATCAACCCGATCTGCGACATCGTCGAATACGCGATCACTCGCTTGATGTCGACCTGGCTGAGGGCGATCACCCCGGCCATCAGCGCTGTGCCGATGCCCACGCACGCCACCATCCCCTGCGCCACCGGCGCCCGGTCGAACAGCGGATGAAAGCGCGCGATCAGGTACACGCCGGCGGTCACCATGGTGGCGGCGTGGATCAGCGCCGACACCGGCGTCGGGCCCTCCATCGCGTCCGGCAGCCACGTGTGCAGGGGGAACTGCGCGCTCTTGGCGAAGGCACCGATGGCCAGGAGCGAGCAGATGCCGGTGATCAGCAGGCCGCTGGAGGGAAACGAGCCGGCGCCGGCGAAGATGCCCGGAATGCTGAGCGTGCCCACCCGCAAGACGATCAGGAAGGCGGCGATGACCAGGGCGACATCGCCGATGACCTGGGTGATGAAGGCCTTGCGCGCGGCGATCACCGCGCTCGGCCGCTCGTACCAGAAGCCGATGAGAAGGTAGCTGCTCAGCGCCACCAGCGCCCAGCCGACGATGAGGATGAGCAGGTCGGCCGCCAGCACCAGGAGGAGCATCGAGAAGATGAAGAGGTTCATGTAGCTGAAGAACCGCGCGATGCCGCGGTCCTCAGCCATGTACCCGACCGAGTACACGTGGATGAGGAAACCGACGCCGGTGATGACCATGAGCATGAGGGCGCTGAGCGGGTCGAGAGTGAGATCAACCCCCACACTCAGCCCACCACGGCCGAGGTCGATCCACTGCCAGAGGTGCACGGTGGCCGACTTGGCGCCGGCGGGCGCGCCGACGACCTGTCCCAGCATGAGGCAGGCCACCACGAAGGCCGCGAGGATGCTGAGGGTGCCCACGAGGTTCACCCCGCGGCGCGACAGTCGCGGCCCTGCCAGCGCGTTGATGAGCGCGCCGGCCATAGGGAACAGCAACACCAGCGATCCACACACCGCCACGGTGGACGTGTTCATTCGCTCATCTCGTCGAGGTCATCAACGTCCAGCTCGCGACCGAGCCGGAACACCTGGGTGATCAGGGCCAGCCCCACCACCACCTCGGCCGCGGCGACCACGATGACCATGAACGCAAACACCTGGCCCTCCTCGCTGTTGAGGAACCGGCCGTAGCTGACAAACACGATGTTGACTGCGTTGAGCATCAGCTCGATGCACATGAACACCACGATGGGATTGCGCCGGATCAGCACCCCGAGAGCACCGACACTGAACAGAAACGTGGCCAGGCCGAGCAGGAACGGGAAGTCGCCGCCCGCGTTCATCCCACCTCGACCTCGATGCGCTCCTCCTCGAGAGCGCGCTCCGGCCGCCGAGCCAGGGCTCGTTCGCGACGGATCGGCTCGACGTCGGACCGGTTGCGCCGCGTCAGGTACACAGCGCCCACCGCCGCCACGAGCAGGAGCAGTGAGGTGATCTCAAAGGGCACCAGGAACGTGGTGAAGAGCTGGCCTCCGACGGTCTGCACATTGCCGGCGGTGTTGACCAAGCCGAGGTCGCTCTGGTCAAAGGAGAACGCGTGATACGGGTCCGAGGCCTGCCCGATCTGCTGAGCGCGAAACACGTTGTTGCCGTTGAAGGTGATCCCGTTGCGCGCCGCCACCACCATCGCCACGGTGAGGCCGAGGGCCGCCACGGCTCCGATCACGAAGCGGCTGTCGAGGCGCACACGCTCGTCGGCGCCAGGCGACAGCAGCGCGATGATGAAGACGAAGAGCACCATCACCGCCCCGGCGTAGACGATGAGCTGGACCACGAAGAGGAACTGGGCGTTGAGCACCAGGAACACCACCGCCAGGGCGCCGATCGTCATCACCAGCGACAGCGCCGAATAGAGCGGTTGCGGCGAGAAGACGACCCCCAACGCGCTCAGCGCCGCCAGCGCGCCGGCGACCCAGATGACCACGCTCATCGCGGCTCGGCCTCGTCCGGCGTGATCACGCGAGGCACATGCGCGGGAACGCCGTACTCGTCGGGTTGGGGGGTGTCGGTGCGCTGTTCCTCACCGACCTCCCAGGCGGCGCGCGGGCTGACTCCGATGGAGAGCTGCTCTCGGCCCTTCTGGTCCGAGCCCGCACCCACCTCCTTGGCCGGCCCTCGCGCCTGCGCGAACTGCGGCCAGGACTCCAGGAGCTCCGCCTTGGTGACCACCGTGCGCTCGCGACGGTAGTCGGCCATCTCGAAGCGGGGACCGAGCGTGATCGCCTCGGTGGGGCACGCCTCCGCACAGTATCCGCAGTAGATGCAGCGCATCAGGTTGATCTCGTACCTCTCGGCATACCGCTCGCCTGGCGAGACCGGGTGGGCGGGATCGTTCTCCGCCGAACCCACGTAGATGCAGCCCACAGGACATGCTGCCGCGCACAGCTCACAGCCGATGCACTTCTCCAGTCCGTTGTCGTAGCGGTGGAGGATGTGGCGGCCACGGTGACGTGGAGCCGTCGGCTTCTGCTCCTCCGGCCATTGCACCGTGATGGGCTTGCGCAGCATCGTCTTGAGCGTGAAGGCGAGTCCCTTGGCGATCTCGACCAGCATCAGCGGCTCCTCACGATGCCCGCACGGCGACGATGGCGCCGGTGAGGACGATGTTGACCAGGCCCAGCGGCAGCAGCACCTTCCAGCCCAGGTTCATCAGCCGGTCGTAGCGGAAGCGCGGCAGCGTCCAGCGCAGCCACATCATCCCGAAGAGCAGCGCGCTCACCTTGGCGAGGAACCAGCCGACTCCCACCAGCCCCGCCAGCCAGTCGGAGTGGATCCATGGGATCAGCGGCAACCATCCACCAAGGAAGACGAGCGTGGCGATCGAACAGACGATGATCATGTTGATGTACTCGCCGAGAAAATAAAAACCGAAGCGCATTGACGAATACTCGGTGTGGTAGCCCGCCACCAGCTCGGTTTCGGCCTCGGGCAGATCGAACGGCAGTCGGTTGGTCTCTGCCAGAGCGCCCGTGAAGTACAGCAGGAAGGCGAGCGGCTGCAGCACCACGAACCACACGTCGTGCTGCGCAAGCACGATCTTTTCGAGGTCGAGCGAGCCGGCGAGGATCACAGCCCCGACCAGCGCGAAGGCGACGGCCATCTCGTAGGAGATCAGCTGCGCGGACGAGCGCAGGCCGCCAAGCAACGAGTACTTGCTGTTTGCCGACCAGCCGCCGAGGAACAGCGAATACACCCCCAGCGAGGTGACCGCCAGCACGAAGAGCAGGCTGACGTTGACGTGGATGAGGTCCCAGTGGAAGGGGTAGCCGCCATCGCAGCCCTGCCCGACCATCTGCCCGCCGATACATGTCAGGCCGCTGATGGGGATGGCGGCGAACGCAAAGATGGCCGCCCCCCCGGCGAGCGCCGGGCCCACCAGATAGAGGAGCTTGTCGCGACCGCCCGGCGCCGCGTTCTCCTTGAAGAGAAGCTTGACCGCGTCCGCCGCGGGCTGGAGCAGGCCGAGCGGACCCACCCGGTTGGGACCGATGCGCATCTGGATGCGCGCCGCCACCTTGCGCTCCGCGAAGGTCAGATAGGCGGCGGCCGTCGCCAGAGCGAGAAGCACGACGACGGCCTTGACCATGAGCACGACGATCCCGTCCCCGCCCACGCGCCCGACGCTGAAGACGTCGGAGAAATTGCCGATCATGCGGTCACCAGTGCCAGGAAGTTGGCGCGTCCCCCGTTTCCGGCCAGCCCGTACGCCGGAATGGCCGCCGCCAGCTCGCGGTGGACGTGGAGGGGATCGCCGGGCCATCCCGCAGCCCCGAGCTCGGCGGCCAGGGCGCTGAGGATGCGCGTCTCGGTCGGGGTCTGGGTGGCCGGCGGCAGCGCCGGGCGGAGCCGCTGCACCCGCCCCTCGACGTTGGTGACCGTGCCCGCCTTCTCGAAGTAGGCATGGCCGGGGATGAGGACGGTGGCGGCGCGGCTCAGAGGTCCAGGGCGGGTGTCGATGACGACCAGGACGTCGACACTTGCCCCCACGCGCTCGAGCAGGCCGGCGACCCCGTCGGCCCAGAGGCTGCCGCCCATCACGACCAACGCCTTGATGTCACCCTCGGCCGCAGCCTCGAGAATCTCACGCCCCGACTTGCCACCTGCCACGACGCCGGTGTAGCCGGGCCCGCTGTTGGGGAGGGCTCCCACGTCCTTGGCGCCACGGCCGTTGACCTCGCGGGTGATGGTCAGCCGCCGAACCTGGTGGCTTTTGGCCAGTTTGGCGCACAACCGTGCAGCCCCCTCGCGGTGACTCTCGTCGCCGATGACGCCGATCACACCATCCGCCGGCAGCTCACCGATCGTGGCGGCGCTGGCGCTGTGGTCGACGCGCCGCACCGATACGCCACGCTTGGTCGCAGCCTTGTGGAGGCGCAGCGTCAGCACCGGAGCCTGCTGTTCCGGCTCGTCGCCGAGCACGATCACCGCCGCGCACTCCTCAATCTCGGCGATGGCGAGCGAATGCTCATGCGGGCCAATGTCTGTGAACGTCTCCAGCTGGTGGTCGATGTGCTGCGTTCCCAGAACGTCGCGTGCCAGGCGCTGCAAAAGCCAGAGCTCTTCGTTGGTGTTCTGCGCGGACCCGAGGACTGCGATCGACCCCGGACCGCTGCGGTCGCGGACCTCGCGCAGAGCGCGCGCCCCGGCGGCGATGGCCTCGCTGATGGAGACATCGCGGACGGTCCCGTCGTGCCGGACCGCAGGCCGGCGGATGCGGTCGACGTTGTTCCAGCTCTCGGCGCTGTAGCGGCCGCGATCGCACAGCCACATGTCGTCCACCTTGGGGTTGTCCCGCGACGCGAAACGACGCACCTCGAAGTCGCGGGTGTCGACGTTGATGTTGCAGCCGTACGAACACTCCGGACAGACGCTCTTGGTTCGCTGCAGGTCCCATGGCCGCGCCTTGAAGCGGTACTGGCGATGGGTCAGCGCTCCCACCGGGCAGATCTCGGGAAGGTTGCCCTGAAAGTCGGACGTCAGGGGTCCACCGTCGAAGGTGTTGACGATGGTGTGCGCGCCGCGTTCCTGCAGCACAAGCTCCTTTTCACCGGTGATCTCGTCGTAATATCGGGTGCAGCGCCAGCACAGGATGCAGCGCTCCTGGTCGAGCTCGATCTTGTCGCTCAGCACCACCGCCTTGTTGAAGTGCACCTTCTCTGTGATGGGAAAACGCGAGCTCGGGGGCCCATAGCGGAAGGCAAAGTCCTGCAGATCGCACTCGCCACCGCGGTCACACACCGGGCAGTCGAGAGGATGATTGATGAGCAGGAACTCGAGCATGCCCTCGCGCGTCTTGGTGACGTCCGCTCGTTGGGTGTCGACCACCATCCCCTCGGCGGCGTAGGTGGCACAGGCGGGCTGCAGCTTGGGCATCTTCTCGACGTGCACGAGGCACATCCGGCACACGGCGACGGGATCCATCTTGGGATGCGAGCAGTAGATGGGGATGTGAATGCCCAGCTCGGTGGCGGCATCCGTGACCAGCGTGCCCTTGGGAACGCGGATCGACCGGCCGTCGATGGAGATGCCGACGAGACCGTCGTCGGACCCATCGGGTGGCAACGCGTCGGCAGCCATCTACGCGCTCACCAGCTGGGCTGTGGTGCCGCGTACCGGGCACGACCCTGCCCCACAATGCGCCTCGAATTCGCCGCGGAATGCCTTGTACGCGGACATCACAAACCACGTGGCCGTGTCACCGAGCGGGCAGAAGCACTTGCCATTCATGTTGTCGCAGATGTCGGCCAGGGTGTTCAGTTCCTCAGGGGTACACTCGCCCGCCTCGAGGCGGTGCATGAGGTCGGACTCGAAATTCGTCCCCTCGCGGCAGGGCGCGCATTTGCCGCAGGACTCGTGGTGGTAGAAGTCGACCAGGCGCATCGACACGTTGACCAGGCAGGTGGTCTCGTCCATGAACACCATCGCACCGGCCCCCAGCGATGAGCCCGCCTGCATCACGGCGTCCATGTCGAGCGCGAGATCGAGATGTTCGGGCAGGAGCACCTGCATGGAACCGCCCCCCGGTTGGAATGCCTTCAGGGAGCGGTCCTTCCACATCCCACCGCACTCCTCCTCGAGTAGTTCGCGGATCGGCGTGCCCATGGCCATCTCGTAGGTCCCGGGACGGTTGATGTGGCCGCTGCAACAGAACAGCCGCGTTCCCGCGCTCTTCTCGGTGCCGAGTGACTTGAACCACGCGCCACCACGCTGCACGATGTGCGGAAGATTGGACAGAGTCTCGACGTTGTTGACCACTGTCGGCTTGCCATAGAGGCCCTTGATCGCCGGAAACGGCGGCTTCAGCCGCGGCTGGCCGCGATAGCCCTCGAGGGAGTCGATGAGCGCCGTCTCCTCGCCGCAGATGTAGGCACCGGCGCCGCCATGCACGATGACGTCGCAGCTGAACCCGCTGCCATGGATGTCACCGCCGATGTGCCCTGCGGCACGCGCCTCCTCCACGCACCGCTCGAGCATCAGTCTCTGGTCGAAATACTCGCCACGGATGTAGATGAACGCGACGTTGACCTGCAGCGCGTAGGCCGCGATGAGCAGGCCTTCGATGAGCTGGTGGGGGTTCTCGTCGATCAGCACACGGTCCTTGAAGCAGCCAGGCTCGGACTCATCGGCGTTGCAGCACAGGTAGCGAGGGAAGACGTCCTTGGGCAGGAACCCCCACTTCATGCCGGTGGGAAAGCCTGCTCCTCCCCGGCCACGGAGCCCGCTGGCCTTGACCTCGTCGATCAGCGCTTCGGGTGTGAACTTGCCAAACACCTCGCGCAGCCCCTGATAGCCACCCAGCCGCTCATAGACCGTGAGCGTCTGCACTCCCTCGGTCCCGAAGTCCTTGGTGAGCAGTTTGTGTTCGGCCATGACGGCGCGATCCTACAGATCGCCCGCGTCGGGACGCGGTCGGCGCCGCGGTCTGCTCCGGCTGCCCTTCGGATTGGCGGTGGGCTCGGTTCGCGACCCGGGCATCTCCGTGTGCTCGGCCATCGGGGCAGAGTCGGCGTTCGGATGGCTCGTCGCCAACCCGTCGTCGGCAGGCGGACCCTCCGCTGTGGCCACCGGTGGGGTCTCCGCGGTCGGCGGGTGCGGCCCGCTGGCGAGTGCCCCGGCAGCTCCGCCGGTGCGCCGGTGCGGGCTCGGCTGGGCGCGCATGCGCTCGAGAATTCCATCGACGCGCTCGGCGGTGAGGTTCTCATGGAAGTGATGGTCGATCTGCATCGCGGGGGCTCCGCCGCAGGCCCCCAGGCATTCGACGGTGCTCTCCCAGGTGAACTTCCCGTCGGCCGTGGTGCCCCCGGAGGGGCAGGCCAGCCGTCGCTCGACGTGACTGACGATCTCGTCAGCGCCGCGCAGAGCGCAGCTCACGTTCACGCAGATGAGCAGGTGATGATCGCCGGCAGGCTTGTCGAAGTACATGGAATAGAAGGTGCTCACCGCCTGCACCTCGCTGGGAGCCAGATGGAGGATCTCGGCCACCTCGGTCATGCCCTCGACCGACAGGAACCCGTGCTCGTTCTGCACCGCCCACAGGCACGGCAGGATCGCACTCCGGGGGTGCGGATAGCGATCCCGAAGAGCTGTGATCTCCTTGCGCGTGGCAGCCGTTAGCACCGGCAGCTCCCCACCACGGCCAGGATCGGACGCGGGGGAAGGCACGTTTCCGCAGGGCAATGTCGAACCGCTGTCACCTGTCAACGTCCCCCAGCGTGATGTCGATCGACCCGATGACGGCCACCACGTCGGCGATGAGCTCGTTGCGGACCATGTGCGGCAGGGCGCTGAGGTTGCTGAAAGAGGGGGCGCGGACCTTGCAGCGGTAGGGGCGGTTGCCGCCCTCGCTGACGATGTAGAAGCCGAGCTCGCCGCGCGGTGATTCGATGGCTTGGTAGACCTGGCCATGGGGCACGTGGAACCCCTCCGTCACCAGCTTGAAGTGGTGGATGAGCGACTCCATCGATGTGTTGATCTCATTGCGTGGAGGCAGGGCGATCTTGCGGTCGGTGGTGTTGACCGGCCCTCCCGGGAGGTTGTCCATGGCCTGGCCGATGATTCGCAGCGACTCGCGCGCCTCACGCATGCGCACCAGGTATCTGTCGTAGACATCGCCACGGCTGCCGATAGGAATGTCGAAGTCGAAGTGGTCGTAGGAGCTGTAGGGCTGGGCCTTGCGGAGGTCGTAGGGGATTCCGCTGCCGCGCAGCGTGGGACCGGTGACGCCGTAGGCCAGCGCGTCGTCGGGGCTGAGCACGCCGAGCCCGCGAGTGCGGTCCATCCAGATGGGATTCTTGGTGATGAGCAGCTCGTACTGGTCGATGAATGCCGGGAAGGTCCGCACCACCTCGTTGACGAGGGCGTAGAACTCGTCGGGAACGTCGGCGAGGAGGCCGCCGACGCGGATGAACGAGGTATGCATGCGCACGCCGCTGACCAGCTCGTTGATGTCCAGCAACTTCTCGCGCTCGCGCCACGCGTAGACGAACGGCGTGGTGGCGCCGAGGTCAAGCGCGCTGGTTCCGTACCAGAGGAAATGACTGGCCACGCGCGTGAGCTCGCACATGATCACGCGCAGATACTGGGCCCGCGGTGGCACCTCGACGCCGAGCAGTCGCTCAGCGGCGAGCGAGAAGCCAAGGTTGTTGAAAAGGGGGGCCAGGTAGTCCATGCGGTCGGTGAATGGGATGCACTGCTGCCAGGTGTGTGATTCGAACGACTTCTCGAAGCCGGTGTGCAGAAAGCCGATATCGGGACGGCACTCGCGCACCACCTCGCCATCGAGTTCCAGCACCAGACGGAGGACGCCGTGAGTGCTGGGGTGCTGCGGCCCCATGTTCAGCTCCATGGTCTGGTCGTCGAGCTGGACCATGTCGATGGCGTCGTTGGCGGGGTCTACACCGAGAAGCACGCGGCCGCGGTCGAAAGCGTCCGACTGCGGGTCGCGCGTCGGCAGGCTGGGCCCGCCGATCGGCGGCAGTACAGCCATCAGCGCGACTGCCCGGGCATGTCGCGGGGCCGCTCCGCTGCGGGCAGGGCCCACTCCAGGTTGTGGGTGAAGGCAACCGGCTCGCCGAAGCTGACGTAGTCCTTGCGCAGCGGATGCCCCACCCAATCCTCCGGAAGCAGGATGCGGTGGAGGTCGTGGTGGCCCACGAACTCGATGCCGAAGAAATCGAAGGTCTCGCGCTCGTGCCAGTCCATGCCGGCGAAGACCCGTTCTGCGGTCGGGACCTGCGGCGCGTCCTCGGAAACCTGCACGACGAGCCGGCACTCGTCGTTGTGGTGCAGCGAACGCAGCTGGTAGACGACGTCGAAGCGCGGCGCCGCAGGCTCGCGATCGGGCCAATCGACGGCGGTGACGAAGAGAGGCAGGCGATAGAGCCCCTCGTCGTGGTCGCGGAGCAGGGTCAGGGCGCCGATCAGGTGCTGGACGTACACGAGGACGGTCACCTCGCCCACCTGTTCCTCCACGCGAACCACAGCATCGGGAAGTTCGCGCGCAAGCAGATCAGCGGCGCGGCGTCCGCGCGGCGGACGTGCCGAAGCTACAGGGGCGGCGGTCGTGGTCACGGTTCTATCCCCGAAGCGAGCCGGGCCGCTCGGCGGCGATCTTCATCTGCAGCTTGAGGACTGCGTCGAGGAGGCCCTCGGGACGAGGCGGGCAGCCGGGCAGATAGACGTCCACCGGCACCACCTTGTCGACGCCCTGGATGATCGCGTAGTTGTTGAACATCCCCCCGCTGGAGGCGCAGGCGCCCATGCTGATCACCCACTTCGGCTCGGGCATCTGGTCGTAGATCTGTCGCAGCACCGGCCCCATCTTCTGGGAGACCCGGCCGGCCACGATCATCAGGTCCGCCTGGCGTGGCGATGCGCGGAAAACCTCGCAACCGAAGCGCGACATGTCGTAGCGCGCCGCCCCTGTGGCCATCATCTCGATGGCGCAGCACGCCAGGCCGAACAGCGCGGGCCACAGTGAGCTGTAGCGGCCCCACTGAATGACCTTCTCGATGCTGGTGGTGATGGCCCCGGCCTTGGCTGCCGTCCGCTCGAGATCGCCGACGCGCGGCAGCGGCAGCGCGCCCGCGTCGCCCTGTGCGTTGAGCAGAGGGAGGCCGGTGGCACCGTCGAACGTCAATCCCACCGCAGCGCCCCCTTGCGCCAGATGTAGATGAGCCCGATGAGCAGGGTGGCGATGAAGATGCCCATCTCAACGATGCCGAAGATCTTCAGCTGGCGCACGATGGTCGCCCAGGGGAGGAGGAAGATGGACTCGACGTCGAAGATGATGAAGAGCATGGCGGTGACGTAGAAGCTCACCGAGAAGCGGCGCCGCGCCGTCTCCACCGGCACGATGCCGCATTCGTACGGGAGGTCCTTGGCGGGATTGGACCGGCGGGGTCCGAGCCATGAGCTGAGCGCCTGCACGCCGGCCCCAAATGCGACGCAGACGGCAAGGAAGACGAGGATCGGCGCGAAGTCCGAGAGCATCGTGTCGTGATCCTAGCAAAGCCGCCTCGCGACGAAACCCGGCACCGCCGACGTTGTCATGGCTACGCTCGAAGGCGTACCTCGACAGTGCCCTCGCTGATCCGGACCTCGAATGACGGCTGCGGGGAAGTGGCCGGACCGCGCACCACGGAGCCGTCCGCGAGCCGAAAACGGCTGCCATGCCATGGGCAGGTGACGCAGAGCTCGTCGTCCACCTCGCCCTCCTGAAGTGGCCCGCCCGCGTGAGTGCATCGCGCCGCGACTGCTTGCATGCTGCCGGCGTGGCTGTAGATGAGGATGCCGTACCCGCTGGCCTGGACGAACAGCGGCGTATCGGGTTGGAGATCGCCCAAGCGGGCCACCCGGGTCCAGTCGGTGGGTGCCTCCTCGAAGACGGTGTGATCGACACCGATGCCGCTGGCAAACACGAGGTGGCCGCCGATGTAGCCGCCGGCGCCGAGCATGCCAAGACCGGCAGCGCTGAAGAGACGGGCGGCCCCCCGATTGCCACGGCGGCGGATGAGCAGGGCCGCGAGGTACAGCGTCGATCCTCCGAGGTTGGCGAGCCCGTGGATCAGGCCAAGGCGGCGGTCGGGCCCGACCGTGTCAGCCCAGTCGGAGAGTCCGGACACGGCTGTGGGGGCGACCGACAGGAGCCCGAGGACGGTCAGCGCGTCGCTGGCGTATGCGCCATCCTCACCGCCGAAGAGGTCGATGACAGTTGCTGCGGTCAGGGCGCCGACTGGCACATCGGTGAGCAGCGGATGGAGTGGATGACCGAGCCAGGTGCCGCTGAGCAGGCCCTTGACCGAACCGGCGCCGACCAGCCCATTGATCTTGACGCCCAGCCATTCAGCGGCAGGATCGAGCGCATCCCAACCCTGCAACGGTCGCATCAGGTCACGGATGCCCATGTGTCTGCCTCTCTGCGCCCAGCTCGTGTCAGCTGTCGATGTGCCGGCCACCGTCGTCGCGCCGGCGCGCAGCGAGGAGGATACGCAGCACACGGCGGAGGCGGTGTCTGGTCTCGACGTCGGCTCCGTCCGGATTCGGGCTGGCGCCATTGGCCGCCACCTCGACCAGGTCCTCATCGACCTCGGGTGGGCTCGCGGGCGGCGGGCTGCCGCTGTCAGTCAGGCGGCTCGGAGTCATCGGCTGATTCTGGCTCGTTCGCACCCCGCCTGGGGGTGCGCACGACGCGACCCGCCAGGCCGACCACGGTGACCGCTGAGTTAGTTGCTGTGTCAACTATTTTTGCAGCTATCATGGCCCGCGGTGGCCGCCCGGCCGCCGCAGCGCAGGGACCAATCGTGAAGACAGAACCCGACGCGTGCCGGATGGCTGCGTGGATGGCCCTTCTCGACGCGCACAGCCGCCTCACGGGCCGGCTCGAGGCGGAATTGGAGCGCGGTCACGGGCTCAGCCTTGCCCAGTACGAGGTGCTCTTCCGTCTCAATGCATCGCCCGAGCATCGCCTGCGCCTCAACGAGCTCACGTCGCACACCCGCATGACCAAGAGCGGCGTGAGCCGTCTGGTGGATCGTATGCACCGGAGCGGACTGGTCGGCACCGAGCGGTGCCCGTCCGACCGTCGCGGCGCCTACGCGGTGCTCACTCCAGAGGGACAAACGGTGTTTCGTCGCGCCGCCGCGCTGCACCTCCGCGGCGTGCAGGACCACTTCGGACGCCATCTCGATGACGGCGAGGCGGCGGCCGTGCGCGGCGCCCTTGAACGCGTCCGTGACGCTCTCGGCGTTCCGGAGTGCCGCTCGGCGGCCGTCCCCGAAGGAAGCCGGGTCAGCGGCTGAGGACCAGATCTGACGCGCCGGCTCCGGCGAGCAGGGTCCCGCAGCGCGGGCAGAATCTCGCCGCCTCCAGCCGCCGTCCGCAGTGACGGCATTGGACCTCGCGCAACCCCAGCGCTGACCCTTCGTCGAGAACGGCGGCGTGGATCAGCAAGCGGATCGCGATCAGGACACCACCCACCACGACAGCCTGCCAGAGCAGCACGAACAGGGGGCTGAGCCCGGCGTCGTCGAGCACCTCGCTCCCGGCCGCAAAGGCGATGTCCGCGATCACCGCGAGCGGCAGCCCCGCCGCCCGCAACGCCGCAGCGTGCCCCCCTCGTCGGCGCCACAGCGAAGCGGCAACCAGCCCGCTGCACGATCCATGCAAGAGCGGAATGAGCAGCGCCGCGCTGAACAGCGTGAACACCCAGTTGGCCGGGTCCACACGGAGCGCCGCCCCGCCGAGCGCACCGGAGATGTTGACCAGGGTCTGGGCGAGTGCGTACCCGGCTCCGGCAGCGACGCCGAAGACCAACCCGTCGAGAGTGTTCGGGAACCGCGTGCGCAGCAAAAGGAGGGCGATCGCGGGCTTGAGCAGCTCGGCGACCACCGCGATCCCCGCGGCGAGGAGGATCACACCCCCGGCCCCCAGGCCCTTGCCAAGGGCATCGCCGGCGGCGGTCACGGCCACCCCGACAACGGCGCCGGCGGCAACGGTTCCGAGCAGCACGAGCATGGGGGCGTCGGCGTAGACGTCCGCCTCACGCAGGTAGGAGATGTAGAGCGCCGGCACAAGGAGGGCGGCCGCCAAGATCGCTGGGACGACGAGCCCTGTGACGGCGAGCAGGGCGACGAGCGCGACGCCCAGGATCAGGCCCCATCGGAAGAGGTGGGTGCGTTCGTGGGCGAGCCGCGGCATCAGGGTCGAGAGCACACTCGGCGTCGCCACGGGCTCGCCGGGGTGCAGCGCGTAGTGATGAAGGCGCAGAGGTCCCTTCACGCGGTGGGCCCCGCAGCGGGTGCAGAACTCGCCGTCGGGCACCTCGGCACCGCAGTGCGAACAGGTCACGGGCCGAATACTACGTCGCCCCCTGGAGTGCGACGCGCCCGGCGGCGACCCCGGGCGGTCCGCAGCATCCCGCGCCGCCGTCAGCCGGCGATCGCCATCACCTCGTTGTCGCTGTAGCCGCACGGGGTGGCGGCGGTGCCATCAGGCCGCGTCAGCCGCGCGTAGATCGCCGCCATCCTGTCCACCGCTCGAGCCCAGGTGAACGTCGCGGCACGCGAACGCGCCGCCTCGCCCATCCGCTCTCTCAGCACAGCGTCATCGAGGAGTGACGCAATCGCCTCGGCGAATGCCTGTGGACGGCGGTCGGCGACCAGGATGCCCGTCTCGCCGTCGGCGATGATCTCGGTGAGGCCACCCACGGCACTGGCGACCACCGGGGTCCCGAGCGCCTGCGCCTCGAGGGCAACGAGGCCGAAGGTTTCCGTGCGCGACGGCACCACGCAGATGTCGGCGAGCGCGTAGTAGTCGGCCAGGTCCTCGTGCTCGATGGCGCCCAGGAAGCGCACGCGCGCTTGCAGCCCGTGGCCGCCCGCCACCGCCTCCAGGCGGCGGCGCTCGCCGCCCGCGGCGGACCCGTCACCGCTGTCCTCGCCGATGACCAGGGTGATGACGTCGTCGAATCGTTCCTCCTCGCAGAGCTGGGCCACGGCCCCCAGAAGCGTCTCGGCCCCCTTGAGCGGTTCGAGCCGGCCCGCGAACAGCAGGACCCGGTGACCGTCGAGGGCGAGCTCGTCACGGAGGGCTCCACCGTCCCTGGGATGGAGGACCCGCAGGTCGACGCCCGGCTGCGCGACGCAGATTCGAGTGCGCGACGCGCCGTACAGCCGCATCAGGTCCTTGGCCTCCGCGACGCTCCCGCTCACCAGCCGGTCGGCGGCGGCCACCAGGCGAGCCTCGGCTGCCGAGCGCCGGGCGTCCATCGGCAGCCCGGCCCGCTCCTTGGCGCGCGCCAGCGTGTGGAAGGACTGCACCCACGGGATTCGCCACAGCTCGCGCAGCTGCTGGGCCACCAAGCCCCCGAGCCAGTAGTGTCCGTGAACGATCACGTACTGGCGCCGCTCACTGGCGGCGTGGGCGGCGACGGCTCGGCTGAATGCATCGACGTAGCCGACCAGGTCTTGCTTGGGCAGCGCTCGGGGCGGCCCCACCGGCAGCCGGACCAGCCGGCTCATGGGCGCGATCATCTCTTCGGCGGGAGACCAAGGGTCATCGCGGCGCACGAAGACATCGGTGGGGATACCCGACTCCGCCAATCCCTCGCACAGTCTGCGGACAGCGAGGTTGCCGCCCCCGTTCTCGCCACGGCCCAGCGCTGCCAGCGGCGAGGCGTGCATGCTGATGACCGCAACCGGACCGGAGACGGCGCGTGACATGCGACCAGTCTACCCGCAGTCCTCGAGTCCGAACCCGGCTGCTACCTTTGAGCGGCTACTGGAGGAACCTCAATGGCCCAGGCCATCGCGCCACACACGGCGCGGGTCGAGACGATCACCTACGGCAACTTCCGCTCGATCATCACTGGAGAGGATCCGACGTGGCAGATCGGGGGTTTCAGCCTTCCTGACGGGACAAAGTGGAAGTACCGTGAGCCCAACGCGACGGTCATCGTCGAGCACACCAAGCTGCGCGTCCGGGCCAGTCCCCTGTCGCGCTCGCACGACCGCATCCAGGTGCTGGACAACGCCAAGCACATGTACTTCTCGACCACCAGGTTCACGCCCCCAGACGACGGCACCATCAGTGTTGAGCTGAGCATTGCCGGCCGGCGCCACAACGGCCACCCCGGTGACCTCTACGACGGCATGGCCACCGTCAACGTGCTGGACTTCAACACCGGCGCAGCGATCGACTTCTTCGCCAGCAACGACAAGCTGGCCACCGTTTACGGTCGGGTGCTCTTTCCCGGCGTCGTCGCCGATCCACCGGCTGATGTGAACCGGCCCACGTACTTCTGCATCTTCAACGAGCTGCCGGTGGCGACCAAGCCGGGACAGACACATCTGTACAGGATCACCTACGACAAGGCCAACGACGAGCTCTGGTGGTTCATCGACGGCGAGGAGGTGGACCACCACCGCGAGGTGCCGTTCAAGATGGAGTCGTTCCTGGTCGCGCTGGGACTCATGACCGAGAAGCCCATCGACGAGGACCGCAGCATCAGTCTGCACGGCCAGGGGCTCACGGGCGAATGGAGTCCATTGACGATCACGATCGAGCATCGCTAGACCGCATCTCGGGTCCACCGCCACCGCATGGGGGCGTGGTTTCGAAAGCGCCTCGACGAGGGACGCTTGGACTGTGCCGACCTGGCACTCATAGGAACTGGACCATGGAACCACTGACCCCCCTCGCCCGTCTCGCCGAGGCGCTGCCACCGGATTGGAAGTGGGTCGCCCTCTTCGCCCCGCCATCAGACCACCAGGTGGAGTGGCGGACCTGGCTGGCACAGGCACAGCAGGCCGAGCAGGCGGCGACACTCCGCTACTGGTCTTCGCGCGTCGACCGGGCGGCCTGACACCCCAGGTGGACACGCGGTGACCGAGTCCGCGGCAAGGTAGAGGTGACCATCACCGTCCTCTGACGGAATTAGCGCTCGGCGACGTGTCCTCCGCCTCACCGGCTCACCTGGAGGTGTGCGACACTCCTCGAACCGCGCTCCGGCGACAGGGAATCCGGTGGAAATCCGGAGCTGTCGCGCAACTGTCAACGGGGAGCAGCCGGCCACCGGTCACTGGGACGAAGGTCCTGGGAAGACGGTCGAGCTGCACTGATCCGTGAGCCAGGAGACCTCCGTCGGAGCGGAACCACTGCAAGCCCGCGCGAAACGGGAGGTGGGTCCCTCACGCGGCGAGGGCCTCATCGTCGCGGGATTTCCGCGCCGTGAGGAGGAACCCTCGATGCGACGCCAGATTGCAGCGGTCGGCGCGACTCTGACCGCCAGCGGCCTCATCCTCGGAACCGCCGGCCTCGTGGCCTTGGCGGCGACCCCCCAGACATCGCAGGCCAATGCGGCCCTGCGGTACCTCTACTCGCAGACGCGCACCGACGGGAGCGTGGCGGGAACGCTGGGCGCCACCGAAGACACGGTGATCAGCGCGGCCGACAACGGCTACGACCCCGGCACTTTGCAGAGTTCCTCGTCGGGAACAACGGCGTACGACTACCTCAGCAGCCACGCATCCACGATCACCACCGCGGGTGGTGCGGCGAAGTACGTCCTCGCCTGGCTCGCCGCGGGGAAGCCGTCCGCCATCGACGGCACCGCGCTGCTGACCAAGCTGAACACCTCGACCAGCGCGGACGGGTACCTGCGGCCCAACGGGGTCTTCCACAACGCGGATCCGACCGTTGAGACAGCCAACTCGTACTCGCAATCGCTGGCCGTGCTCGCTGATCTCGCGGCCGGACATGCCCTCCCATCGCATGCGACAAGATGGCTCAGCTGCGCGCAGCGACCCGACGGCGGCTTCGGTTACGCCATCAACGACGCCACCAGCGCTCCTCCCGCCTTCTGTGGCGACACCTCGAGCGATACCAACGACACGGCCATCATCCTGGAAGCGCTGGGTACGGCGGGGATCGCCTCGGCCAACAGCACCGCCGAGACCTACCTGCATTCCGCGCAGCAGCCAAACGGCGGCTTCGGTTTCAGCGCGGCCGGTCCGAGTGATCCTGACAGCGACGCCGGCGTCATCCAGGCGCTGGTCGCCAGCGGCCAGGACCCCACAGGCGCCCCATGGACGGTGGGCGGGGGCGGCAACCCGATGACCGATATGGAGTCATTCGCAGACCCACACGGCAGCGGAGGCTATGTGTTCCCCGGGAACACGAGCCCCGATGTCTTCACCACCAGTGGCGTTCCGCAGGCGTTGGCGCTCAAGCCCTACGCTGCAGCGACAACCATCGCCGCGGGTACCTCACCGCCCCCCGCCATCACGGCAACGCCGTCGCCGTCGCCGACGCCGACAGGCTCGGTTCTCGGCGTCACTGTCCCTGCGACAGGGGTGAATGGCGAGGGGGTGGGAAGCTCAGCTCTGGGCGTCCTGTTGCTGGCGTTGGGCGGTCTCGCCCTGGGTGCCGCGTGCTTCCGAAGGCGAACTCCATCCGCTCCATGAGGACCAACGGCCGTCCTTCCTCCCGACCATTCATTCGCCTCCTGGCAATCGCCCCAGTGCTGGCCTCATTCACCGTCATCGCCTCGGCGACCAAGCTCGGCCCGTCCCTTGGCGGATGCGCACAGGCCTCGTCGTTGCACCACGTCGCGCTCGTTGTTGAACATGGCACCGGAGCGGTCGTCACCAGGTGCGTCTCGTTCACTGAGGACTCGATCACCGGCGACCAACTGCTCGCTCGCAGCCAGCTTCAGTACGCGACCGCCGTCTACGGCGGGATCGGAAACGCGGTCTGCCAGATCGACGGCGAGCCGGCGCAATATCCGCCCGGCTGCTGGACGGCCAGCAGCCGCTATTGGGCGACGTTCGACAGCCGCGGTGGCGGGTCCTGGGCGTTCTCCAGCCTCGGCATCTCGTCGCAGACGCTCCGCGACGGCGACGCTGAGGGCTTCCGGTACGAAGGCCAGAGCGATTACTCCGTCCCACCATCCCCTCAGGGGGTGTGTCCGCTGGCGACGTCGCCCACCCCTGCGCCGGTGACGACGGCGAGGCCGGCCCCGAGCGGCGCGACCACCCACCCATCTCGACCGTCGTCCACCCTCTCATCAGGCACGCCCACGGCGACCGCTGCCGCTCCGTCGGCCGACGCGGGTCAGCCCTCGTCCGCAAGCCCAAGCAGCAGCGCCACGGTCAGAGCGACGGTCGCGACACGCAGCACCACGCCGCCTTCGCAGCCTCCCCTGTTGAGCACCGGCGCCTGGGCGGCATCCGGTCTTGCGACTGTGCTGCTTGTGCTCGTCGCCGTTCAGCTCGTCCGACCCCGGCGTCGCCCGCCGCCACCGCGGTCGCAGCCGTGAACCACAGGCCCTACACGCAATTGTCTCGGCGCCGCGCCAGGGACAGTCTGCGCCGAGCTCCGGCCAGGCTGAGGGGCCTCGGCGAGCGATGACGTCGCCACCATTTGCCGCCTGGTCCGCTGCTGCACTGGTCGTGGTGCTCACCAGCACAAACCCTGTGTACCGCCTGCTCGCTCTGCTCGTCGCCCTCAACGTGCTTCTCGCGTTGCGCCGACCTGACGCGCGGTTGCGTCCGCTGTTCATCGCGGTCGGTGTCGCCGCCTTACTCGCCGCCCTGCTCAACACCGCGCTCAGCCACACCGGCATGCACGTCCTGTTCAGCGTGCCAGACCAGCTTCCCGGGATCGGCGGTCCAGTCACGGCCGAATCGGTGCTGTACGGGGCCGACGTCGCGCTCGGCATCGCTGCCGCGGTTCTGGCGATCGCGCCACTCAGCCGCGTCCTGCACCCGCACGACCTGATCGACGCCTTCCCCGGGCCGCTGCAGCGCACCGCAGCGCTCACCGGTGCGGCGCTCAACCTCGTTCCAGCGGTGGCGCGCAACGCCGTCGCCATCAACGAGGCACAGCGCATGCGCGGCTCCAGCGGCGCTCGCCTGCGGGATTGGCACGCCGTCGCCGCGCCGGTGGTGCTCTCCGCGCTCGACGACTCCCTGCAGCTTGCCGAGGCGATGGACGCACGCGGCTTCGGCAGCCGGACGCGCACCCACTACCTCACAACCCGGGTCGGGCCCTCGGGCGTGGCAGTGATCGCGTGCGCGATCGCCGCGCTGGCGCTCACGATCGTGGCCCGGGTCTCTGGCTCTCTGCCCGATTGGTATCCGTTCCCTGTCGCCACCATCCCCACCGTCGCCGTGATGCCGGTGGTGGCATGCCTGCTCCTATGCGCTCCGCTGGTGGCATGGCACCGCTCGTAGACGTCGCGGCGATTCGCTACCGCTACCCGGAGATGTCCGGCGCGGCTCTCGACGCCGTCGACCTCGTCCTCGACAGCGGCATCTGCCTTGTTGCCGGTCCGTCAGGCGGTGGCAAGTCGACGCTGCTCCGCCTCTTCAACGGGCTCGTGCCGCACTTCTACGGTGGGCACATCAGCGGCCGCGCGTCGGTCGACGGCAACGACGTGTTGCGCACGCCCGCGCGGCGCCTGGCCACGTCAGTCGGATTCGTCTTCCAGGACGCCGAGCGGCAGGCGGTACATGCCACCGTCGAGCGCGACATCGCGTTCGGCCTCGAGAACGTCGGGACGTCGCAGCGGGCGATGCGGCAGCGCGTCGGCGAGGTCATGGAGCGGCTCGCCATCACCCACCTCCGCGAGCGCAGCATCGCCAGCCTCAGTGGCGGCGAGCGCCAGCGCGTCGCGGTTGCCGGTGCTCTGGTGTTGCGTCCACGCATGCTCGCGCTCGACGAACCGCTCTCCCAACTCGACGCGCACGGGGCCCGCGCCCTCCTCGAGCTCTGCATCGAGCTGCGTAACGCTGGGACGGCCCTGGCCATCTCCGAACACCGCCTGGACGACCTGTTGCCGGTCGTCGACTCCGTCGTCACCATCGCCGGCGGTCGTCTCGCCGGCCCCTTCGCCGCCCGCCCGATTGCCCTCTTCCTCGACAGCGCTCCGCAGGTGGTGCGCCTGTCACGAGCCATGGGTTGGTCACCCCCGCTGCTCGACGGCGCCGCCGTGCAACCGCTGCTCCCACGCGACGCGCGGGCGGCCAACCGTCGCGCCGGCGTGCCGTTGTCGGTGCCGGCCTGGCGCCTCGATGGCGTCGTCGCAGGTCACGGCGACCTGCTCCGCGAGGTCAGCGCGACAGGGAACGCCGGCGAGGTTGTCGCCGTCATGGGGCGCAACGGCGCCGGCAAGAGCACGCTGCTGCGCGTCATCGCCGGCCTCGCCGCGCCGCGTTCTGGGACGGTGTGGCGCGAGCAGGGCCGGGTCGCCTACCTTCCCCAGAACCCCGCCGCCCTCCTCCACCGCGAGAGCGTCGCCGCAGAGATCGCCTGGACCCTGCGTACAGGACGCAAGCGCCACGGCGCCATCGACGAGGACGCAGTGCAGGCCCTGCTGCGCACCCTTGGAGTCGATGCCATCGCCGAGCGCGATCCCCGCGATCTCAGCAGCGGCCAGCGCCAGCGGGCCGCGATCGCCGCCATCCTCTGCGGGTCGCCTGCGCTGGCGCTGCTCGACGAGCCGACACGGGGGATGGACGGCGCGGCACGCGATGGCCTGGTGGCGGCGGTCCGGATGCTGGCCGCCCGCGGCACGTCGGTGATCGTGGCCACCCACGACAGTGATCTCGCCGCCGCCATGGCCGACCGCGTGCTCGTCGTCGCCGAGGGGCTGGTTCATGACAGAGGCACGCCCGCGGCGGCGCTCAGCGGATACGGCAACGACCACGCCACGCAACTGGGCCGCCTCTTCACCTCGCCCGGTCCGGTCACCGTGGACGCGGTCGCCGCTCTGCTCCTGGAGGCGCGCACAGCGGCGGCGTTGGCGCCGTGAGGCTCGCAGCGATCACGGCCGTCGGAGCCGCGCTCTTCGTCTGGCCCTTCATTGGTCCCGGCGAGCCTGGGACGGCGGCAGCTGCCGCGGTGAGCATCGGCTGTGTCGTCGTCCTTCTCGCGATTGAGACGATGAGCCGCCGCCTGGACACTCGAGGTCTCGCGCTGATCGCCGCCATCGCAGCCGTCGACTCGGCGCTGCGGCTGGCTCTGGTGAGCGGCATCGGCGGTTTCTCGCCGATGTTCGTGCTCATCCTCTGCGCCGGCTACGCGATGGGGGCTGAGTTCGGCTTCCTCTGCGGTGCGACGGCGCTTCTGGTCTCGGCCCTCGTGACGGCGGGGGTGGGGCCGTGGTTGCCGTACGAGATGATCGCCGCCGGGTGGGTGGGTGCAGCCGCCGGCCTTGCCGGCGCCAGCCGGCGCGGACGGACGCCGCAGCGCCGCGACGTCGTCGCCCTCGCCATCGTCGGTATCGTCACGGGCTTCGCGTACGGTGCGGTCATGGATGTGTGGGACTGGACGTTCTTCCGGGGCGCGGCGGACTTTGGGTTCGTGCCGGGTCTGCACGCCGTGGACACGGCCTTGCGCTTCGGACGCTTCTACCTGGCGACATCGTTGGTCTACGACAGTTTCCGCGCGGCCGGCAATGCGGTGCTGGTCGCCCTGCTCGCTGCACCGGTCCTGGGTGCTCTGGTCCGTCTGCGACGCCGCCACACCGTGGTCATCGAGGACGCCCCGGCTCTGGCAGCGTGAACTGCCCTACGAGTTGCCGGTGGTCACAGCGCGGAGGCCGAACAGGGCGGTGGCGACGGCGCCGGCAAGCAGGTAGCGCATCTCCAACCGCGGATGGCGACGGCGCGCCAACGCCCCGGCGGCGGGAATCGAAATGACGGAAGCGGCGCCGTAGAAGTAGTGGATGGCCTCCGCGGGACGCTGTCCGGCGAAGACCATGCCCAGCCCGATGAGCGCCTCCACGGCAGCGGCGCCCGCACAGAGCCGGACAAAGAGGCGCACCGAGGGGATGGCCCCGGGGCGGCTGCGCGCCAGAAGCGTCAGCAGGGCTCCCACCACCGCTACCGCGATGACGACGGCGCCGAGGCGCGCGTGCACGCTCACCGGGTCAACGCCGGACCCGCGCGGGACGTTGTCAATCGGGCCAATACTGCTCCTCGCGGATCTCCTTGTCGCCGAAACCGCGCCGGCGCATGATGCCGCGGGTCTTGCCGATCATCTCGGGATTCCCGCAGAGGTAGATGGCGCCGTGGCCCGGCAGCAGCGAACCGGCGTCGGCGTGTTTGCGCAGAACATCCTCGACGCGCCCGGTCTCGCCGGACCACTCCGGCTCCTCCCAGGGGCGGCTGATGGTGGGCACGTAGGTGAACCAGTCAGAGGCGGCGTCAAGCGCGCGCAGCTCAACCTCATATCCCAGCTCGTCCGAGCGGCTGGCCCCCTGGAGCGCCACCACGGGGTGGTCCGCGGTCCACTCACCGCTGGCCTGGCGACGAACCAGGCTGCGCAGGATGCTGACGAAGGGGGCGATGCCGGTGACGGTGGCCACGAAGAGATGTGCCTGGTCGAGCACCGGCGCGTCCTTGAGGAAGAGACCCTTGGAGCGCCTGCGCACCAGCGTGCTGTCCCCGATGGGAACGTCATGGAGCGGCGCCGACAGCTCCCCGTCGGGAACGCGCTCGATGAACAGCTCGATCTCCGCCTCAGCAGGATCCGATGCGATCGAGTACGGCCTCTCGACGATGCGCCCGTCGAGCTCCAGCCCCAGGGTGACGTACTGGCCGGGGCGGAACGGGAGCTCGCAGTCCGGCCGGATCCGCACTACCCACAGGTCGGTGGCGAGGTCGCGGCGCGACACGACGGTCGCCGCCGCGTACTTGTCGGTGTCGATCATGCGCGCGACAGTGTAGGGAGCCAGGGCCGGCGGACCGTTCGAGCCGCATCCCGGCGACCATGACCGGTCCCCTCGCCCTGGTCGGTAGCGCCGAGGTGCAGATCAGCGTCGGTCACGACCGGACCTGCCTGCACCCATCGACTCGACAGGGCAAACAGCAGCCGCGAGAGTCGCCCGATGCCCGATTCCATTCCGCCGCGGACGCGCGCCACCCCGGATCCGCTGCAGGAACCCCCACGCGGGTTCGACCCGGCGCGCGCCCGCACATCTGCGCTGCGCCGTGCGGTCTCCAGAGTTGCGGTGGACGCGTCGCCGCTGCGGGAATCGCGCGACTTCCGGCTCCTGTTCATCGGCCAGGCGGTGTCCTTCACGGGCACCATGATCACCTACGTCGCGATCCCGTTTCAGGCCTACGCGTTGAGCCGTTCTTCGCTTGTGGTGGGGCTGGTCAGCTTGACGGAGCTGGCGCCGATCCTGCTGGTGTCGTTGGTGGGAGGCGCTCTGGCGGACGCGGTCGACCGCCGCCGCATGGTCCAGCTGACCGAACTCGGTCTCTGCGCCATCGTCGGGATTCTCGCTGTCAACGCGTCGCTGCCGCATCCACAGTTGTGGGTGCTGTTCTCCTCCGTCGCGGCGGCGGCGGGTCTCGACTCGTTGCAGAGACCGTCGCTCGACGCATTGGTGCCGCGCATCGTCCCCCGCGAGAAGCTGTCTGCGGCTGCAGCGCTGGAGGCGCTGCGCGGCAACCTGGGCCAGCTGCTGGGACCACCCATCGCCGGCGTCCTCATCGCCACGGTCGGGTTGCCCATCACGTTCGGCGTCGACATGGTCACGTTCCTCATCTGCGTGGTGACACTCAGCTTCATGAGCGCCGTCCCTCCCGCGCCGGACGCGGGCGGCGTGAACCTCCGGGCGGTGCTCAGCGGCCTGCGCTACGCATCGCGACGCCAGGACCTGCTGGGCTCGTATCTCGTCGACATGAACGCGATGTTCTTTGGCATGCCGATGGCACTCTTCCCGCAGATCGCGGGAACATTCGGCGGTCCAGCCGTGCTCGGACTGCTGTACACCGCGCCGTCCGCCGGTTCGCTGCTCGCCACCGTCACGAGCGGCTGGACATCCTCGGTGCGCCACCACGGGCGCGCGATTGCGATCGCTGCCGCAGCGTGGGGCATCGCGATCGTCGGCTTCGGACTGGCGCCCTCGTTGTGGGTGGCGCTGGTGGCGCTGGCGGCCGCCGGCGCAGCCGACATGATCAGCGGTCTGTTCCGCATGACGCTGTGGAACCAGACGATTCCAGATTCCATGCGGGGCCGGCTGGCGGGCATCGAGATGATCAGCTACACGTCAGGGCCGGCGCTTGGCAACCTCGAGGCCGGCGTGGTCGGCGCGTTCGCCGGTGTGCGCGCCTCAGTGGTCAGCGGTGGGGTGCTGTGCGTCGTCGGAACGGTGGCGCTCAGCGCGCTGCTGCCGCGATTCTGGAGCTACCGGGCGGACTAGCGCCACCGGCGCCTGCGGAGCGGCCTCGGGCAATGTCTAGACTCCGTCGCCCGTGACACTGCTCAGTCCTGCAGACCGCATGGCGCTCATCGAGCGCAACACCGCCGAGGTGATGGGTCGCAGCGACCTTGCCGAATTGCTTGGCACCCCGACGCCGATCCGTCACTACATCGGGTTTGAGATCTCCGGGAAAGTGCACCTGGGGACCGGCCTTGTGTCGATGGGCAAGGTGCGCGACTTCCTGGCTGCCGACATCGACTGCCACATCCTGCTGGCCGACTGGCACACCTGGATCAATGACAAGCTCGGCGGCGACCGCGACGTGATCCGGCGTATCGCCACCGGTTACTTCACGGAGGCGATGCGGGCGTCGCTGCTCTCAGTCGGGGCCGATCCCGCCCGCGTGCACTTCGTACTCGGCACCGACCTCTACGACAGCAACCCCGACTACTGGACCACCGTCATCGAGGTGAGCCGCAACACCACCCTGGCACGGATGCTGCGCAGCATCAGCATCCTTGGGCGCGAACAGAGCGACTCCGTGGATTTCGCCAAGCTGATCTATCCGGCGATGCAGGCGGCCGACATCTTCACCCAGGGCATCAACCTCGCCCACGCCGGCACCGAGCAGCGCAAGGCGCACGTCATCGCCCGCGACGTCGCCACCAAGATCCGCACCAACCGACTGACCGACAGCGAGGGGCGCACCATCAAACCGGCGGCCGTGCACCATCCACTGCTGCTCGGTCTGCGCAAGCCACCGGTGTGGCCGCTGCCCGACGACATCGACCCCTCGACGTTGAAGATGAGCAAGTCAGATCCGTCATCGGCGGTGTTCATCCACGACGACCCTGACACCATCAGACGTCGTGTTGCCAAGGCGTTTTGCCCCCCTGAGGAGACGCGCTTCAACCCCGTGCTCAACTGGATGGAGCAGCTCGTGTTCGCGCTCGACGACGCTCCCGTGCGGATCGAGCGCGGCGAGGCTCACGGCGGCGCCATCACGTTCGACACGCACGCCGAGCTCGTCGACGCCTACGGGCAGGGCACCCTTCATCCCGGTGACGTCAAGAACGCGCTCGCCGTACGCCTGATCGATCGCCTGGAGCCGGCGCGCGCCCACTTTGCCAAGCCTGAGGTCGCGGCCATGCTCGAGGACGTGAACGCCGTCCTGGGAGCTCGCGGTTGACCGCCGGCGCAGTCAGCGGGAGGTGGTTGCCGCGCTCTTGTCCACCGCCGCGAAGGCCATGGTGACGGCCTCCTCGGGGCTCTTCGCCCTCTGAATCCCAGGATCCGCGTTGCGGGCTCCGGGCGGGCGGATCTCCCAGGTGTCGAGCCCGATCACGGGCCGCCGATTGCGCAGGGCCAACCCGATCTCGCTGATCGTCCCGTAGGCGCCTCCGATGGCGATGATCACGGGGCAGGCGCGCACGATCAGGGCGTTGCGCATCTCTCCCATCCCGGTGGGAATGGCCAGGGACACGTCGGCGGCGGCGTCCTCGGCGCTGCCACCGGGCAGCAGGCCGATGCTGAAACCGCCCCCGCGCGCCGCGCCGCGCGCCGCCGCCGCCATGACCCCGCCGAGCCCGCCGCAGACCACGATCCCACCACGGACCGCGATCAGCCGGCCGACACGCTCCGCCACCGCATCAGTGGCGGGATCGTCGCGCGAGGTCCCGCACACACCGATCAGCGGGGGGCGCTGGCGGCGTGTCGGCGTGGCAATGGTGAAGCTCAACGGAGTCCGACCGCGTGCTGCACGCGCAGAAGGGTTGCGTCGGCGACAGCAGCCGCGCGCTCCGCGCCGCGCTGCAGGACGCTGCGCAGCGCCGTCTCATCGGCGCGCAGGGCGCCGTACCAAGTCTGCACCGGTTCAAGGACCTCGTTGATGGCGTCGGTCACTGCTGCCTTGAGCGCGCCGTACCCGGCACCCTCGAACTGCGCGATCGTCTCCGCACGGCTGTGGCCACGGACGGCGGCGTGGATGTCGAGCAGATTGGCAACGCCCGCACCGACCGGCTCGGTCACCGCGGGATTGGTATCTGTCGTGGCGCGACCGATTTTACGGCGCACCACGTCCGGCGAGTCGAGCAGGAGGATGGCGTGGCCCGGCCTGGTGAGCGCAGTGCTCTTGCTCATCTTGGTGGTGGGATCGTCGAGGCCCATCACGCGCGCCCCGGTGCTGCGAATCAAGGGTGCCGGCAGGCGGAACACCTCGCCGCGCAGGCTGTTGACCCTCTGCGCGATGTCGCGGCAGAGCTCGACGTGCTGTCGCTGGTCGTCGCCGACCGGAACGAGGTCGGCGTCATAGAGCAGGATGTCTGCAGCCATTAGGTCAGGGTAGGTCAGCACCCCGGCACCGACCCGTTCACGCTCAGGGCCGGTTCCCGCGCGTGCCCTGAACTGCGTCATCCGCTCCAACCACCCCAGCGGGGTGTGGCATTCGAGGATCCACCCCAGCTGAGCGTGGGCGGTGACCGCGGATTGGACGAAGATCACGCTCCGGTCCGGGTCCAGGCCACACGCGAGGTAGAGGGCGGCCAGCTCCAGCACGCTGTTGCGCAACAGCTCCGGGTCGGGCACCACGGTGAGGGCGTGGAGATCGACGATGCAGAAGAAGTTGTCGTAGCTGTCCTGTTCGCGCGCCCAGTGCCGCAGGGCGCCCAGGTAGTTGCCGAGATGGAGCTGGAAGGTGGGTTGGATCCCGCTGAGCACGCGGGGACGCTCGCCGCTCGGCGGTAGGGTGGCGGCGGCGCGCGACGTGGACACGACCGGCGAAGGATACCGGCCGGGTTGAGGCCGACCGCTGGTGGTCAGGTCCGAGCCTAGTTGCCGGGCTCGTACTTGAAGGAGAGAGCGACGCGCGTCCGAAAACGGCCAACCTTGCCGTCCTCGACGGTCATGTCGAGCTTCACCACTTCGGCGACGCGCAGGTCGCGCAGGCTCTGGGACGCGGTCTCGACGGCGCGGCGGGCAGCGTCTTCCCAGGACTCGGTGCTGACACCGACGAGCTCGGTGACGCGGTAGACGGAATCGGCCATGCGTCGGGTCCTCCACGGGTCTGATGAGGCTGTGCATTCTGGCGCAGCCGCACCGCATCAATGGAACGGACCGGCCGGCTGGCTACGATGGACTGGCGTCAAACTCACAGGAGGCGATACCGCATGAGCTTTCTACGACTCGTCGCCCGCACGGCCTTTGCCTGGATCTTCATCGTCGCGGGGTACGGCACTCTGAAGACACCGGGCACGCGCCCCGAGATGGTGGCCAAGGCACTGCCAGTTCCCGAACCCGAACTCCTGGTGCGCCTGAACGCGGCCATGATGATCGCCGGGGGCACCGCGCTTGCGCTGGGCATCAAGCCACGTCTCGCCGCGCTGGAACTGGCGGCGACGCTGGTACCGACCACCTACATCGGCCACCAGTTCTGGAAGCAGTCGGAACCGGCCGCCAGGCGCAATCAGATCGTCCACTTCAACAAGAACGTGAGCCTGATCGGCGGCCTGCTGGCGTTTGCGCTGACCGAGGACGACTAAGGCTGGGACGACGCTCCACGTCCTCAGGGTTCCTTTTGTTCTGGAGGGATAGGACTGCTGCTGCCGCCCGAGATCCACACTGCTCCGACCAGCCCAAGCATGGCCGCGCAGGAGATTTCGATGGCCACGTCCCAGTGAAACACGCTGGCCGTCCCGAGAGCCCACAGGGCGCCCACCAGCATGCCCGAGTACATCGAAATGAAGATGACCGAGTTGTAGCGCCCGATGAATCCTGGCGGGGCGCGGCGCTGAACTTCAGTGATGCCCCATGTGTCGAAGGAGCTTCCTGCAACGGTACTGACTGCGAGCATGAGCAGCGACACCTGCACAACCGTCGATGCGCTGAAGCCCGCCGTGGCAACGAGCGCAACGGTGATTGCTAGGAAGACGGCGAACCGGGTCCATGCGCGCGAAGGTATCCACCGCAGAGCAATCAGGCCGCCGAGTGCTCCGCCCACACCGACGCTGGAATAGAGATAGCCGACGGCAGCGTCGCCACCAAAGCGTTCATGGGCCGCCACAACCAGCAAGGCTTGAGTGACGGTGACCGTTAGTCCGCTGGCAAAGTTCGCCGCCGCGACCATACGAATTTCGGGTTGCCGCAACGCAGACTGAATTGCTCCCAACGCGCTTCCCCGTCGTGATGAGTCCAGCAGGGCGTTCCCGCCGTGGCGCCTCCTGCTCGGGAGGGTCGCGACCAAAAGCGCGGCGATGGCGAAGGTGGCGGCGTCGATGGCGAAGAGTGGATCTGGCCCAACCCGCGTCAGCAGGGCAGCACCGATTGCTGGAGCGACAAAGATGCTCGTGCTCAACAAGAGGCCGTAGGTCGCATTGGCACGCGGCAGCTCGCGCTCGCCTACCAGGCTACGAAGTAGCGCACCCTGGCTCGGTCGCCCGAGCGCCCCGGTGAACTGAGCCACTGCCACAGCGATGTAGATGGCCCAAATCAACCCCGCGCGATGCGAACCAACGAGCGAGACCGTGAGGATCGCCTGGAAGGCTGATGTGCCGACCATGACTGCGCGCGGCGATCGTCGGTCGGTCAGATGGCCCCCCAACCAGGGGCCCAGAACGCGTGGAGCCACCCTGACGAGCATGTAGCCGGCCGGCGCGGCCGGATTGTGGGTCAACTCAAAGAGGACCACCAATAGGGCTACGGTGCTCAGCCAATCTCCGTACAACGACAAGAACATCGCCACAAAGAAGCGCGTGGCTGGACCGCGGGGACGAGAGACAGATGCCGACGCGGAACCGGAGGTCGCCGATCCGGCGAGGACCGGCAACCCCGAAATCCCCTCAAGGGGAGTGCCCGGCTCTACGTCAAGTGCCACGTCGGCAAGATTCGCAGAGGGACGCCCCCTTGTGTGACGTCGACCGTCACCGGTCCGTCACGACATTGTCCAAGGGTCCGTTACATCAACGGCCTACCTTGGTGGAACTGACTCCGTCAGGATTTAGCTCCAGGTGTTGCACTGGCACTGGGTATCCCAGGTGGCCATAGAAGTCCCTCCGTCCAACTGAGCCCGCGCTCAGTACCTGAGGGGACTGTGCGCTACATCGCCCAGCCGAATGGGTGCGGTTGAATCGATCACGGCATTCCACACAAGATCGTTACCGATTCTTTGCAGTTCTTTACTGTGCTGCGCACCCCAGACGTACACATGGGCGCTCCTCCCTTGTGGCGATCGTGTCGCAAGGCGGCCTTTGGGAGCCTTCGACCACGACGATGGCCGCGATGGGAGATATCCGCGTCCTGACCTCCATTCGTCGCTTGCGACACCTTCTACCAGATGAAAGGCGACCGGCGCCGGTGGAGTTCACGCTTCCTCTGATCGTATTCGTCGGCTTGCTGAGCATTCTCAGTATGGCTTTTGCCATCGTCACGTTTGCGCCGGCAAATGATCCCACCACCGTCGCCCTCGGTGCCGCCGTTGTGTTCGGCGCCGCGTACTGCAGCGTTCGAATGACTGGTGGCGTCGACAGCATCTGGACCGCGAGCGTCTTCGTTCACCTTGCCCTAACGTTCACGTTCGGACCGCCAGGAGCGTTAGTGGCTTCAATCTCCCAGTCGCTGGGGTACGGCGCGAGGATGAAGACGGGGTGGTTCCGTGCCACCTTCAACACAGCCAACTACTTCTTGACCGATCTCAGCGCTTGGATCGTGTTCTCGAGCCTGACCCGGCTCAACCACGGGGTTTTGTGGGGTGCCAGCTCGGCCACGGTCGCCGCCGTTGTCCATTGCGTGGTCAACAACGCGCTCCTGGCCGGCGTCATCGCTCTAGCGTCGGGCCGTACGGTCAACGGCTGGATGGTCTTCCGGCGATCGATGTCCTCGCTCATCCTCTACAACATTGGCTACGGATGGGCGGCTTACGGCGCCGTTCTCCTATACGGTGTGGCGGGGACTGTGGGCTTCACCACCACCCTGCTGCCGATCATCCTGCTCCAAGGGTTCCTAGTTCTCTTAGCGCGCCGCATCAAGGCGCAGGAGCTGGAGCGGGAACAGCACAGCAAGGAGCGCGAGGCACTGCTCCAGCAGGCGATCGATGCCAGTGACGCCGAGCGGAAGCGGATCGCAAGTGATCTCCACGACGGCGTCGTACAGACCCTGGCGGGTCTTGCACTCTCGCTCGCCGCTCGCGGGTCCGGCAATATCGCCGATCCGCAGCTGCTCGAAGCGGCGGGCACCTTGCGCTCATCGGTGACGGACCTTCGCACGTTGGTGATCGAGATCGCTCCGCCGGACCTTGCCGAGAGCGGCATTGACAACGCCCTGCGAAGGCTGCTGGAACCGCTGCCGGCGCGCGGTATCGAGGTCGAGTTCGAGGCGGCGACGGCCACCCACCTTCCGCCCGACAAGACCTCGCTAGTGTTCCGAGTTGCCCAGGAAGCGATCCGCAACGTCGTCAACCACAGTCAGGCGACCAAGGTGATCACCAGGTTGCGCTATGCCGACGGCGTTGTGACGTTGCGGGTCGAGGACAACGGCCGCGGTTTCTCGTCGGCGGACCGCTCACGCCGTCGCGAGGAAGGCCACGTGGGCCTGAGTTTGCTGAACAACGCGGTGGAGGCATCGAGCGGTAGGTTGTCGCTGGAAAGCGAGCCGGGCCGCGGGACCTCGCTTATGCTGACCTTGCCATGCTGAACGCCGACGGAGCTCTGATCCGCGTCCTCATCGTCGACGACCATCCGCTGATGCGCAAGGGCCTCACCGACATCCTCAGCGGCGCCGAGGGGATCGAGGTCGTGGGGGCGGCGGAGGACGGTGCTGCAGCGGTCGCGCTCGCCTACGCGGTCAAGCCTGACATCGTGCTAATGGACATCTCGATGCCCGGAATGGACGGCATCGAGGCAACCGAAAAGCTCGTGGAGATGGATTTACAAGCGCGCGTGGTGGTGCTCACCTCCTACTCAGAGCGCGAAAAGATCACCCAGGCGCTCGCCGCCGGAGCTGTCAGCTACCTCACCAAGGACGCCCCGCCGGACGCCGTGATCCGTGCCATCCGCGCGGCAGCGAGCGCGAGGGAGTCCCGGCCGGCCGACTGACCCCAGTGGCCGCTGGGCAATGCCGCGGTCGCCGTGCTGCGCGGCCGCTGACGCCACGCCTGTGGTGGTGTAGCGTTGGAGTTGCGTCCCCATCACCCATAACCGCCCTTCACGGAGGCTCACCACCATGGCCAGCGAGAAGACTCGAGGCGCGCCAAAAAAGTCGCAGAAGAAACCGAAGGCTCCCTCGACCGCCAAGGCCGCACGCCGCGAGGCAGCTCGCAAAGCGCACCAGAGCGGGCAGAATCCCGCGGCCTGAGTGGGAGCAACCGCATCAGCGGCTGCTCGATGTCCTAGAGACGCCGGCGGAGGGAGGGAGGAAGGTACCGCGCTCCAGCTCCAACCCTGGCGGCGACGTCGCCGGGGTTGGACAGCGCGCACCGTCGCAGCGACAGGCAACCGCAGCCGATGCAGGTGGTCAGGCCGTCGCGCAGCGCCACCAACCCCGCGATCTGCTCGTCGAGCCGCTCTCTCCACAAGCTCGATAGCCGCGCCCAGTCCGCCCTGGTGGGCACCCTCGAATCAGGCAGAGTGGCGAGAGCTGTCCGCACCTCGTCCAGTGAGAGCCCCACATTCTGCGCGGCTCGCACGAAGGCCAGCCGCCGCAGCACGCTGCGCGGGTAGCGCCGCTGTCCCCCATCGGTGCGGCCTCCGCTGATCAGCCCCTCTGTCTCGTAGAAGCGAAGAGCCGAGGCCGCGAAACCGGCACGGCGTGCCACCTCGCCGATGGACAGCAGGTCGGTCGTCCGCGCCGACGCCCCGCTTGACATGAAGTTCACTTTAACTTCTAGGATGGCGAAGTGGCAAGGCAGCACGATTCCGCACCCCCGGCTCCCGTGGCGCTCGTGACAGGTGGCTCACGCGGCCTCGGCAGCGCGCTCACCGCCGAGCTCGTCCGCCGGGGCTGGCACGTCGTCGTCGACGGCCGCGACGCCGCCACGCTCGAGGCTGCCACGGCACGGCTCGGCCTCGCGGGCTCCGTGACCGCGATTCCCGGCGACGTCGCCGATCCCCTCCACCGACGTCGCCTCGCAGACGCGGTGGCATCGGTTGGCGGTCTCGACGTCGCCGTCAACAATGCCAGCCTGCTCGGCCCCAGCCCTCAACCGCGACTCGCCGACTATCCGCTGGATGTGCTCGAGGACGTGTACGCGGTCAACACCTTCGCCCCTCTGGCTCTGCTCCAGCTTCTCCTCCCCCACCTGGTCCACCGCCAGGGGCGGATCATCAATATCTCCTCGGACGCAGCGGTGGAGGCATACCAGCGGTGGGGCGGGTATGGCTCGTCCAAGGCCGCTCTCGATCACATCACGTCGGTGATCGCGGTCGAGCATCCCGAGCTGCTGGTGTACGCGTTCGACCCCGGGGACATGCGCACGGACATGCAGCAGCAGGCGTTTCCCGGTGAGGACATCAGCGACCGTCCCGCCCCCGAGAGCGTGGTGCCGGCGCTGATGCAGTTGATCACCACACGACTTCCCAGCGGCCGGTATCGGGTCGGCGACCTGGCGAATGCGACGGCGTCAGCATGATTGCCAGGGTCGCGGCGCGGCGGCCGCAGACGCGCTTTGTCCTCCCTCACGGTCTGGGGGCGACGTTGCCGCCGGAACGGCGCGGCCTCGCACGCGATGGTGTGCGCCTCCTTGTGGCGGCCCCGACCGGCGTGTCACATCGCCGTTTTGCTGATTTGCTTCAATTGCTCGAGGCCGGCGACCTCGTGGTCGTCAACACCTCTGCCACCCTGCCCGCCGCCCTGACGGCACGGGGCGGCGACGGTCGGGAGGTGCTCGTGCACGTCTCGGGCTGGCTCGACGACTCAGCATGGATCGTCGAGGTGCGGCGGCGCGACAACGACGGACCCGATCTGCGCGTCACCACCCACGACATCCTGCACCTCTCGGGAGGGGTGACCCTGACCGTCGCCGGTGCCCATCCGGACCCGGCTGCGGCGGTCTCGCGCCTCTGGCGGGCCGCGGTTACGCCGCCGACCGAGCTGGCTGCCCACCTCGCGGAGCACGGCCGCCCCATCGTGTACAACCACCTGGCCGGAAGCGTCCCGCTCGCCGACTTCCAGACCGTCTATGCCGATCAGCCCGGCAGCGCGGAGATGGTCAGCGCAGGACGGCCCTTCACCACTGAACTGCTCGCGCGCCTCGAGGCCGCCGGCGTGACCGTCGCGCCTCTGACGCTGCACGCCGGCGTGTCCAGCCCTGAGGTTGGGGAACCGCCGGCCCCGGAACGCTACTGGGTCCCGGAGACGACTGCCCGGCTCGTGTCCGGCACCCGTGACGCGGGGAGGCGCGTTGTTGCCATCGGCACGACCGTGGTTCGAGCGCTCGAAACCATCGCCGGCGATGTCCGCGGCGGGAGCGGCTGGACGGACCTGGTCCTCGGGCCCGAACGTCCGGCCCAGGTGGTGACCGGCCTGGTCACCGGCCTGCACCTGCCTGAATCGAGTCACCTCCTGCTCCTCGAGGCGGTCGCCGGTCCCGGCCTGGTGCGCGCGGCCTACGCGTCCGCCGTCGAGATGCGCTACCTGTGGCACGAGTTCGGCGACTCGATGCTCTTCCTTCCCTGACAGCGGACGAGCGTCGTGCGCGCTGCACGTCGCGGTGCATGATTGCCGGTATTCGTCATCGGAGATTGGTTCATGCCGGACGGCCAGGGGCACAGCGAGGGAATCGGCGAGCGCGTCAGGGCTGCGCTCGATTCGGCGGACCTCGACGCCATCGCCGACCTCCTCGACCCCGCGGTGCGCTGGGGAGCACCCGATGACCACGCATTCGACTGCCAGAACCGCAGCGAGGTGCTCGCCTGGTATCAGCGCGGCCGAGACGCCGGCACCCGCGCGCGGGTGACCGAGGTCATCGTTCGTGGCGACCGGATGCTCGTGGGCCTGCGGGTCTCTGGCAATGCGGCTGCCAAGCAGGCGGGCGGCGAGATGCAGCGCTGGCAGGTGATGACCCTGGCCGGAGAACGCGTCATCGACATCCGCGGATTCGACGATCGCGAGCTGGCTGCCGCGCGGGCCGGCGTTCCCTCGTGACCGCGCCGGCCATGGCGATCCACGGCGTCGAGGTCCTGCGCTACACCGCCTTCTCCGACGACCCCTCGGGGGGCAACCCTGCGGGGATCGTGCTCGATGCCGGCGGCCTGGACGATCCCACCATGCTCGACATCGCGCGCGTCGTGGGGTACAGCGAGACCGCGTTCCTGTGGCCGCTGGACCGTCCGGGTGAGTACCGGATTCGCTATTTCAGTCCCGCTGTCGAGGTGCCCTTCTGCGGGCACGCCACCATCGCCTCGGCGGTGGCGCTCGCCGACCAGGGGCGCGGGGGCGAGCTGCGGTTCCAGACGCAGAGCGGAGAGGTCGCCGTCAGCGTGGGCATCGACGGTGACGGTCGAGCGATGGCCACGCTCACCAGCGTCACCCCAACCGTGACGGGCGTATCCGGGCCCGTCGTCGCAGAGGCGCTGGCGGCGCTGGGGTGGACCGAGACGGACATCGACCCGCAGCTGCCACCGCGCGTGACCTTCGCGGGCGCGCATCACCTTGTCTTCGGGGTGCGTTCCCGAGAACTGCTCGCCGCACTCTCGTACGACTTCGAGCGGCTGCGGGCGCTCATGAGCCGCGAGGGCTGGACCACCGCTCAGCTGGTCTGGCGGGAAGGTCCAACGCAATTTCACGCGCGCGTGCCGTTCCCGGTCGGCGGAGTGGTCGAGGACCCGGCCACCGGCGCCGCCGCCGCTGCTCTTGGCGCCTACCTGCGCGAGCTCGATCTGGTCCAGCCGCCCGCAACGGTGACCATTCATCAAGGCGATGACATGGGTCGTCCCAGCCTGCTTTCGGTCGGGATCGATCCCGGCCGAGGAGGGATTCGCGTCTCGGGGAGGGCGGTCCCACTCCCCGGCTGACACCTATGTGAACGCCTGGGTGGTTGAGCCCCAAGGAGGCTGACGCCGAGTGTGAACCCCTGGGAGATTGAGCGTTAAGGATCGGTGTCGCCACCGCATTGGTGCCCAATCATCCTGCGCGGACGTTGGTGTATGGCGCACGATGATTCGCGACTTGCATCCGCGCATGATGCAGTCACGGACTTGCGCAGCGGAGCCAACGACATGCAGTTGCTGACAAACCTGACACCGCTCTCTGCCGACCGGCCAGAGCAGGCCGTGGACTCTGGCGCTGCGTAGCAATCCTCAGCCACTCCTACCAGGGGGAGGGGAGCACACACACCCGCTTCTCTCCCCCACCAAACCCTGGCCACGGTCAGGATTCGACAAGATCCCTGGCGAACTCTCGGAAGTTGTCGATGTAGCGGCGCACGTCGGCCTCGCTGTGCTGCACGGAGAGCGTCCAGTTCTCCTCCGCTCCAGGCGCCATGAGCACGCCGCGATTGCTCTGGTAGAGCCAGGAAAGATACGGAACCGCCTTGTCGATGTCGAGGTAGTCGCGGTAATTGCGCACACGGTCCTTGCGGTACGTGACGCAGCCACGCGCCGCCAGCGTGAGCACGTGGAAGGGCAGCTCGTGCTCAGCGATGACTCCGTCCAGACCACCCTGCAACTCCTCCGCCATGGCGTCGAAGTGCGAGTACGCGGCAGGCGTCAGCACCTCGAACAGCGTGGCGTGGGCCGCGGCGATCGTCAGCGGGTTGCCGTTGAAGGTGCCCATCTGCGCCACCCGGCCATCGGTGATCGCGGCCATGACGTCCTCGCGACCGCCGATGGCGCCGCACGGGAGGCCGCCGCCGATCGCCTTCGCCAAGCAGATGATGTCCGGGACCACCCCAAAGCGTTCGGTTGCCCCGCCGGCCGAGATCGTCACTCCCGTCTTGACCTCGTCGAAGATCAGCAGCGCGTTGTGGCGGTGCGCGATGTCGCGGACCCCGCCGAGGTAGCCCTCGTCGGGTAGCACGATGCCGATATTCATCATCACCGGCTCGACCACGACGGCGGCAATGTCGTCGTGGGCGGCGAACGCGCGCTCGACGGCTTCGAGATCGTTGAAGGGCACGACCGTCACCAGGTCGACATTGGCCTGGGGAATGCCCTCGCAGTAGCGAACCGAGTTGGGTTGATCGACGGGACCCATCAGATCACGGGCCGGCTCAACGCTGACGAGCAATGAATCATGGTGGCCGTGGTACGACGCCTCGATCTTCACCAGACGGTCTTTTCCCGTGAAGCCGCGCGCCAGCCGCACCGCGTCGAGCGTTGACTCGGTGCCGCTGTTGGTGTATCTCCACTGCGGCTGGGAGAACCGCCGCGACAGTTCCTCCGCGACGGCGGCATCCTCGGCCACCGGCTGGGCAAAATGCGAGCCGCGCGACATGCGGTCGTTGACAGCGGCAACGACCGCGGGATGCGCATGACCCACCACCATCACCCCGAAGCCATTGTGGAAGTCGGCGTACTCGTTGCCGTCGACGTCCCACACACGGCTGCCCTGGCCGCGGTCGATAAAGACAGGTTGCGGCGGCGTGTCCTGGAAGGACGACGGCACACCGCGCGGCATGGCCCTCGTCGCCTCCTGCCACAGCTGCCGTGACTTCTGGCGCTTGGCGAGGAACTCCTGCTCTTCGCGCTTGGTCAGCTCGGCGACACGGCTGCCGTCGATACGATGAAGGACCGTGCTCACGATGGGCCCGTGGCCATGCTATCCCCTACGGTGGCGGCCGCGATGGCGACCGTGTCTGTCGGCTCGGATGCCGCGTGAACGGCGGCATCGTCGAGTGCGTCGGCGAGAAGATCGAGGCCCCGGTCGAGGAGCTCTCGGTCGATGTTGAGCGCGCAGTGCAGTCGCAACACATTGTCGTCGACTCCGGCGCGCATTGTCAGGAGCCGTCGCTTCGCACACGCGGCCTGCACGGCGGCAGCGACCGCCGTGGCCGGACCGCCCGCGTCGTCATGGAACTCGACGGCGACCATGGCGCCCAGCCCGCGGACCTCGGCGCGCAAACCGGCGGCCTCCACGGCGGCATCGAGGCGGGTCCGAGCGTGCGCGCCGACCGCTCTGGCCCCTTCCAGCAGCGTTTCATCCGCGAAGAGATCACAGATGGCAAGGGCCGCGGCGCACGACACCGGGTTGCCTGCGTAGGTGCCGCCGAGCACACCGGGGCCGGGCGCATCCATCACCGCGGCGCGGCCGGCCACAGCGGCGAGCGGCATCCCGCCGGCGATGGACTTGCCAAGCACGACGATGTCGGGTCGCACCCCGGTGTGCTCGCAGGCAAACAAGCGCCCGGTGCGGCCGAAGCCGGTCTGGACCTCGTCGGCAATGAGCAACGCACCGGCGGCGCGGGTAAGTCGCGCCACGTCGGGCAGGAACGACTCCTCGGGGATGACGAAACCTCCCTCGCCGAGCACGGGTTCGACGATGACGGCCGCCACCTGCTCGCCCTCAGCCGCGAGCAGATCGCGCAACGGCCCGGTCGTTCCATAGGCGACGTGGCGCACCTCGGCGATGAACGGCCCAATGCCGTCGCGGTAGGGTCGTTCCTTGCCCGTCAGAGAAAGCGCCATCCAGGTGCGTCCGTGGAAGGCTGCGTTGAAACCGACGATGAGCGGACGGCCGGTGGCGGCGCGAGCGATCTTCACGGCGTTCTCGACCGCCTCGGCGCCGGTGCTGCAGAGCATCACCTTGACCGGGGCCTCCACGGGCACCATCTCGCTGAGGCGGGCGGCGAGCCGCAGATACGGCTCGTGCCAGGCCACATGGCTGCAGGTGTGCAGAAGGCGCTCTGCCTGGGCGGTGATGGCAGCCACCACAGCGGGGTGGCCGGCGCCCGCGTTGAGGGTGCCGATGCCACCGGTGAAGTCGATCCACTCCGTACCGTCGACGTCAGTCCAGGTGGACCCAGTGGCCGACGCGATCACGGGGGGGTTGGCGGTCGAGATGCCACGCGGTACCACGCGCTCGCGCAACGACCGGAGTTGGGCGTTCGAGCTCGGCCCGCCGCCCTCGGTGTCCGCGCCTGCTGGCTCCATGCACCCGACCTCCGACGCGCCCACATGCCTTGCAGAACATCTGCAAAGAACGCTGCACACCCTAGCGGCGGGTGGTAGGCTCGTCAAGTGGGTCCAGGTTTGGTGGGAGAGGGCGTGAGCGCCGAACCGGCGGGGCGCTACTCGGTGGGTGAGGTGGCCCGGATGGTGGGCATCAGCGCGTCGACGCTGCGCGCCTGGGAGCAGCACGGGCTGCTGGGGTCGTCGCGCACCTCGGCGGGCTGGCGGCGCTATGACGCCGTTGACGTGACCCGCGCACGAGAGGTGCATCGTCTCCGCAAGGTGGAGGGGCTGGCCGTCCATGCGATTCGCCGCCGACTCCGCGACGCGCCGGCGCGGGCGCGCTCGCGGTCCCGCACCCCCACCCCGAAGACGTCCTCCCCCACCATCAACCTCGGCGCCCGGCTGCGCGAGAAGCGAATCGAACGCCACATGTCGCTGCGCGCCCTCGCCACCGCTGCGGGCGTGTCGCCGTCACTCGTCTCCGGCGTGGAACGTGGTGTCGTGCAGCCCTCGGTCGCGTCGCTACAGAAGCTCAATGCAGCGTTGGGCACGAGTGTTGCGGCGCTGCTGGGCGCAGCGGCACCGGCATGCCGGCCGCTCGGCGGCGAGGTGATACCGCTCGATCTCCCCATCCCGGGTGTGCGCATCGACGATCTCTCAGGCACAGCCCAGCTGCTCGAGCCGCAGCGATTCATCGTCGAGCCCGGATACGGCAGCGGCGGTGAATACGCGCACGACGGTGAGGAATTCCTCTACGTCATCGACGGCACGCTGTCGATCACGCTGGACGGACACGAACAGTTCGACATACCGGCCGGCACGTCGCTGTGCTTCGAATCGACACGTCGACATCGCTGGTGGAACCCGGGCCCGGTGGTGACCCGGGTGCTCTGGATCAACACGCCGCGTACCTTTTGACGCGGTCACCTCACATATCGGGGGTCTTGACATGGCTGTGATCGTCGAACCGGTGCGCAATGTGGTTGGCGGTGAATCGGTGGCGGCGCGCGGCGAGCGCACCTTCCCGCTGGTGGATCCTTCGACTGGAGACGTGTTCGCTCACTCGCCGCTGTCCACGGCCGAGGACGTCGATGCCGCCTACCGGGCTGCGCTGGACGCCTTCCCGGGCTGGCGCGACGCCACACCGAAGGAGCGCAGCCTGGCGATGCTGCGCTTCGCGGACATCCTCGAGGCCCACGGCCGCGAGCTGGTGGAACTGGAGTGCCGCAACACCGGCAAGCCGATCGGTCTGACCGAAAGCGAAGAGCTGCCCCAGCTGTACGACACGCTCCGATTCATGGCGGGCGCCGCGCGGTGCCTCGAGGGCAGCGCCTCGACCGAATACATGGCCGGGCATACCAGCTGGATCCGTCGAGAGCCGGTCGGCGTGTGCGGTCAGGTGACTCCCTGGAACTACCCGATGCTGATGGCAGCCTGGAAGTTCGCGCCGGCGATCGCGGCAGGCAATACCGTCGTGCTGAAGCCATCAGAGACAACGCCCCTCACCACCGTCCGCATCGCCGAACTCGCCCGCGAGGTGCTCCCGCCCGGCGTCCTCAACGTGGTCTGCGGGGACCGCACCACCGGGGCGGCGGTCGTGTCCCACCGCATCCCCGCGATGGTGTCGATCACAGGCAGCGTCCGCGCCGGACGTGAGGTTGCACAGGCGGCGGCAGTCGATCTCAAGCGCGTGCATCTCGAACTCGGGGGCAAGGCGCCGGTCATCGTCTTCGATGACGCCGACGTCGAGGCAGCCGCCGAGGCCATCGCGGGCGCGGGCTACTTCAACGCCGGGCAGGATTGCACAGCGGCGACGCGAGTTCTCGCCGGTCCGCGGGTGCATGACGACTTCGTGAGTGCGCTGGCGGCGCAAGCAAAGGTCACGCACACTGGTCCGCCCTCCGACGAGGACGCCGCATACGGACCGCTCAACAACCGAGACCAGCTCGCCCGGGTGCGAGGCTTCCTCGACAGGGTGCCCGGTCACGCGTCGATCGCCGCGGGCGGAGGTGCTGCGCAGGGTCCCGGGTTCTTCCAGGAGGCCACGGTGATCGCCGGGCTGCGCCAGGAGGACGACATGATCCAGGAGGAGATGTTCGGTCCCGTGATCACCGTGCAGCGGTTCACAGACGAGGATGAGGCATTGCGCTGGGCGAACGGAGTGGAGTTCGGGCTGGCGTCCAGCGTCTGGACGCGCGACCACGGGCGCGCCATGCGGATGTCGCGCCTGCTCGACTTCGGCTGTGTCTGGATCAACACCCACATCCCGCTGGTGTCAGAGATGCCGCACGGCGGCTTCAAGCACTCCGGATACGGCAAGGACCTGTCGATGTACGGCTTCGCGGACTACACCCGAATCAAGCACGTCATGTCGAACATCGAGGGGTGATCGCCGCCGGCCCACGGCGGTATCGTCGGCTCAGCCTGTGGCTCGACACAGTGGACGACGACCTCTCACCGCGACCAGCCCTCGACGGCGACTGCGAGGTCGATGTCGCCATCGTGGGCGCCGGGTACACGGGCCTGTGGACCGCGTATGCCCTGATGCAACGGGATCCGAGCCTGCGGGTCGTGCTGCTCGAGCGCGAGATTGCCGGGTTCGGGGCGAGCGGGCGCAACGGTGGCTGGTGCAGCGACCTCTTTCCCGTGTCGTGGGACCGCGTGGTCCGCGAGCACGGCCTGGACACCGCCCGAGGGATGCATGGCGCGCTCGTTGAGGGAATCGACGACGTCGCCGCCACCATGGCGCGCGAGCACATAGACGCCGACATGATCAAGGGTGGTTGCCTGACGCTGGCGATGACCGCTCTGCAGGAGTCGGAGCTGCGCGCTGAGACCGCCAAGACGCAAGCGCGCGATGGGGCCGACCTCGCGGCGCGCTGGCTCGACGCCGAGCAGGCATCTCAGCGCGTGCGCGTGCCGGGATGTCGAGGGGCTCGGTACACGCCGCATTGCGCGCGCCTTCATCCCGGCAAACTGGTGCGCGGACTGTCACGCGCGGTGGAGCGAGCCGGCGCGCGCATCCTCGAACGGACCGCAGTTATCGAGCTGCGGCCGCACGCCGCGGTGACGGCACGGGGCACCGTTCATGCGCGGACCGTCGTCCGCGCCACCGAGGCCTACACCCCGGACCTGCGCGGCCAGCATCGTGCGCTCCTCCCCCTGTACTCGTTGATGATCGCGACCGCGCCGCTCCCCGATGCGGCCTGGGCAGAGATCGGTTGGTCGCGCGGAGAGACGCTCAACGACGGCCGGCACCTGATCATCTACGCACAGCGCACTGCCGACGGGCGGATCGCTTTCGGCGGTCGCGGCGCGCCGTATCACTTCGGTTCGCGCGTCTCCGAAGGCTTCGACCGTGATCCCGGCGTCTTCCGCGCGCTCGAAGAAGCGCTCCACGACTTGATACCTCAGACGCGCGATGTGGCGATCACGCACCGCTGGGGCGGCCCGATCGGGGTCGCCAGGGACTGGTATCCCTCGGTGACCATCGACCGCGAACGAGGCATCGCCGCAGCGGGCGGGTACGTCGGCGACGGCGTCACCGCCAGCAACGTCGCCGGACGGACGCTGGCCGACCTCATCCTCTCGCGCGACACGGAGTTGACGCGCCTGCCCTGGGTCCAGCATCGCTCCCGGCGGTGGGAGCCGGAGCCACTTCGATGGCTTGCCGTCAACCTCAGTGTGCGCGCGATGCGGGGCGCGGACGAGGTGGAACGTCACACCGGGCAGCGGTCATGGCGCGCGCGATCGGCCACCCGCCTCCAGGGCCGCTGAACTCACGGTTGGGCCGGCGCTCGCCTACTACAACGTGGCCAGGACGGCCTCGGCGAGAGCCGGAAGCCGCGGCGCCAGTGCGTAGAAGGCCCAAATGCCATGCTTGGAGCTGGTGACCAGGCCCGCCTCGCGCAACCTGGCGAGATGATGGCTGACGGTTGGTTGGCCCACGTCGAACGCGGCGGTGAAGTCGCAGACGCAGATGGGGTCGTCGGTCTTGGTCAGCATGGCCAGCATCTGCAGGCGGGTGGGATCGGCGAGCGCTCGGAGAAGCGCCGCGGCGTCGTCGACCACATGGCCGGGCAGTGGGTCGGCGAGCTCTTGGCAGCAGCCCTTCACACGAGTGGCTGCCATCTGCAGCTCAGTCATGGTCGTCCATGTCCTTCATGATATCCATTGACAGCCATCGATGGGACTCGGTACCATCCCCTCATTCAATCGACATTCATCGATAGGAGGCACCCACGATGACCTGCGACTGCCCTTGTCCCTGCGTGGCCGGTTCGACGGTCTAGCTGTGTCCCGCGTCCAACTCGCCATCAACGTGACCGACATGGAAGCGGCCGTCACCTTCTATACGAAGCTCTTCCAGGCCGAGCCTGCCAAGCGGCGCCCCGGGTACGCCAACTTCGCCATCACCGAGCCCCCACTGAAACTGGTGCTGATCGAGACCGAGGGGGCGGGTGCGACCCTCAATCATCTCGGAGTCGAGGTCTCCTCGACGGCGGAGGTGGTCGCAACCACGCGGCGGCTGGCAGATGCCGGCCTCGAGACTGAGGTCGAGGACGGTGTCGAATGCTGCTACGCGCTCCAGGACAAGGTCTGGGTCAGCGATCCCGACGGCGCACCATGGGAGGTGTACACCGTGCTCGGGGACACCGACGCGCCCCACGGATCGACGTTGCGGGGGGACACCAGCTGCGGGGCAGGCGCCTGCGCACCAGACACCGTGGCAGCCGCGGGTTCGTGCTGCTAACACGCCTCATGACTGTACGGCGACTTCCTCGAGCTCTCTTCGTCTGTGTTCGGAACGCGGGGCGTTCACAGATGGCACAGGCTTTCTGGGAGGAGCTCGGAGGCGAGGCCCGGTCGGCGGGATCGCAGCCGGCCGCTCACGTGCACCCGGAGGTGGTGGCCGCGATGCGCGAAGTGGGCGTCGACCTCTCCGACCGCACGCCGCGCGGCCTGACCGACGCCGATGCCACTTGGGCGGAGGTCGTCGTCACCATGGGCTGCGGCGACGCGTGTCCCTTCATCCCCGGCAGGCAATACCTCGATTGGGACCTCGACGATCCCGCAGGTCACGATGTCGCCGCGGTGCGGGCGATTCGCGACGAGATACGGCGGCGAGTCGCCGCCCTTGGTGAGTCCGCCGTCACCGGTGGAACCTAGAACGCATCGGGACTCACGGTTGGGCCGGCGGACCATCCGCGCGGCGACCGTCGACCCGAGCCTGGTGCTGTCACCAGGCCCGGGTCCCAACATCAATGCAGGAGCTGAAGGGTGTTGAGGGCGTCGTCGACGAAGTACAGGCCCCTCCCCTGCGGAGTCACCACGAGGCCGAACAGGGCACCAGCTCCGGGCGGCGAGCCGTTGGCGTCGAGTTGCATGACAGCAACCTGAGCGCCAGCGGGCGTGGTCTCGACGAGATTGCCGTCCGCCCCGTTGACGGTGAGGACGTTGCCGTTCGGCGCGATGGTGAGGCCCAACGGGTCGTTGAGAGCGCCGTTTGTGCTCACGTCGAGACCGGTCATCGCACTGTCATGTCGGGTGAGCGCGTCAGGGATCGCGGCGATTCTGTTGTTGAGACTGTCGGCCACGTAGAGAGTGCCGTGGCGGCCCATGCCAACCCCGGTGGGCCCGATAACGAGCGCGTTTGGATCAGTGATTTCGGCAAAGCCAGAGCCAATCACCGTGCTGGACATCTCCTCAGGCGCTTCGCCCCGCTCGATGCGAAGGTCGATTCGCACCACCGTCCCCCTGTTGACGACCACTCCGTTGCCGGCCACCGTGCCGTTGAGAACGTTGGTCACGAACAGGGCGGCGCCCGCCTTGGTGGGAACCGCGGTCATGTCCCAGGGACCGTTGATGCCATGCCCGGACATGGTTCCAACGACGTGACCCTCGCTGTCAAGCACGATGAGGCATCCCGCTCCGGCAGTCGCACTGCTGCCATCGGTCGTGGGAAGGCTGCCGACCACCACAAAGCCGTGCGGGAGCACGCTGAGCGCGGTGGTCAGGCCAACGCCACCGGGGCAGCGCCCCGAGAGGTGTGAGGCATCGATGTTGGCGAAAAGACGGAGCGATCCCTTCGGTGACATCTCGACAATGGTCGTTCCGGTGCCCTGCAGGTTGCTGACGGCGTTGAAGTTACTGACCAGCACATCACCGGCGGTCAGGTCGCCCATGGTGCGAGGTACCACGACCATTCCGTACGGATTGATGTCCCCATTTGCGGGAACCGTGCTGGCGATCTGGCTGATCGTCGACAGGCCGCCCACGAAGCTTCCGGCGGCAAACACCGGCGACACCTGGAGCGCGGCCGCCAGAGCTGCGGTGAGCAATCCGCCCACGCGGTATCCACGTCGTCGCGTCATGTCAGATCCTCCTCAGTGGCCGCAGCAGATGCGCTGTTCGAGAGCGCATGGCGGGATTGTCCGCGGGCTGTGGTCGGAACCGGAAGACGACGATGGTCTTAAGACACCTCGCCAACCCATGCCGGCGAAGGTCAGCGCTTGAGCACCTTGTCGAGAATGAGGACTGACGCCTCGAAGAAAAGGATGAGCGGGATGAAGAGAGCCGTCGGCGTGTAGGGATCCGCACCCGGGGTGACGACGAGCGCGGCGACGATGATTCCCACCCAGATCCCCTTGCGCTTTCTGCGCAGCAGCCGTGACGACACGATGCCGACCATGCCCAGCAGGATGATCACCACCGGCAGCTCGAAAGTGACCCCGAAAGCGACGATGAGCAGCAGGAGGAAGGACAGGTAGGAGTTGATGTCCGGCAGGTAGATGGCGCTGTTGCCCAGGAACGTCGCCAGGAAATTGAGGCCGATCGGCATCACGAAGTAGGCGAATCCGGCGCCGGCGACGAACAGCAGGAACGCCGAGCCGACGAACGGCCCGACGAACTTCCTCTCGACCGGACGCAACCCGGGAGCGACGAATCCCCAGACCTGCCAGAGGATGACGGGGAGCGCGCCGATCAGCCCCACGATCGCAGAGATCTTGATGGGGATGGTGAGCCCCTCCGTCGGGCTCGTGAAGATCGCGGTCGAGGTGATGTGATTGGTCTTCGCCAGCACGGTCGTCAGCGGGCGCAGCAGGAACTCGAAGATCGCGCCATGGAAGACGAAGGCCACCACCGTCGCAACCATCCAGGCGACCGCCGAGATGAGCAGGACACGGCGAAGCTCCTGGAAGTGCTCGACGACGGTCATCCGGCCGGCGTCGCCGACCACTCCCTGCATCACTCAGCGCCTCGGTGGGACTGCCGTCTACCTCACCCGTTGCCGGTGTGGTTCGAAGGCGCGGTGACCGGCTGACCGACCGCGTCGGTCGCGGCAGCCGCGACCGGTGGCAGGCTGTCCGCGCGAGTGACGGCCGAGAACTGCTCCTTGGTCTCGCTCGAGGCCTTGCGGAACTCGCGAATCGCGCGTCCCATGCCGGATCCGACGTCGGGCAGCTTGCCCGGGCCCCAGATGATCAGGACGATGACGAGCACGACGCCAAGAAGCCAAATGTGACCGGTACCAACGAACGGCATGTCGCACCTCCATTCAAACTGTTCACGGGCGCCGGATATGGACCTCGTGCCTGAAGCTGTGTACGGCATGCTGGTGCCTTCAGATCACTCCGTGCGGCACAGCGCGGCTGGGCCGAGTCGGCAGCCGATCTCTGACGCCGTCTGGGCCAGGGCTGCGACCCGACGCCGTGAGCTGGGGCTAGAGAACCCGGACGGCGTCGCCGAGGCGCACTCGCCCGGCCTGGAGGACCTCACCCCAGACGCCGAACGGCAAGGGTTCGGTCGATGTGACGCGGTCACGCAGCTCGCGCAACAGGTGCAGGGTGGGAAGATCGACGGCACCCTCAGTGGGATGCTGGGTCGTGACCGCGCATCGGCCGACGTTTCCGTTGACCCGCACAGACGCGTCCCCGATTCCCACGATGCGGTCGACCCACGCATCCTCGTCGAACGGTGCCAGGCCCTCGACGCCGACGGTCATTCGAAAGCGGCGGCGGTCAACCCGCGGCAGCCTCGCGGCCCTGGCAAGCGCGTCGACCGATGCGCTGGACAGCAGGGTGACGCCGCCGCCCTGGCGCCGGTCAACGCCATCACCGGCATCGACCGGCTGCACGAGGCACAGTTCAGTGCCTGCCCATGTGGAGAGCGCGGCCGACCACGGGCCGACGACGGGACGTACGGCGCGTTCCTCCCCATATGCAAGCATGGCCGTGGGGGCGCCGAGGTCGACCTCGCCACTGACGACCTGGCCATCGGGAAAGCGCAGTGTCAAGGCGATGTACGGTGGTGCGCACTCGGCGACCACCTGCACCAGCACCCCGAGCCGCTTGCCGTTGACGAGGTGACCGTCGGGGTCGGTGACGACGAACCGGCGGTCGCCGCGGGCGCCGTGCCGGTCGAGCTGGATCTCGGCGACCTCCTGAACCCGCAGCCCCTTCACAGGCGCGACCGACAGCCAGGCGACAGACGCCGCGACCGGGGCCGGGTTGGGGACACTGAGCACGATGCTCAAGACAGTACCGGCTGCGAACGCGTCGTCACCGGTCCAACAAAGCCCTCGCGTCTGATGCGCGTCAGCCGGTGAGCGCCACCGTCGACGTGTCGAGGGTGACGCGATCGATGCGCAAGAGGGTCATGTTGGCCAGCCTCTGCCAGCCGTCATCGGCCGGCTGCGGGAACCCCGATGACGCCACCACCACGGAGGTCGCATCGGCGCGGTAGGAGATTTCGTAGAAGGTGGTATCCGGTTCCGTCGACGAGCTTGCGCCACCCGACGACTCACCCATCATCGGTACCCGGGAGGGATCGTGGGCGCTGATCACCTGCAGGGTGTCGGGCGTCAACACCATCGCGTTCAGGCTGGTGGGGCTGAAGTCGTCGAAGATGCGGCGCACCACCTCGGCAACCGCCTGCGCCACGGTCTCACCCTGGCTGAGGTGTGCCACGATCGACAGGAAGTAGCGCTCGCTGTCTGTCGTGCCCGCGAGCTGCGACTCCCAACCCGCCGGCACCAGCTCGGTGGTGCGGTTGATCGGATGGATGGCGCCGTTGTGGGCGAACGCCATCGACCCGTGCACGAAGGGATGTGTGTTGGCCGCGATGATGGGCAGCCCCGGAGTGGCCCATCGCAGATGCACGAAGCCCGCGTCGGTCGCGGCGGAGGTGGTCAGCTCGGCGAAGCGTGGGTCGTCGGCGGCGCATGTCGTCGACCGCTCCACCGGTGGCGGGCCGATGCTCCGCACCTCCGGCGGCCACCAGGCCATGCCCCACCCGTCCGCGTGCTGGCGGGAGAGCGCTGTGAATCCGGCGAGCTCAGCCCTGCCCAGCGCGTCTGCGACCGTCATCGGCCGCCGGGCGGCCCACCCGAGCAGGCGGCACATCAGACGTACTTGCCCATACCGCCGGCGACGTCGATCGAGGTGCCGGTGAGGTAGCTGGCGCGGTCGCTCGAGAGGAAGGCCACCAGGCCGCTCACCTCCCCGACGGTTCCAAAGCGACCGAGGGGCACCTCGTCCCTGGCGAGGCCGGCGAAGAACTCGTCGTCACTCGCGTCAGGCGCTCGGCGCGCCTTGATGTTCTGCCACTGCGGCGTGATCACGAAACCGATGTTGACACTGTTGACCAGAATGCCCTCGGGTCCAAGCTCGCGTGCCAGCGCCTTGGTGAAGTTGAGACAGGCTGCGCGGTTCACCGTGGTGGCGAAGAACGTGGGGTCGGGGTAGCGCGCATACACCGAGTTGATGTTGATGACCCGCGCTGCCCTGCTGCGACGCAGGTGTTCGAGCGCCGCCCGCGTGCAGCGGATCTGCGAGAAGAGCTTGACGTCAAGGTCCGCCCGCCAGTCATCGTCGGTCAGCGACTCGAAGTTCCCAGGATGAGCCGCGCCCGCGTTGTTGACGAGAATGTCAAGCGCACCGAGCGCCTCGACGGAGCGAGAGACGAGGTCGGTGATCTGCGCGGGGTCGGTGACGTCGGTGACCTGCGCGTAGACGGTGCATCCCGAGCCGCGCAGCTTTTCGGCCGCCGCATCAAGCTCGCGCGGGTGGCGCGCGCAGATGGCCACGTGGACACCCTCGGCGACGAGTTCCTCGGCGACGGCCAGACCGATTCCCTTCGATCCGCCGGTGACGAGCGCTCGCCGGCCACGGAGGTTGAGGTCCAACTACACAACTCCACCTGGAGGCGAGGCCTGACTGTGCGCATGCTCGAGGAGCGAGCGCCGTGGCGGGTTGAACACGTCGACCTCCCGGCACGACGCGCCGCGTGTGCGCGCCCCGTGGCGCACCCAGCTGGGGATGACCGCGACGTCGCCGGCGCGCATGGTGCGGACATCGCCATCGATGTCGAACTCGAACTCACCCTCGATCACGAGAACGATCTGCTCCTCCTCGTGCACGTGGATCGGAGCCTCCGTATGCGGCTCGAAGGACACGAAGTTGAGCATGGTGCGCTCGGTGAGCACCGGCCGGAAGCCCAGTCCTGGCACGAACTCGATGGAGGCGATGGCGTTGACGTCGACATAGCGGCCCGGGGCTGTGGGCGTGCCCCCTGCCTGTGTGCTGAAGTGTTGCGCGGCGTCGGTCATCGATTCTCCAGTGCTGATCTGATCAGTTTCCCAAGGCGTGCGACACCCTCGTCGATGTCGTCGTCGCCGGCCAGGCTATAGGCGAGACGGAGCGTGTTGCCGCCGTCGGCGTGCGGATGGAAGGGTCGCCCGGGTACGAACGCCACCCCGGCGTCGCGGGCCTGGCGGGCGATGTCGACGGTGTCGAGCCATCCGGGTCCGCTGAGCCAGGTGAAGAACCCGCCACGTGGACGGGTCCAGGTGATTTCGGAGGGCATGTGCTCGTCCAGCGCGGCCAGCATGCGCCTGCAACGTTCCGAGTACAACGCGTTCGAGAGGCGCAGCTGCGGGTCCATGTGGCCGCCGCGGAGGTACTCCTCGAGCAGTCGCTGACCCAGCGCCCCGGCGCACTGGTCTGAGTTCTGCTTGGCGACGACCATCTGTGCGATCGCCTCCGCCGGCCCCACAGCCCAGCCGAGCCGTACGCCCGGGAAGAAGGTCTTGGAGGTGGTGCCCACCTGGACGACGACGTCGGGACCCAGCGACCACAGCGTCGGCGGACGGTACGGTGTGAAGGTGAGCTCGCGGTAGGCCACATCTTCGATGACGAGCACGCCGTGGTGGCGGCAGATCTCCACGAGGGCCGCCCGCCGCTCTGCTGACATGGTGATGCCGGTCGGGTTCTGGTGGTCGGGGATGCTGTAGACGAGCGTCGGCGGCGAACCGCTGCGACACAGGCGCTCGAGCGCTTCGGTGTCGATGCCATCTTCGTCGACGGGGATCCCACGGACCTCGGCTTCCATGCCTCGGAACCCGCCGATGGCCCCGAGGTAGGTCGGCGACTCGACGGCGACGACGTCGCCAGGATTGAGCATCGCCCTGGCAACCAGGCCCAGGGCGTCGATGATGCCGCTGGTGACCATCAGCTCGTCCGAATCGGGGCGCCGTTCCTCGGCCTGGGCGAGACGGTCGGCGAGGGCGTCTCGAAGCCCGGGCAGGCCGGGCGTTGGCGAGTACTGGAGTGCGACTGCCGCGTCGCCGCGGAGAAGCTGCGCGGTCAAGTCGCCGAGCACCGCGACCGGGAACGTCTGCGGGTCCGGCAGGCCACCGGCGAAGGAGATGAGGTCGGTATCACTGGCGAGCGCCAGGATGGCCGCGAGCTCGCCACTGGCGCCGTGAGTGCGCCGCGCGAACGCCGGCGACCAGCGCCGTGTTGGAAGCGTCTTCATGAAGCGTCTCCTCGCGGCCATCTTGACACTGCCCAGCGCGACCGGCAGACTCTGCCGGCCGATACGGCTCGCCTGACAGGGGATGTTGCCGAATTGTCGCGCGAATGGCAAGCGCCCGGAGGGACGCAGCTAACACATGGCTGACGCGACGGCTCCACTTTCGGGTCTCGTCGATGTCGTCGCCCGGCCGGCCCGGCCGGCTGCGCTGGACGCCGTCGACCTCGATCTCTTGCGCCTCCTCGCGACGGATGCGCGGATGTCGCAGCGCCGTCTGGCCCGTGACCTGGGGATGTCGCCGCCCGCGGTCGGCGAGCGCATCGCCCGGCTGGAGCGGTCGGGAGTGATCCGCGCCTACACCATCGACATCGGCTGGGCCGAGGCCGGCTACCCGGTGACCGTCTACCTGGCCATCACCGCAGTGCAGGGCCACCCCCAGGCGCCGGTCATCGAGGCACTGCGGGCGCTCCCCGAGGTGGCCGACATCACCGTCGTCACCGGCACCATCGACCTGCTCGCGCGGCTGCTGGTGCGCGACCACAACCACCTCCGCGAACTGCTGCTCGAGCGGGTGTGGCAGATCCCGGGGGTGCAACGCACCGAGACGCTGCTGACTCTTGCCGAGATGCAGCCCAAGCGTTTCGCGACCCAGCTCATCGACTCGATGCGGGCAGCTCTCGACGGCCAGGCAAACCATGGAGGGGCAGCGTGAGCAAGGAGAGCCACGGCAACACGACCGACCACGGCATCGGCATCCCGGGGTTCGTCTCCAAGCACGGACTGCACACCGCGGAGCAGCTCGAGACGGCCAGGAGGGTGGCGGCCGAGATCCGCGACAAGGAACTGCGCACTGTGCGCGTCGTGCTTGTAGACCAACATGGGGTGCCACGCACCAAGTTCCTCTCGGCCGAGGCGGCGATCGCTGCGATGAGCAACGGGGCAGACTTCTCGGGCGCCATCTACAGCCTCGACACCGGCAACGCCGTGTTCCCACCCGCATTCGGCGCCGGCGGCGGCTTCGGCATCGAGGAATTCACCGGCTTCCCCGACGTGATGATCGTGCCCGACCCATCGACCTTTCGGGTTCTGCCGTGGGCGGATCGCACCGGCTGGGTGCTGTGTGACGTGTACTTCAGCAACGGCAGGCCGGTGCCGCTGGATGGGCGAGCCATCCTGCGCCAGCAGCTGCAGCGACTCGAGGAGGCCGGGTACGCGTATACCGCGGGGCTCGAGGTGGAGTACTACATCGTCCGCCTGGCGAGCGACCGCATCGGTCTGGACCAGACGGGGGCGCCGGCACCACCGCCCGCGGTCGAGGTCTTCGAGCAGGGCTACCAATTCCTCTCCGAAACTCGGCTCGACGGCGTCGAGAGCACGGTCAGCGCCCTGCGCGACGGCCTGCACGACATCGGACTTCCGCCCCGCTCCATGGAGGATGAGTGGGGTCCCGGGCAGATGGAGTTCACCTTCAGCCCGCTGACCGGTCTCTTCGCGGCCGACGCGATGATCATGTTCCGCACCGCGGTGAAGGCGATCTGCCGCCGTCGCGGACTGCTGGCCACCTTCATGTGCTGGCCCGGATTGCCGAACTTCTTCCCCTCCGGATGGCATCTCCATGAGTCGCTCGTCGACGCTGCCAGCGGGGACAACGTCTTCGCGTCCGACACCGAGATGCTGTCACAGCTTGGACGCCACTTCGTGGGCGGTCTGCTCGAGCACGCCAAGCCGATGACCATCTTCACCACCCCGACAGTCAACGGCTACGGACGGTTCCGTCCCTACTCCTTCGCTCCGGACCGCATCGGGTGGGCGCTGGAGAACCGCGGCGCCATGGTGCGCGTTCAGGGCGGCGCCGGCGACAAAGGCACGCACATCGAGAACCGTCTCGGCGAGCCGGCGGCCAACCCCTACCTCTACATGGCAGCGAACATCGCCGCGGGGCGGGACGGCATCAGCCGCGCGGTGGAGCCGCCGCCACCCGTCTCCGCGGACCCGTACGCGGAGGAGGCCGAGCTGCTGCCGACATCGCTGGGAGCGGCCATCGGCGCACTCGAGGGCGACACGCTCTTCCGCCGCGAATTCGGTGAGGCGTTCGTCGACTACTACCTGATGATGAAACGCGCTGAGAACGCGCGCTACGAGGCTGCTCTGGCCGAGAACCCAACGCCTGAAGGGCAGGTCGTGTCCGAGTGGGAGATGCGTGAGTACTTCGAGGTCTACTGAGACATGATGCTCCAGCACATCGTGCTGTTCTCCTTTCCGGAGGAGCTCTCCGAGACGGACGCGTCCGACATGCGCAGCCAGGTGGCTGCGTGGCCGACCGCGATCGGCGGCATGACACGGCTGCGCTTCGGTAGCGATCTGACCGGCGCGCGGACCAACGGATACTCGCGCCTGCTGTGCATGGAGTTCGCCGGTACCGACGAGTTGAAGGCGTACCAGCAGCACCCCGTGCACCAGGCGTTCCACCGCTGGCTCATGGAGCGGCAGTGCACCCCCCTGGGGTTCGACTACTTCCTCGACACCGACACGGTTCTCATGCCTGAGGATCGCAAACACGAGGCGGAGGAGAGGCGATGACTGTCACAAGAGGCCCTGAGCCGGCGCTGGCTGCCGGACCGGCCGTGGTCACCGGCGGGGAGAACATGCTGGCTCGCGGTGCGCTCAGCACCTGGGACGCGATCGCGATCTCGGTCTCGGTGCTCGCACCGGGCATGGCCATGCTCCTCAACGTGCCCGGTGTCGCCCTGGTGGCCGGGGGCTCCACGCCGCTCGCATTCCTCCTGGGCGGGGTCGGTGTGCTCGCGCTCGCGTTCGTGATCATCGGGTTCACGCGCCGCATGGCGTCGGCGGGATACGCGTACACGTACGCCTCGCGGAGCATCGGCAAGGAGGGCGGCTTCGTCGCCGGGTGGCTGTACGCATTCGGCCTGGCCTGCTTCGTCCCGATGACCATGGCGGGAGTCGCCGGCCTGGCCATCAACCTGCTCGGGCTTGACACCAAGCTCTGGTTCCCGTTCTTCCTCCTCGGCATGGCTCTGCTCGTGGTGCTGTCGATCATCCGGATCAAGGTCACCACGACGGTCCAGATGATCGTCGGTGCGATCACGATCGCCGTTATCGTCCTCGTCGACCTCTTCGTCGTGGGCAAGGGCGGGGCGAGCGGCAACAGCGTGGAGCCCTTCACCTTCGGTCACACCGTGTCGGGCGGCTTCAACGGCGTGTTCTACGGGATCATCCTCGGGGTCACCTCGTATATCGGCTTCGAGACCGCGGCCGACTTCGGAGAGGAGACGGCCAATCCGCGTCGCTCCATCCCGATCGCGATCATCGCCGCCACCGCGTTCGCGATCGTCTTCTACCTGCTCACCACCTACGCGATCACCATCGGCTTCGGCGTGACCAACGGGGCCGCGTTTGGGGCCGATTCGTTCGCACTCAAGACCGTCGCCGGCAAATTCATCGGCGGCCCATTCCCGACGCTCATCGAGATCGGCGGCATGCTCTCGGCTTTCATTGTCTGCCTGGCCTGCGCGACGGCCGCGGCCCGGACGCTCTTCGCGATGGGTCGAGAGGGAGTGCTGCCGGGCTGGTTCTCGAAGACGAATCCACGGTTCAAGACTCCCGTCAACGCCACCGTGACCGTCGCACTGGTCGCCACAGCAGCGGCGGCCCTCATCGGCTTCGTGTACCCGCAGGACGCCTTTGGTGGCGCGACGACGACCATCTACTTCTTCTACGCGACGCTGGGCACACTGGCGGTGATCCTCGTGTACATCATGCTGTGCTTCGGTGGCATGGTCTTCTTCCGGCGCACCAAGGCGAGCTACAACGTGCTTGTGCATGCGCTGGTGCCGCTCATCGGCGCGGTGGTCTTCGGCGCCGCCCTCTACGGATCGGTGTATCCGCAGCCACCGTTCCCGCTCAACTTGACGCCGTATATCACCGCAGCATGGCTGGTCATCGGAATCGTCGCCGTGGTCGTGCTGCGGTCGCAGAACCCGGCGGCCGTCGGGCGCATCGGCTCCATTCTCGGTGAGGAGGGGGGCGAGGACGCCAAGTTGCTCGGGTGATCGATGACCACGTTCATCCGTTTCCACTCGCCTTCGAGTCGCTTCAACTGGCGAGCTTCACGCTCGATGCCGCGGAGGGGGTGGAGGCCGATGGCCGGCGGCTGAGGCTGGCGCCGACCCGGCTGGCGACGGAGATGTTGCGCGTCCGCTTGGCTCGTCACCTGGGGTGCGAGCCGGCGGACGTCCTGGCAGCCCGCGAGGACGCGGCCGGGGCCGACTGGCCAGGGTATGTGCGCGCGCTGTTTGCCGACTCTGGAACCACGGGGATGCTCATGGACGCCGGGTGGCAGGGCTCGCCGCCGGGCGGGGCTGCAGCGTACGCGGACCTGGCTGGTGTTCCGGTGTGGGAATTGGCACGCCTCGAGCCTGTCATCGACCGGTTGCTGACTGAGGGGCGGGGCGCGCGCGAGGTCGTGGACGGTGTCGACGCCTTCATGGACAGCCAGGTGCGCGCCGGGGCGGTGGGGTTCAAGACAGTGCTGGCGTATCGCACCGGGCTGGGGGTGGACCCGTCTGTATCACTGGCTCAGGCTGAGCGCGGGCTGGCTGCCGACCGTGCAGCTGGTGCACCGGTGCGGCGCAGCGGGAAGGCGTTGCGCGACATGCTCTTCCGCCACGCGCTCGGTCGCTGCGCAGAGCTGGACCGGCCGCTGCAGGTGCACAGCGGGTTCGGCGACTCGGACATCCGCCTCGGCGAGTCGGACCCGCTGCTGCTCGAGGAGGTGCTGCGCACCGCCGAGGGCTCGAGCGCGAACGTGGTGCTCATCCATGCGTCGTATCCGTGGCACGAGCAGGCGGGATACCTGGCAAGCG
>DAINCY010000006.1:0-63541 GCA_036732145.1 Candidatus Dormiibacterota bacterium
CATGCGCGATGAGGATGTGACCCACGCGGTTGACCGCCTTCGCGCGCTCGTCAACCAGTGTGCCCGGCTCGCCAGCCAGGTGACGGTGGACGAGCTGACCGGGGCATTCCGCCGCGGGGCCGGCATGGCCGCTCTGCAGCGTGAGATCGATCGCACCCGCCGCCTTCCCGGCAAGGGCCTGGTCGTCATCTTCATCGACGTCGACGGGCTCAAGGAGGTCAATGATCGCCACGGTCACGCGGCCGGCGATGAGAGGCTTCGCGCCACTGTGGCGGCCCTGCGTGAGCGGCTGCGCTCGTACGACCTGATCGTTCGGTACGGTGGTGACGAGTTCGTCTGCGTGCTCACTGACAGCGGTACCGCTGAGGCGGAGCGAACCGCAGTCGCACTGCGCGAGCACGTCCAGGCGGCCAGCGGCGGCACGATCAGCGTGGGCATCGCTGAGCTCGCGGCGGGCGACAGGGTCGATTCGCTCGTCGAGCGCGCCGACGCAGCACTGTACGCCGGACGGCGTGGCCGAGCCGCCCGGCCGGTGCGCACAGGACGCCGCTAGCTCCGATCGCCTCAGTGGCGCGGCATGCGCACGGCGATCGCCACGGCCGCGCCGACGACGAAGAGGCCGTACTCCGCGATGACCGAACGCCGGCTGCCACGGCTGAGCAGCGCGGCTGCGACGCCGCGAAGGCCGTACCAGAGCACAAGCAGCAGAGCGGCGCGGATGGTGTCTCGGCCGTTGGTGGGGAGCACCAAGACGAGCCCGGCCATGATCGCCGCGAGCACCACAGCGCCGCCGACGGCCGCGCGGCCCCGCAACTCCTCGGTGAGCAGCGCGTCGGCGGAAACGAGAAGCACGCCGCATCCGCACAGGGCCGCGCCGGCTCCGGTCGGAAGCGGTCCGTCGAAGGCGGCCAGAAGCAGCGGCGCGAGCACCGCGACACCGGCAGCGTCGCGGAGCAATCGGGTCGCCGTCCCCTCCCGTCCGGCGGCTCGCAGGCCTCCGAGATGGGGGATTCCCCCGATCACCAGCGCGGCGATGAAGCCGGCGGGAACCCGCACCGCGAGGTCAATGCTGCCGGCGAGCACGACCACGAAGGCCGCAATCGCTGCTACCGGCAGACCGGTCGCAGCCAGCGCATGGCGCAGGTCCCTGCCATACACCAGCCGGTCGTAGACGGTCAGCGTCAGCGCGGTGGCGAGGGCGAGCGAGCCGCAGATGATCACACTGAGCCGCATCCCCAGGACCTGGGGGCGGAGTGCGGCGACGACCGCGCAGACCGCCATGCCGAGGGCGGTGTGAACCAGCGGCAATGGAACGTCAGCCAGCGAGTGCACCTCGCCGCCGATGCCAAGAGCCGCCCTGGCACTCTCCGCATAGAAGGCGTTGCCCCGGCTGCGGTGGGGGGGCGGGCGGTTATCCACGGCTTCCCCTCACGCCGCCTCGGCGGCGAGGGGGAGGCGCAGGTTCAGGCTGTGCTGCTGCCCTCGCGTCCGTAGCTGTCCTCCAGACGCACCACGTCGTCGATCTCCGGAGAAGAGACTTCGAACAGGTCGGTGTCCTCCACACCGATGAAACGGTGGCGGCGCCCCGGCCGCACGCGGGCACTCATGCCCGCGGTCATGCGGTGCACGTGCAGCTCGCCGGCATCGTCCTCGAGCACGAGGTCGAGCAGACCAGAGGCGACGAAGATCGACTCTTCCTTCTGGACGTGGTACTGCAGGCTGAGCTGGTGCCCTTTGTTGATGTGGATGAGCTTGCCGAGGTAACGATCGGTGACCGCCCAGCGCAGCTCGTGGCCCCACGGCTTCTCGACCCTGTCCGGCTGACCCCCACGTAGGTCCGAAGTCCCGCTCGTGTCACTCATCCGCGGCTCGCGGACTACTGCTGTTGTTGCACATCGACATGGTCCTCGAGAGCGGCAAGGAGGTCGTCGACGGCGGCGACCGAGGCTGCCTCGCTGTACACGCGCATCAGCGGTTCGGTGCCGCTCATGCGCATCAAAGCCCATGAGCCGTCAGCGAGATAGAACTTGAAACCGTCGTCGGTTCGGGTGCGCACCACCTCCTTGCCCGCGAGTTCGCGAGGAGCGTTTGCCTCCATGCGTTTGTAGACATCGGCCTTGCGCTTCTCATACCCGTCGCGGTCGAAACGGATGTCGTGTCGCTTGTACGCGTGAGGACCCACCAACTCGAGGAGGCGCGCGAGGATCTGGGACAGTGGCTGCTCGTATTCCACGATCATGTCGGCCACCATCAGCCCGGCAAGAATCCCGTCGCGCTCGGGAATGTGTCCTCGAAAGGCGAAGCCACCTGACTCCTCGCCCCCCAGCAGCGCGTCGGTCTCGCGCATGGTGGCGCCGATGTATTTGAAACCGACCGGCATCTCGTGGACGGTGACGCCGAATCGCTCTCCCAGCATGTCGACCATGTTGGTGGTCGTCAACGAGCGCACGATGTCTCCGCGCAGGCCCCGCCGTTCGAGCAGGTACATGGTGAACAGCGCCATCACCTCGAGCTGGTTCACATAACGCCCGGTTTCGTCGATGATCCCCACACGGTCGGCGTCACCGTCGTTGGCGACGAGCACGTCGTGGTGGCCCTCGGCCATCAGTGCCATCGCCTCGGGCATGTAGCGGTCGATGGGTTCGGGGTGCATGCCGCCGAAGCCGGGATTGCGATCACCGTGCAGCTCGGTCACCGTGGTGCTGCCGCCATCAAGCACCCGCGCCAGCAGCCCGGCTCCGGCACCGTACATCGCCTCATGAGCCACCTTGAGTCCGGCGCCGCGGAGCCTGTCGAGGTCGACCATGCGACCGAGCTGGGCGGAGTACGAAGGCAGCGGGTCGATCAGCTCGACCCTGCCCGAGGCGACCGCCTCATCGAAGGGCATGGCGGTGACGCCTTCCGACAACGCTCTGGCGGTGTTCTTCTCCAACTCCGCCACCACCTCCGGAGAGGCCGAACCTCCGAAGTCCGGCTTGTACTTGAGCCCGTTGAACTCCATCGGGTTGTGGCTGGCGGTGACGACGACTCCACCGGCGGCGCCCTTCTCCACCACCATCCACGACACCGCGGGGGTCGGGGTGACCCGGTCGAGCAGGATGACGCTGCGCCCGTTGGCCGCGAGAACGCGGGCGACCTCGCGGGCGAACAGCTCCGCGCAGTAGCGGGCGTCGTGGCCGACCACCACGGGGCGGGTTTCGCCGTCGAGGTGGGCGGCGACGCCCTGCGCAACCGCGCGGACATTCGCATACGTGAAGTCGTCACCGACCACCGCTCGCCAGCCGTCCGTCCCAAAGTTGATCTCAGCTGCCATCAGCGGGCATTCTGGCCGATGCGAGCGCACTCCGGCGCCGGTCAGAGAAGCTCGGTCCGGCCGTCCTCGCGGAGCCGTTCGACGACCGCCCTGACCCGCTGGGCGGCGGTCGCCGGCATGACCAGCACGCTGTCGCCGGTGTCCACGACCACCAGTCCGTCAACACCCAGGACCGCCACTGTTCGTCCTCCACGTGACTCCACGAGGCAGTCGTGGGCATCGACGAGAAGAGTGTCACCGGTGGCGACGTTGCCGTCGGCGTCCGTGTCCGCCCCGCGGGCGGCCATGAGGTCCGTCCATGTGCCCAGGTCCGACCAGTCGAAGCCGGCACGGACAACTGTGAGACGGCCGGTTCGTTCCAGCAGAAGGGGCTCGATGGCGAGCGAGGGCAGTGACGCGTAGAGCTCCGAGGCGCGGTCCTCGTGACCGCCGGCGCGCTCCTCGACCACCTCGCCAAGGCGGGCGTCAAGGGCGGGGTCAGCCGCGGCCAGCTCTTCCAGAAAAGCGCGGGCCGACCAGGCGAAGAGTCCGGGGTTCCAGAGGTGGCCGCCGCGCGCGAGGAAGGCCGTGGCACGTTCCAGTGAGGGCTTCTCCACAAAGGCGGCCGCATGAGCCGCGGGCAGCGCCGCGGCGGCGGCGAGGAGGACAGGGTCCGCGGACGCTGCAGGGGGCGGCACCCAGGCGTCCGGTGGCTCGGGCTCACCCACCTCGATGTAACCCAGCCCAATGGCAGGGTATGAGGGAGTGAGCCCGACGGCCGCCAGCCCACCAGTGGCTGCCGCCCACCCGGCCGCTGCCAGGATGGCCACCCGGTAAGCCTCGGCGTCCGCGACGTGGGCGTCGGCATGGACCGATACGATCAAGGCGCCGGGGTCGCTGCGGGCGATCTGGTGGACGGCCAGGCCGAGCGCCGGTCCGGTTCCGCGGGGCCTCGGTTCGGCGATCGCGGACAGCTGGGCGGACGCGCTGCCTTCAAGGGCCGCAGCGCAGCCGGCCACCTGGGCGCTGGCGGTGACCACATGGATGGCGCCGCCGAGCGGAGCCACGCGGTCCACCGTGGTGCGCAGCAGCGACTGGCCCTGCGCCCCCAGCGGGAGCAGGTGCTTGGGCAGCGATTCGCGGCTGAGCGGCCACAGCCGGGTGCCGCTGCCACCCGCAAGGACCAGGATGTGGAGTGCCACGGCCGCGATGATGCCCGAGGAGCCGCAGCCGCCGGTCAGCCGGCCGCGGCGGCGGCGAGCATCGGTTCGGTGCCCGCCTCCTCGGCGAGATCAAGGGCACGGTCGGTCCTCTCCCACGGGAGGTCGAGGTCACCCCGCCCGAAGTGGCCGAACGCAGCCACCTGGCGGTAGATGGGCCGGCGCAGCTCGAGCGCGGAGATGATCCCGAACGGCGATAGGTCGAAGTGCTTGGCGACAAGCTCCTCCACGCGCTCGACGGGGACGGTCTCGGTGCCGAAGGTCTCGACCAGGATCGACACCGGCTTGACCACGCCGATGGCATAGGCGAGCTGGATCTCGCACTTCGTGGCCATTCCTGAGGCGACGATGTTCTTGGCCACCCAGCGTGCACCGTAGGCGGCACTGCGGTCCACCTTGGTGGGGTCCTTGCCGCTGAAGGCGCCCCCGCCGTGACGGGCGTAGCCGCCGTAGGTGTCGACGATGATCTTGCGGCCGGTGAGGCCGGCATCCCCTTGGGGTCCGCCGATGACGAAGCGGCCGGTGGGATTGACGTGGCGAATGGTGGCGTCGTCGAGCCAATCGCGAGGGATCACCTCATCCACGACGTGACGCTGGACGTCGTCGTAGATCTGCTCGTGAGAGGCATCCTCGGAGTGCTGAATGCTGACGAGGACGTTGTCCACCCGCCGGGGGCGGCCGTCAGAGTCGTACTCGACGGTGACCTGCGTCTTGCCGTCCGGCCGTGCCCAGCGAAAGGTGCCGTCGCGGCGCTTCTCACTCAGCCGTCGGGCCAGGCCGTGGGCGAGCTGGATCGGCGCCGGCATCAACTCCGGTGTTTCGTCACAGGCGAAGCCGAACATCATCCCCTGGTCACCCGCGCCGCCGGTGTTGACGCCCTGGGCGATGTCGGGCGACTGCTCGTCGATGCAGACGAGCACTCCGCAGGTCTCGTAGTCGAACCCGTACTTGGCGCGGACGTAGCCGACGTCCTTGATCGTCCGACGCACGATCCCTGCGATGTCGACGTACGCGTCGGTGGAGATCTCGCCGAACACCAGCGCGGTGCCGGTGGTGAGGGCGGTCTCGCAGGCCACCCGCCCCAGCGGGTCCTTCTCGAGGACGGCGTCCAGGACGGCGTCGCTGATCTGGTCGGCCATCTTGTCGGGATGACCCTCGGTCACCGACTCGGAGGTGAACAGACGCCGACGGCTGTGATTCATGGTCTCCCTCCGATCCCACCGGTGGCCACCCCGGCGCCCAGTGCGCCGGCGCCCGCTCCTGTCCGGGATCGGCCGATGGTACCAGTGCGGCGCTCCGCGAGATCGAATCTCGATCGACGGGGTGGTGGCGACCGAACCCGTGACCGTGTACTGTTATCCGCACGTATCACTTATGACCGGGCGCCCAAACGTCCCGGCGGAGGACCTTGGCGCGTGCCGGTAGACCAGACCCTGCGTTGCCGCGAGTGCGGCGTTGACTTCATTTGGACCGAGGGAGAGCAGGAGTTCTTCGCCTCCCGCGGTCTGACCAATCCTCCCTCTCGCTGCCCGAGCTGTCGCGCAGCGCGGCGGGCCGCTTCCGGTGGCTCCGGCGGCGGAGGCGGCTACGGTGGCGGTGGTGGCGGCGGCGGCTACGGTGCCCGTTCCACCGGACCGCGCCAGATGTACGAGGTGACCTGCGCAGGGTGCGGTGGCATCGCGCGCGTCCCCTTCCAGCCACGAGGTGACAAGCCCGTCTACTGCAGCGACTGCTTCCGGCCCTCGGGCCGTTGAGCGATGCCGCGCCCGATGGCGCCATCGCGATCGGCAGCAGAGTGACCTTCCCGTACGGCGGCAGCCGCCGTACGGGGACCGTCTCCGACGTGTCGGTCCTGCCGGACGCAACGGGCAGCCGGACGGTGTCGTATCTCATCGACGTGGGCACCCGCAAGGTCTTCGTGCAGGGTGATGGCATCCAGCTGGCCAGCAACGCCCCCGTGGCTGCGTTCGACGCAGTCGCGGAGGGTGTCGCCTACGGCCGCAAGCGGCCCCGCAACCCTCGCCGGCGCTGAGGACGCTGCGGCCTTTCCGGTGGCGTAGCACCCGCGTCACGGCCGTGGTTGTTGGCGCCGTTGGGCGTACTCTCTGGTGATGGAGAGCCACTAACCGCGTCCCAGACGCGTCAATCGCTCACGGCTGCGGGTCGTGCTCATGGCCCTCGGGCTGGCCGCCATCCTCACCGGCGTCGGTCTGGTGACCCTGCCGCTGCTCGGCGTCTGGCAGCGTGGCCACGCCGACCAGACCGCTCTCAGCTCATGGCAGAAGGGGGGCTCGAATTTGCTTGCCGGCCCGCCGGCGACCAGCACGGCCGCTCCACGGCAGGTCTCCTGTGGCTCGGGATCACCCGCCGACTATGCGCTGGTGACGTTCGGGGCGCCCGCCGCCGAGCACTACGGCGGAGTGGCCACCGACGGCACCTGGGACTCGCTGCACAACCGCTCGATGGTCCATTACACAGGCACCCCGGCTCCCGGCGAGCAGGGCAACTCGATCGTCGCCTTCCACCGTGAACCGGACTACGAGCACATCGACCAGCTCAACATCGGAGACACGGTCAGTGTCCAGGACCGCTCCTGCCACACCTTCGTCTACAAGGTCACCGGTCGCTGGGTCCTCGATCCCAGCCGGGTCTCTCAGCTCGTGCCAACCTCGGGCCACGACCTCACCCTGATCACCTGCACGCCCTTCTGGGTCGACAGCCAGCGCATCGTGTGGCGCGCCAGTCTGGTGGCCCCCACCAGCTAGGACCGATCAGCCGCCCTGGCCCATCCGCTCCAGGCGGGCGACGCGCTCCGCGAGCGGAGGGTGGGTGGAGAACAGAGCCGCCAGCGAGGCGCGGCGGTTGCCGAACGGGTTGACAATGTACAGCGGTGCCAGCGCCGGAGCCACCTGCATGGGGACCACCGCCGTGCGTGCCTCGAGCTTGCGGAGCGCGTCGGCCAGCGCCATGGGATCGTGGGAGAGGACGGCGCCGTCGTGGTCGGCCTCGTATTCCCGCGCTCGGCTGATGGCCAGCTGAATGATCGCCGCTGCGGGCGCGGCCAGGAATGCCACCAACAGCGTGACCAGGATCTGCCCTCCGCTCTCCTCCTCCTCGCCGCCGAAGAAGAAGAGGGAGAACTGTGCGATCTGGGCGATGATCGAGATGCCGAGCGCGATGGTCGCCGCCGTTGACGCGGTGAGGATGTCGCGATTGCGCACGTGACTCAGCTCATGCGAGAGCACTCCGCGGATCTCGCGGGAGCTGCAGAGGTTGAGGATCCCGGTTGTGCAGCACACCGCCGCGTGGGCGGGATTGCGGCCGGTTGCGAAGGCATTTGGAGAGGGGTCGTCGCTGATGTAGACCCGCGGTTTGGGCATTCCCGCCGCGGCCGCAAGTTCGGCGACGATCTGGTGCAGCTCGGGCGCTTGCTGCGGCGACACCTCGACGGCGTGAGCCGCTCGCATGGCGATGCTGTCGCTCTTCCAGTAGGAGATGGCGTTGACGGCGAGCGCGAGGACAGCCGCCACGATCAGGCCGCCTTGGTGGCCCACAAGGCCGCCGACGATCAGGAAGAGGGCGTCGAGCAGGGCCAGAAGGAGGGCGGTCTTGATGTTCTGCCACATGCTCGTAGAGTACCCGGCCCGACGGTCGGTCAAGCACCGGTGGCATCTCGACATGCTCACCGGCGACACCGTCCTGCGCACCCGCTGAAGGACGCGCCCCTAGGTGGGGAAGTTGCCGTGATGCCGCGGTGGGTCGTCTCGCGCTCGCGTTGCGTACGCTGCAAACCGGCGCACAAGCTCCTCACGCAGGTGCGCGGGATTCACCACCGCGTCAACTACGAGCTCGTCCGCGAGCCGGTAGATGTCGATGTCCTCGCGATACTCCTCCTGCAACGCCTGCACGAAGCCCGCGCGCTCCGCCTCGGGCAGCTCCTGGATGCGGTTGTAGTACACCGCGTTCACGGCTGCCTCCGGGCCCATCACGGCGATCTGCGCAGACGGCAGCGCCAGCGTGCAGTCGGGATCGAATGCGGGTCCGCACATCGCGTACAGCCCTGCTCCGTATGCCTTGCGCAGCACCACGCAGATCTTGGGGACACTCGCCTGGCTCAGCGCTGCGATCATCTTGGCGCCGTGGCGGATGATTCCCTGGCGCTCGACGGCGGTCCCGATCATGAAACCGGGCACGTCGGCGAGAAACAGAAGTGGGATGTTGAAAGCGTCGCAGCATGTGATGAAGCGCGCCGCCTTGTCCGCGGAATCCACGAACAGCACGCCGCCCTTGAACCGCGGCTGTGAGGCGAGGACGCCGACGGCGCGACCGTCGATGCGCGCGAAACCGGTGACCAGCTCGCGTGCGAAGAGACGCTTGATCTCGAAGAAGGAGCCGGCGTCCACCAATCCCGTGATCACCGCCTGCACGTCGTAGCCGCGTGCAGGCTCGAGCGGGATGATCTCTTCGATCGATGCTGCGTCCACGGGCGGCGGCAGCGCCGCCACCGGGGCGACCGTATTGCGCCACGACGACGGCATGTACGACAGGTAGCGCCGTGCTGCCGCAATGGCCTCGTCCTCGGTGGAGGCGAGGATGTCGCCGCAGCCGCTCACACTGCAGTGCATACGCGCTCCGCCCATCTCCTCGAGCGTCACCTTCTCACCCACCACCACCTCGGCCATCCGCGGCGAGCCCAGGTACATGGATGCATTGCCCTCGACCATGATGACTGCGTCGCAGAACGCCGGAATGTAGGCGCCGCCCGCGGCCGACGGGCCGAAGAGGACACACAGCTGCGGTACCTGCCCCGACAGGCGCACCTGCATGCGGAAGATACGCCCGGCGTGGCGGCGGCCCGGGAACATCGCCACCTGGTCGGTGATGCGTGCTCCGGCGGAATCCACCAGGTACACGAGGGGGATCTGCAGACGTTCGGCGACTTCCAGGGTGCGCACGATCTTCTCGACGGTGCGAGCGCCCCAGCTTCCCGCCTTCACTGACGGGTCGTTGGCCATGACCGCACATGGCCGGCCACCCAGGGTGCCGATGCCCGTGACGACCCCGTCGGAGGGCAGGTCGGCGGCGAGATTGTTGGCCAGCAGCCCGTCTTCAACGAAGGCGCTGCCATCGTCGAACAGTCTGGCGATCCGTTCGCGCGGCATCAGCTTGTTCTGCTGTTGGAGTTTGGCTCGCGCTTTCTCCGAGCCGCCACTGCGCGCCCGTGTCAGCCGCCTCTCCAGGTCAGAAGCGTCGTGCGATATGGACCCGCTCGAGGACGCGACGTCGGTCATGCCACGGTGTCCGCAACCATCCCCGCCGACCAGATCCCGGCCCGGTAGAGCTTGCCGGGCAGTTCCCGGCCGAGGGCCTCGGCCAGCATGCCGCTGAGGGCGCAGTACGCAACCAGGTCGCAGCCATGCACGCCACCGGCGCTGGCAACCGCCTGGAGCGCGTCCTCGCTGCAGACGTTGCCCGTCGATCGCGGTGCGAATGGGCAGCCCCCAAGCCCGCCGGCGCTGCCGTCGAAGCGGGTCACACCCGCCTCGTAGGCCACCAGCACGTTGGCGACACCGAGCCCACGCGTGTCGTGCACGTGCAGCGAGAGGCGCTGGTCGGGGACGACGTCGCCCGCCCGTGCGCAGAGTTCGCGAACCGCCGCGGGATGAGCAGTGCCGATGGTGTCGGCGATGCCCACCTCGGCGGCGCCGCGCCGGACCAGCTCGGAGCACAGATCCACGACTCGCTGGGGGTCGACCTCGCCCTCGAACGGGCAGCCGAAGCTCACCGACACCGCCACGTCCACGTCGCAGCGCACCTGGCGCGCCTCGGCCACCACCGCATCGAGATCATCGAGCGACTCACTGACAGTGCGGTTGACGTTGCGGCGATTGAAGGTGTCCGTGGCCGCGATCGTGTACAGCACGTTGCGCACGTCGTGCTGGAGCGCGAGTTCCAGACCGCGCCGGTTGGGGATGAGCACGCGCAGGCGTGGCAGCGCGTCCGGACCAAGGGCGCGCAGGACGTCGGCGGCGTCCGCCAGCTGTGGCACCCACCTCGGCGACACGAAGGACGTGGCCTCGACCCTCGGCACCCCAGCCGCGAGAAGACCGTCGATGAGCCGCACCTTGACCTCGGTGGACACGGCGCCGGAGATGTTCTGGAGACCGTCGCGGGGCGCGACGTCGGTCCAAGTGACCTCAGCCATCGCCGCCGTTCTCCCTGGGTCGCATCTGCGGTCACCCTAGCAGAGGCGTTGCAGCGAAGCCTGACCCCCGGAGGGCCACGCCGCGTCCTAGACTGAGGCCGCGCGATGCCCCGCTTCCGTCTCACCACCTACCTGCGCGACACCTTCGGGGTCGAAGACCTGCAGAGGTTCCGGCTGTGCGGCATGGATGAGGTGGGTCGCGGATCGTATGCGGGTCCGCTCGTGGCAGCCGCCGTCGTGCTCCCGCCGCGCTTCCGGCACCCGCTGCTGCGTGACAGCAAGCTGCTCAGTGCCCGGCAGCGGGAGACGGTCGGTGAGGTCATCCGGCGGCGCGCCGTCGCGTGGGTGGTGGCCGAGATCTCCGCGGCCGACATCAACCGCAGAGGATTGGGGTGGGCCAACGTCGAGATCTTCCGACGCCTCGTCGACCTGGTCGACGCGGACGGCTACTGCTGCGACGGACGGCTGCGCATCAACGCGTCACGCACCGTGCATTGCCTGGTCAAGGGTGACAATCTGGTTCCCGCGATCTCCGCTGCGTCGATCGTGGCCAAGGTGCACCGCGACGCGATCATGACCGCGATGCACGACGACGCACCGCACTACAACTGGGCGAGCAACAAGGGCTATGGCGCGCGTGTGCACCGCGACGCCATCCTCAGCCACGGTCCGCACCCTGAGCACCGCACCGTGTTCATCGACAACATGATGCAACTCGATCTCGCGTTCGACTCTCCGTCGGGCGCCGCGCTCGAGGCCACGCCTGCCTGAGCGCCACGCTGGCAGGTCAAGCACGCGCCGTATGGTCGCGTGGTGAAGGCGACTCCGCGCGTCCCCGTCGACGCCACCGTTTTCCGCGATGCCGCGGCCCGGTTCGCCAGCGGAGTCACCGTCGCCGCCGCAGCCCACGATGGCTTGCAGCACGCCATCACGGCCACGGCGTTCGCATCGTTGTCGCTCGAGCCCCCGATGGTCCTGCTGGCGCTCGACCGCGCCGGCCAGTTGATCGGCCTGGTGCGCTCCAGCGGCTGCGTGGGCCTGAGCATCCTGTCCGCGGATCAGGAGGACGTCGGACGGCGCGCATCGACGCGAGGCCGCGCGCCGCAGCGATTGGTCGACGAGGCGCTCACCACCACCGCGTTGACCGGGGCGCCGCTGTTGATCGGGGCCCTCGCATGGTTCGATTGTGAGGTCGAATCAATCTCCGAACACGGCGATCACGCGGTCATCGTGGGGAGGGTGGTTGCCGCGGCGTCGACCGACGGCGACCCGCTGCTGTATTTCGCGCGCCGGTATCACCGTTTGGGCGCGCAACTCGGTGAAGAGGGCGTCACGCGTTGAAAGCTGTCGTTCCAACGGGGCGAGGCAGATCCTCGCCCCCTGAGCGCGGTCGACGTTGGCACATCGTCCACGCTCGCCCCACTCCTCGGCGCGACTCCGCGCCGTGCGACGCAGATCAGCCGCAGCCGCAACCACCCCCGCAGCATCCGCCACCGGACCGAGGCGCGGTTGTCATCTGGGAGATGGCTGCGGCCGATGATCGCGGCGCGGCAACCTGGCTGATCAGGGGCATGCTCGCCCGGCTCTCACAGCTGGGACACAGGGCCGACAGCTCCCGATCACCCATGCCGCGGAGCAGCTCGAAGGTAGCGTGGCAGTCGTTGCAGCGGTATTCGTAGACCGGCATCGGGAGCAGCCTAACACTGGCCGAGATGCAGCCCGCCCGGGAGGGCACACCCCTCGGGCGAGTTTGCGCTGCGAACATCCGTTCGCTATACTGCGGTCATGAGCGCGCGCCCGATGGAACTGCTCCTGCCGCTGGGGGACATGGCCGCTCCCGGTGAGCTCACCACCCGCCGATGGCAGCACCTCATGACCGTGGCCGGGATCGACCCCGCTTCGGCGCAGCGCCTGGCCCGCGCGTTTCCATCGCTGGCAGCGGTCTACGGGGCTGACGAGGAACAGCTTGTCAAGGTGGTGGGCCCGGTGGTGGCGTCTCGCATCCGCTGGTTCCTCGATGCTCCCCTCGACACCGGGCTCGCTCCGACCGCCGTCGCACGCGCCAAAGCCGCCTGAGCTCGGCCTGGCAGGCGGCACGCTGGTGCCCCAAAGAGCCGCCGCACGTATGATCGTGGTTTCACAAGTCGAGGGGGCATCGGAGGACGTTCGTGATGTTGGGACGCAAGTCGAAGACGGCAGTGATCGAACGTGAGGTCTCGAGCGCCGGCTCCCGCGCTGCCGAAGTTGTCGGGGGCGCCGTTGCCGCCGCCCAGAACGCGCAGCGGGTGGCCACGCCTGTGCTTCGTACAGCGGCTGAGAAGTCCGCGGAAACTCTGAGTCACGCCGCCGAGCGCGCCGCCGTGGTGCTCGCCGACACCGCCGAGCGTCTCGCCGACAGCGGCGAGGAGCGTGCCGGGACGGTCGCCGTCGCTGCCCGACACCGTCTGGCGGACGCCTCTGAGGCACTCGCCGTTGCGGTGCGACCCAAGCGACGCCGTCGTTTCCGCCGCCTCGTCGTGCTCAGCGCCATCGCCGGCGCCGTCGTGGCGCTGATCAAGTCGCCTCTGCGCTCCAAGCTCGCCGACCGCCTGTTCGGCGCTCCCCCCGAGTTCGACGACGACATCCCCGAGTCCATCACCCTACCGCCGTCGCAGATGGACACCGATGCGCACGATGACACGACGCCGCACGACGAGCACGACCAGGGCTCGGAGAGCGGCGGCTCCAACGGTGTTGTGTCGGGCTCGGTCTCGACCAAGGGCGAGGGCGCCAAGAGTTGAGCTGGTGAGCCCGGACGATCGCCGTCCATTTGGCGGGGCGCCGTTCGACCGCAGCCGCAACGACCGCCCTGGAGGCCCCGGTTCCGATCGGGGCGAACGGCCACCGATGGACCGTCCGGGTTTCGCTGCGCAGCGTCCCTTCATGCGGCCGCCCACTCGCGGCGGGGATATGCCGCCCCCAGACCACGCCGTCCGTCTCCGCGATGGCGACCGCGAATTCGAGGTCAGTGGCAACCCGGCCTTCGTCCGCCAGGTGCTCGACGACCTGCCTGCCCTGATGGCGCGGCTGCGCGGTGAGGCCCACGGCCGCGCCACCATTTCCATGCCTGCGCCTCCAACCCAGGCGCTCGCCAATCCCGGCGCACCAGCCTCGGCTGACAGTCCGGTGGCGCTCGAGACGGTCACAGGCGGTGTCCCCCGCCCCACCAGCCGTGCCACGCGTGGCGGCGGGAATGGGACGCACCGCGGGACGGCGGGAACCATTGAGGAACCTGCATCCCTCGAGGATCGTGTCTTCCAAGTACTTCGCGGCAGCCGCCGCCCGCTCGCGGTCGCCGCGATCCGCCAGCGGCTCGACGGGCCCGAGGTCACCGGCCAGCAGGTTCGACGTCTGCTCGAGCGTGCCGGCTCACGCGTCACCGTCTCGGCCGATCGACCGGCAACCTACTCCCTCCGCTAAGCCCACCCACGTCGGGCCATCCGCCTCCGGGCTGGCTCTGCGGCAGCGGGGTGCTGTCAACAAATCGGCGGACCGATCCAATCGCGTCGGTCAGTGCAAATGAACCGGGCGCTCGTTACAATGACGCCTATCTGTGGAGGGGGGCGTGGAGCCGGGAATCATCGCGGCGATCGTGGCGGGCAGTGGCGCACTGATTGTGCTCGCCAGCGGTCTCCGCGTCATCAGGGAGTACCAGCGGGGCGTCGTCCTGCGCCTCGGGCGACGCGGTCCGATGCTCGAACCCGGTCTCCGCTACATCCTGCCGCTCGGCGTCGACCGTCTCATCAAGGTTGATCTTCGCAGCGCTCCCCTCGAGGTCCCTGCCCACGAGGTGATCACTCATGACGGGGTGCCGGTGCGGGTCAGTGCCACCGTTCACCTCCAGGTGCTCAACCCCCTTCTGGCCGTGACCCGCGTCCTCGACTACCGGCGGTCCACCGCGCAGGTTACCCACGCCGCACTGCGCGACGTGATCGCGGGAACCGGGCTGCGCGACCTGCTCCTCAACCAGGAGGCGATGCGCGGTGCCATGGCTCGCTTCGTCGATGCCCGCATCGAGCCATGGGGCATCGGCGTCACCTCGGTGGACCTCGAGGACGTGGTGCTCCCTGACGCCATGCAGCGCGCCATGGCCCGCCACGCGGAGCTGCGCGGGGGTCAGCCGACCGAGCCCGTCCAACCTGAGAACGCGGCCGATGTCGCCCGTCAACTCGAGGCGGTCGCCAAAATTCTTGCCGGGCAGCCCCGCGATGTGCAGATCCGCTTCCTCGAGGCCGTGAGCGACGTGCGCAGCAGCGACTCGACCGTGGTCGTCGTGCCCCTGCCGATCGAGCTGGTGCAGCCGTTCGTCGATCTCCAGGGCCGCGCCCTCCCCGCCCCGCGGACGCTGGAGGGTGAGGCGCAGTCGGCCGAGACACCGGCGCTCGGTCAGGGTCAGCCGTCCTGAGCTGACCTCGCGCCAACGGTCATTCGCTGTCGAGGTGGGAGAGGTCGTTGCGCTGCTCGCCGGCGGTCGCCCGTCCGGTAGCGAAGAGCTGGGCCGCCGTTTGCTGGACGGCGAGGGACATCGATGGGTAGGCGTGAACCGCCTGCGCGAGACGCCCGGAGAATGCACGCACCTGCATGGCCAGCACGAACTCATGGATCAACTCCCCGGCGCCCGGTCCGATGATGTGGGCGCCGAGCAGAGCCCCACCCCCGGCATGGCCGATCACTGGATTGCCCTTGGTGATCACCTTGATGAGCCCCTCGGGCTCTCCGGTGATGACCGCGCGATCGACGGCTGTGAATGGAAGCGCAGCGACGCGCACGTCATCGCCGTGCTTATGTCGCGCCTCGGGCTCAGTGAGACCGACATGGGCGATCTCCGGGTCGGTGAAGATGACCCACGGAAGCACGCGGTACGACGCTGAGCTGCCCTTGCCCAACGCATTGCGGGCGGCCAGGCGGCCCTGGTACGCGGCCGCATGAGTGAAAGGCAGGATCCCGGTGACGTCGCCCGCGGCGAACACACCTGGGAGTGAGGTTCGCAGGCGCACGTCAACGTCGACACCCGTCTTGGTCATCCGCACGCCGAGCTCCTCGAGATTGAGGCCCTCGACGTTGGGACGCCGGCCGGTCGCCACCAGGAGCGCGTCGCCGTTGACCATGCGCGTTCTGCCTCCGACCTCCAGTTCCAGTGTGAAGCAGGTCCCGTCGTGTGATACCGCGGTGGTCTTGGCGCCGAGCGTGAAACGGACCCCCTCGCTCTCGAGCAGCCGTCGCGACAGCGCGGCGATCTCAGGATCCTCGCCTGACAGATATGTCGTCGTCACGTCGATGACATCGACCCCGCTTCCCAGTCGCGCAAAGGCCTGTGCCATCTCGAGGCCGATCGGGCCGGCCCCGAGCACAAGGAGATGCGCGGGCAACGCGGTCATCGCGAAGAGAGACTCGTTGGTCAGGTAGGGGACCGCGTCGAGCCCCGGCACCGGCGGCACCGCGGGGCGGCTGCCGGTGGCGATGACGATCCGGTCGGCGCGGACGGTCTCGCTCCCGATCCGCACCTCGCCGGGGGCGATCAAATGCGCGTGTCCTCGTCGAACGGCGATGCCGCCACGGCGCAGGTGTTCTTCATCCTCGTAGCGGGCGATGTCTTCGATGACGGCGTGAACACGTTGCATCACCGCGGCGAAATCCACGGAGATGCCCTCGATGCGGATGCCGAACCCACCCGCGCCTGCCGCAGAATGGCGCACACGGGCCGCCTCGATGAGCGCCTTGGAGGGGACACATCCGTTCCATGTGCACTCACCGCCCAGGGGACCTTCGCTAACAAGCAGGGCTCGCTTGCCCATTGCGACAGCGGCTTGGACGGCGGACAGCCCTGCCGTCCCGCCACCGACAGCGACGAGGTCATAGCTGTCGCTCAGGGGTCTCCCTCCGTGTCAACACCAGGCAGGCGTTGTGCCCGCCAAAACCAAATGACGTGGATATCGCAGTTGTGATCGACGCCGCGCGCCCGGTGTGGGGCAGGTAGTCGAGGTCACACTCCGGATCCGGGTTGTCCAGGTTGATGGTGGGCGGCATGAACCCGTCGCGCATGGCGAGCAGACACACAATCGCCTCGATGGCACCCGCAGCGCCAAGCATGTGCCCTGTCATCGACTTGGTCGACGAGATCGGAGTGGTGTACGCGGCGTCCTCGAACACCGCTTTGATGGCACGCGTCTCTGCAGCGTCGTTCAGAGCCGTCCCGGTGCCGTGGGCATTGACGTACTGGATGTCGGCCGGTGTCAGCCCCGCGCGCTTCAGCGCCAGCCGGATGCATCGGATCGCGCCGTCACCGGTGGGGTCGGGAGCCGTGATGTGGTACGCGTCGGCAGTCGCCGCATATCCGCTCAGCTCGCCGTGAATCGTGGCGCCGCGGGCGAGTGCATGCTCTCGTTCCTCGAGCACCAGAACTGCGCAACCCTCGGAGGAGACGAAGCCGTCGCGGTCTCGATCGAACGGACGCGACGCGCGCTGGGGAGCGTCGTTGCGGGTCGACAGAGCGCGGGCTGCACTGAACATCGCGATGCCGGTGGCGGTGATCGCGGCCTCGGTTCCACCGGCGAGCACTGCCACCGCATCGCCCCTGCGAATCCACTCGCCGGCCTCGCCCACGGCGCCCGCCCCGGTCGCGCAGGCGGTCACCACGGCCTGGTTGGGACCCCTGGCGCCGACGTCCATGGCCACCGCCGCGGCAGCCATGTCGATGAGCGAGATGGCTGCCGCGAACGGGGACACCCGACGCACGCCGTCGGCGTCGAGGGTTCGGGTGGCCTGTTCGACCACCTCCATGCCGCCAACGCCCGAGCCGATGCAAACCCCGACCTCGCAGCTGATCGAGGCGACGTCGAGACCGCTGTTGGCCACCGCCTCCCGTGCCGCCGCGAGCGCGAACTGGATGTTGCGACTGCTGCGCCGTGCGAGCTTATGCCCCAACGTCGCCACCGGGTCGAAACCTCGAACCTCGCCGGCGATGCGCACGGGGAGCTCGGAGGCATCGAACAGCGTGATCGGCCCGATGCCGCTCGCGCCCGCGCGCAACGCACTCCACGACGAGGCCACGTCGAGACCGACCGGGGTGATCGCGCCCATCCCGGTCACCACCACGCGGGTGCGACCCGGATCAGTCACGGCGTGAACCGGGTCACGGCCGGTTGACGTCGGGGGGAATTGGAGACCATCGGCGATATCCTCCCCTGTTGGGCCTTCGACACGACGTCCCGCGTTCCCGCCGCCCACCTGCTGCCCTTCCATCTGGACATCTGCCGAAGGCGTCTGGGCACAATGACGTCGCGCTCCGGATCGGAGCCGGACTCATCGCGGGGAGAGGACGACTCGTCGTGGACATCACCGCAGCCACGCCTGCCGTCGCCCATCGGACAACGGCCGGCGAGGATCCGCAGCATTCGCTGCGCCCCGACAGCCTCCGATTCATCGGGACAGTGGGCAACGCCGTCGGCATCCAGGCCCCGACCGCCGGGGTGGCATTCCTGCCCGCCCTCATGGCCGGCGTCGTCGGGGCGTCCGGACCGCTGGCCTTTCTCGTCGCGCTGGTGGCGATGGGATTCGTCGCGTACGCCTTCCTCATCTTCACTCGCGAGATGGCGTCGGCCGGATCGATCTACGCCTTCAACGGGCGAGCGCTGGGAGCCGCCTATGGCTTCGTCTCGGTGTTCCTGCTCCTCGGGGTCTACGTTGCCTACGCGTCGTCCGTCTTCGCCAGCAACGCCAACTTCCTGCAGAGGCTGTTGCCCGGCGGTGCGGTGCCATGGCCATGGCTGGCGGCGGGGCTGTGGGTTGTCACCGTGGGTCTCACCTACCGGCGGATCGCCGTCTCCGCGGCGGTGATCGTCGGACTTGAGGCCGTATCGCTCTGTCTGGTGGCTGTGGTCGCCCTCGGCGTGCTCCTGCACGGCGGTGCCGCAGCCGGGGCGATCACCACCAAGCCCTTCACGCTGGGCGGCCTGCCCATCGCCACCCTCGGCCTCGGCGTGGTGCTCGCATTCACCGGCTTCTCGGGATTCGAGGTGGCGGCCGCCTTCGGCGAGGAGGCGAGGGCTCCGCGTCGAGTCATCCCCGTCTCGGTCGTGGTTGCCCTTCTTTTTTCCGGCGGCGTGTACGTGTTCATGTCCTGGATCGAGACCATCGGCTTCGCGTCGCCCGACGCGCTCGCCCGTTCCAGCGTGCCACTGGTCGACATCGCCGCCCGCTACATCTCCCCGACCATGGGCACGATCATCAACGTCGCCGCCCTGATCAGCGGCGTCGGCGCCCAGCTGGCATGCATCAACGGCGGCAACCGCCTGCTCTTCGCGCTCGGACGCGAGGGGTTCGGGCCGTCCTGGCTGGCGCGGACCCATCCGCACCATCGCTCGCCGGTGGGCGCGCTGGTCGCCATCGGGCTGACGTCGCTGCTCGGGACGCTGGCGATGTTCCGGGCGTCGGCGATCGATGCGTTCTTCTACCTCTCGACGTATGGTGCAGACCTGATTCTGGTCGTCTACCTTTTGACGATGTTCGCCGCCATCGTGTGGTCGGTGCGGCGCGGCAATCGCAATCCCGTGCGCTATCTGATCCTCGCCGCCGGTGTCGTGGTGATTGGCTACGTCATCAAGAACACCGCGTATCCCATCCCCCAATTTCCCTTCAACTGGTGCATGTACGGGGCGGGGATCACCATCGCTCTCGCTCTGGCAATCGTGGCGGCGTCCTCGCGGATGCGCCGTGGCCTGGCCACCTCGCAGCTGTTCACCGGCTAGACGCATGTCCGGCGCCATGAGCTCGCTGCGCGATGACGTGGCCGCCATGGCCGCGGTCATGGCCGACCAGCCGCTGGCGAAGTTTCCCGACGGCACGCTGACCTACGCGGACGCCTGGGAGCGGGGACAGCAGCTGGCGGCAACGCTCATCGGCCGCGGCCATGGCGAGGGAAGCGTTGTGGCCACCTGTTGCGGCAATGGCACGGCGTTGTTCACGACCTGGCTTGCCGCTCTCGCGATGGGGGCGGTCTTCATGCCGGTCAACGGGCTTCTGCGCGGCGAAGCGCTGGTGCGGGTGCTCCGCGAAGCGGGCGTGAGCGCTGTCGTTTGCGACCGCCACCACCACGATGAGCTTGCATCCATGCGCGACCGCCTGCCCGCACTCGTCGACGTCATCGTCGACGGCGTGCGACCTTTCAGGGGTGAGCTCGGCATCACCGCGATCCTGGCATCGCCATCGCGTGCGCCCCTGCCCGCGCTCACCGCTGACGACACGCTGCCGGCCAAGCTGATGTACACCTCGGGCAGCACGGGCGTGCCCAAGGGCGCGGTGTGGAGCAGGCGTTGCGAGTCGGTGTGGGCGCACGCGTATGCAACCGAACTGGTGACAACGGCCCCAGGGGAGACGGCCTACACGTGCCTTCCCATGACCCACGTGACCTGCCAGGGAACAGTGATGGCCTCCCTTCTCAACGGCGGGACTGCGCACGTGGACGCCCGCTTCGAGCCATTCAGCTTCTGGCAGCGTGTGCGGGACGCCGATGCTTGCATCTTCACCTTCGTGGGCACGATCCTCGCCACACTGGCGCGGCGGCCTCCGCGGCCCGACGATCTCGACAACCCCGTTCGCCGAGTTGTTGGCGCCGCGACTCCCGTGCGGCACTGGAGCGAATTCGAAGAGCGTTTCGGTCTCGAGATCGTCGAAACCTGGGGTCAGACCGAGACGGCAGCGTGCTGGTTCGGTCCGGCCACCATGCCGATGCGACCAGGCAGTGTGGGCGTTCCCAGCGAGCGCTGTCAGGCTCGGCTGGTCGACGCAGACGGCTGCGACGTGCCGCGCGGATCAGCCGGACAGCTGTTGCTGCGCCCGTCGGAGCCGCAGCTCATGTTCGACCGGTACCTCGACGACAGGGAGACGGGCTCCTGGAACACGGGAGGCTGGTACGAGACCGGCGACGTGCTGCGCAGGGGCGACGACGGCGCCTACGAATTCCTCGGTCGCCAGCGCGACGTCATCCGCCGGCACGGCGAGACCATCGCACCGTCGCTCATCGAGGAGGTTGCGATCGATCACCCCGCAGTGCAGGAGGCCGTGGCATTGGCCGTCCCCGACCCCGACGCGGAGGGAGAGGACGCCATCCGTCTGTGCCTGACGGGGATCGACGGCGTCGCACCGGATGTCGACCAGCTGGTCCGGTTCCTGCATGAGCGTCTGCCCCGGCTGTTGTGGCCCCGGTTCATCAGCGTCCACGACGAGTTCCCTCGCACTGAGACGACGCGGGTGCGCCGTGCTGCTCTGCGCAGTCAGGCAGGCGTGGTCTGGGACCTGAAGGCCAGACGCTGGGTGCCGGCGTGAGGAGTTGAGGGCGGCGTCCTCCTCCCCCAGATGATGATCAACAGTCCCGCTTCGTGGCCGCCGAAGATGAGAAGGTGAGCGGATGCAGCCGCTCGTCTACAGAGAACCGCTCGCCATCGCGCTCTTCTACTCCACCTTCGTCGTCTGGTTTCTCTCGGAACTTCGGATCATGGTCCGCAACCGTGGTGGCACTGGCGAGAATCTCGACGGGGGCAGCCGAGCGTGGGTCGTCCTCCTCATCTGGGCAGGAATGAGCGCGGCGTTTGGACTGGTCAGGGTGCCCGTGGCGCAGATTTCCGGCTGGTGGCCGGTCATCGTCGGGGTGGCGCTGGCGGGGTGTGGAATCGCTCTGCGGCAGTGGTCCGTCGCCACTCTCGGGTCGTTCTTCACGACGTCGGTCGAGGTGCAGGCGGACCATCGGATCATTGAAGGCGGACCGTACGGGGTGCTTCGTCACCCGTCCTACACGGGCGGTCTGCTCACCGTGATCGGGCTCTCCCTGGCCCTGGGAAGCTGGCTGTCGTGTCTGGTCGCAGCGCTGTTTGCCCTGGCAGGCTTCGCCCGGCGCATCGCCGTCGAGGAGCGGGCTTTGGCGTCACATCTTGGACCCGCGTGGACGGCTTTCTCGAGCACCAGGAAGCGACTCATCCCGCGGGTGTGGTAGCCGTGCCACCACGCCAGCGACCTGCGGTAGGGTTCGCCGGTGTGGACGACATCAGTGCCGCGCGTGCGGGCGGGGCAGCTGTGACCGACCGGCGGATTGACGACGCTGGCGTTGCCCTCCGGGCATTGCAACGATCCGACGCGGCCGAGATTGCGGAGATGAACATCCGCAACCACGCCGCTTTCTTGTCAAACCTCGCCACCGAGGGTCGGGTCCGGGACGCGCCCCTCGCGAGGCGCGTCAGAATCGGGCGATGACTGTTCACGCCCTCGACCACGTCCAACTGGCCATGCCGCGTGGCGAGGAGGCGCGTGCCACCGTTTTCTACGAGACCTTGCTGGGAATTCCGCGAGTTCCGAAGCCCGAACATCTCGCCAAGCGCGGGGGCTGCTGGTTCGAGTCGGACAGCGTCAAGGTCCACCTCGGGGTCGAGGCGGACTTCCGGCCCGCTCGCAAAGCGCACCCAGCGCTGATCGTTGATGGCCTCGATCGTCTCGTCGAGGCGCTCGGCAGCGCGGGCGTGACGGTGCAGGCCGGCGAACCGCTGGAGGGGTACAAGCACGTGTACGTCGATGACCCGTTCGGGAATCGGGTCGAACTGATGGAACCGACGTCAGCGTGACGGTGGCTGAGCCGGGTCCCCGGCGGACAGACTGAGCACCTGTCTCAGCCGTTCAAGGCTGTCAAGCTCGTCCACAACCTGGCGCAGGACGAAGCCGGTGAGCAGGCACAATGCGCCGCGCGGCGTGAGGGTCACGGCGAGGGTCACTGTGGTCTCGCCAGGTCTCGACGTGGTCAGCGTGTACACACTCGTGCCACGGACAGGACCGGCGGTCACCTCGTATGCGTACAGGCGGGGACGCTGGCAGCTGGTCACCACGTAGTCGGCGTCCGCAAGATTGCCAGCCGGACCGTGCACCAGCTGATGCCAGACGCTGCCCTCGCCACCGTCGCCTGACCGCAGGGCCACCTCGATCACCGAGGGCGGCACGTCGCGTTGAGGGACCCGTCGGCGATGTGGGAAAAGACCACCTCGGGCGGGCGGTTGACGGTGACGGTGTGCTCCCCGTGCACGATGCTTCCAGCCCGCCGTCGTCTCAGCCGCCGGCCGGCCCCGCCATCCCCAGGGCTTCCTCACCCACAAAAGCCAGGAATAGTCGGGACGTCGCCGACCCTCTCGCCCGGTCACGCCAACGGTCCTCCGTCCACACCGAAGCCTCTGCGAGCGTGGTGGAGAACGCGGTGGGGGCATCGGCGAGCGCCTCGAGACGAACCCTGCGAAGCACCAGTCATCTTCGGAGACCCCCCGGACGACGTACGTCACACGCCGGCACGCAAAACGAGCAGGGCGGTGGTGAACCGGTCGAATTCCACGCTCGAAGTCTATGGCGGGCTATCCATCACCGGCGTTCACCAGGCCAGGACCGGTTGCAGGTCCGCTCAGCTCAGATCAGGTGCGCGCGCCTGAGAAGTCTCGGTCGCAGCTTTCGCGGCGCCACCGCGCCGTCCGCCGGCTCGCCGTCGGCGGGGACGGAATCCTCCTGCCGTTGTCGCTCGCGATAGGCCTTGGCCTTCGCCCTGCTTCCGCACACGCGCATGCTGCACCAGGCTCCGCAGCCGTTCTTGGAGTTGTCGTAGAAGGTCCACTGACAGGTGTCGGCGCGACACACCTTGAGGCGGCGAAAGCTGCCGTCGATGCTGCTCTCCACCAGAGCGGCCAGGAGCGCGGCGAGGAAACCGTCCACACCGCCGGCGGTGGAGGCCAGGTGCACGCCCTCAGCGTCGACCAGTGGATGGACAGCCGCCGCGTCGAGGAGGCGGCTGAGCTTCGCTCGCGTGGTCTCCGGAAGGGTTTGGCCACTATTCACGCCCAGCAGGGTGCGCAGATGCTCGCGGGTCTCGACGATCTTGCGGCGTTGAGCCTCGTCCGGGCTGACCTCGAAGCCCTGAGAGCTGAGCCACACCGCCGCGGCGGGGATGTCGACCAGCTCGTCGTATCCACCGGGCAGTTCCGCAGTGTTCACGAAGTCCTGGACCAGCGCGAGGGTGCCGGGTGCCGGCTCTCGCTTGACCGGGGGGTCATCCACCCTCGTAATCCTCCTGGGCCGTAACCGTCGTAATGGGTTGACAGGTGACGGCCTCGTGATCTATAGTATCACCAATGACCAGGTTTCGTCGGTGACGCAAGGAGACTGAAAATGATGAACACCCAGCTGTACGAGTTGGCACAGATCCGTGAGCAGGAGTACATGATGGCAGCCACCACCCGCCGGGGTGGATATCGTCGGAGCAACCGGCTGATCGCCGGGGTGTCCCGCCGCCTGCGCCGTCGCAACTCCTCGAACGAGAGCTGAGAGCCGACCATCTCCCGGACTGGCGGAGCGGCCGAAGGACAGGTCCTCCGCCAGTCCCATGCGTGGCGTCCCTGGGCTCAGCGACCACGTCGCCAATCGCCCATTGCCCGCACCAGCGCCGCGACTGGACGCGATGCAGACGACCCTGGTTACTCCGGAGACCGGCGTCCGTTGAGACCAGCTGGTGCCCATCCTGCTCAGGCGAGCCCAACCACCACCGTTGATCGAGGACAGGTGGCGGAGGGATACGCTGAGGATGGTTCCTTCAGGCGCGAGCCCACCCGCGCTGACCAGCCGCGGGGGGAGTCGAGCAGCTATCCGCTGTACCTCCCGCGAGCGCCGGTATGATCCCTTGGCCTATGCCCTGCCCATCCATTCCGCCGCCGGTGGGCGAAACGGTGGGTGATGGGCTCTCGCGCAAGGACGATACGGTATGCATAGTCGGCATCTGGCATCAGGGAGCAGTTGCGGCGGCGTGCCTCGCTGACGCTGGTTGCACCGTCATTGGTGTTGACGCCGACCCGAGGACGGTTAGGGGGCTCGCCGACGGCAGGGCACCACTGTTTGAACCGGGTTTGGACGAATTGCTGGCGAGCGGCATCGCCTCAGGACGACTGACATTCACGACCGATGTCGCTACCGCCGTCAGCGGCGCGGCCACCGTGATGGTGATGTTCGACACACCCGTCGACGAGAACGATGATGTTGACCTATCGGGACTCATGACGATGGTGCGGGCGATGGCCCCGCATCTGCGTGCCGACAGCCATGTGCTGGTTACCGCGCAGGTTCCCGTCGGTACGTGCGATCGCCTGTATGAAGCGATCCGTGAAATAAACCCGGCGGCGCCGGCGGGGATAGCCTACAGCCCAGAAAATCTACGACTGGGACAGGCGATCGAGCTGTACCGGCGTCCGCAGCTTCCCGTGATCGGGTCCGACGATCCGGCGACCCTTGATCACGTCGAATCCGCGCTGGCGGCACTGCACACCGATTGGATCCGCGTGGGTCTACGAACCGCGGAGATGACCAAGCACGCTCTCAACGCCTTCCTGGCAATGAGTGTCGCGTTCGGCAATGAGATCGCGGACATCTGCGATCTCGTCGGAGCAGACGGCCAGCAGGTGTCCAACGCCCTGCGCCGGGAACCGCGGATCGGCACCAAGGCGATGATTCTCCCTGGCTTGGGGTTCTCGGGCGGCACCCTGGCGCGTGACATCAGAGCATTGCAGTCGGCGGGCGCTGACCTGGATCACGAAACCGCCCTCCTCGACGGCATCTGGCGCGCCAATGAGACGCACAACCGGGTGGTGATCGCCACGCTCGAACGACAACTGGGCTCCCTATCCGGCCGCCGCGTCGGCGTCCTGGGCCTCACCTACAAACCAGGGACGAGCACGCTCCGGCGGTCGCTGTCTCTCGAAGTGAGCGCTGCAATCGCGGCCAGGGGCGCCACCGTCATCGCGTTCGATCCACGGGTTGGTGCAGAGGAGTCGTCGGCCTATCCGTACATCGCTGTTGTCGGCGAGCCGCTCGCGGTCGCAGATGGCGCCGACGCGGTGGTGATCATGACGGCGTGGCCGGAGTTCCGCGACCTCGACTACGCGGCCATGGCGCGACGCATGAAGCGGCCCCTGTTGCTTGATCCATCGAACTTCCTCGACGCGACCACAATGGTGGCGTTGGGATTCGAGTACGCAGGCGTCGGGCGAGGGTCCACCGTGGCAGTCACCGCCGCCGGTTCGCAAGCAGCCGCCGCCACGCCAACCGTCGATGGTGCACATTCGGGCAGCCAATGAGGGTCGCGATCATTGGCGCCGGTCTGCAGTGCCGCCGCCGCGCCCCAGTGGTGGTGCGCTGGCCGGGGGCGGAACTGATTGTGATCACAAGCCACGACGGCCGGAGCGCCGCCGACGCGGCCCACGAATTCGGGTGTGAATCCGGCACGGGATGGGAGGCGGCTGTCCAGCGCGACGACATCGATGTCGTGATTGTTGCCACACCTCCTGATACGCACGCGCCCATATCGCAGGCTGCGTTGAGCGCGCGTAAAGACGTCCTTTGCGAAAAGCCTCTCACTCGAACCGTGGACGAGGCGCGGCTGCTGGTGGCAACTGCAGAGAGCAGCGGCCGAGTACTCAAGTGCGGGTTCAACCACCGTCACCACCCTGCGATCCGCGCGGCCCATGAGCTGTTTGCGACGGGCGCTTTGGGCAAACCCGTCTTCGGCCGCGCCGTATACGGCATCGGCGGACGGCCGGGCTACGAGCAGGAGTGGCGCGCCGATCCATCGGTCGCGTTCGGAGGCCAACTCGGTGAACAGGGCATCCACGCCATCGATCTGTTTCGCTGGTTCATGGGCGATTTCGCGGAGGTTACGGGCTTTGTCGGAGCCACGTACTGGCCCATCGCTCCACTGGAGGACAACGGCTTTGCGCTGCTGCGCACCGCGGGCGGCGCGGTCGCGTCGGTTCACGCGAGCCTGACGCAATGGCGGAACACCTTCAGTTTCGAGGTGTTCGGTGAGGATGGATACATCGCCGTCAACGGACTGGGCGGCAGCTACGGCACCGAGCAGCTGCGCGTCGGACGCAGGGACTTCGACGGTCCGTTCGCTGAAGAGATCACCGATTTTCGAGGTGCGGACATTTCCTGGCGTCACGAATGGGAGGAGTTTGCAACAGCCCTTGAGCACCAAACGTCTCCGATGGGCGACGGGCACGATGGGCTCGCCGCCATGGAGTTGGTGGACGCCGTCTACACGGCAAGCCGCACGGGCCAAACAGTTCGCCTCGCCCCCGCGTGACCTGGCTGATTACCGGCGCCGGTGGCTTTCTCGGCAGCCATCTGGCCGAAGCCCTGGCGGCTGATGGTATCGAGGTTCACGGGACCGTCCGGACACCGCCGTCGCGCGGCACCACCAACGCGGGTGCCGCAGTCGCGCATCACGAGTGCGACATTCGAGATGCTGCGCAGGTTTCCGCCGTGATCTCTGCGGTTCATCCAACCACCATCTGCCATCTCGCTGCCCAGAGCTCTCCGACCGAGTCGTGGATAGACGCCACCGAGACGTTCAACACCAACGCAGGGGGTTTGGTGCGGGTGCTCGACGCAGTGCGCTCGACCGTGCCCGATTCGCTGGTTCTGGCGGTAGGCTCATCAGCCGAGTACGGACCGTCGAGTGGTCCCATCGCAGAGGACCACCCGCAGGTACCGGGAACGCCGTATGGAGTGAGCAAGGTCGCTCAAGACCTGATCGCCGCCCTCTATCACGCGCACTACGGGATGCGAACTGTTCGCCTGCGGCCATTCTTCGTCGTGGGCCCACGAAAAATGGGCGACGTCACCTCTGACCTGGCGAAGCGCGTGGTCGCGGTCGAGGATGGCACGACCGACACCGTTACGGTGGGCAACCTCGACGCCATACGCGACCTGCTCGATGTACGCGATGCAGTCGCCGCGTTTCGGATGATTGCCGCCCAAGCGGCCGCCGGGAGCGTCTACAACGTGTGCTCAGGAGTTGGCCACCCGGTGCGTGCGGTCCTCGATGGAATGATCGCGCTCTCCTCGGTGCCGATCGCAGTCCGGGATGATCCGGCGCTGCTTCGCCCGGGCGACGAATCGATTCGGGTGGGGGACAGCGGCAGGCTTCGGGCCTTGGGGTGGTCGCCGTTGGTCGGCTTCGAGAGAATGGTCGGCGACGTTCTCGACTACTGGCGGCGGGAGGCTGAGATCGCGCGCTCCTGAGGCGGTCCCCGGAGTCGGCCAGTTCAAACGTGGGCGGGGCAGGATTCGAACCTGCGACCCTGGGGTTATGAGCCCCGTGCTCTAACCGGCTGAGCTACCCGCCCGCGGGCCGACAGCCTACCCGGTCGGCCGCCAGACGGCGATCCCGCGCTAGGGTTGACACATGACCGCCGAACCAACGGGGCCCGTCAGCGGCCGCACCGCTCGCCCCGACAAGAATCTCTATTTCCTGCTGATCGCGCTCGCGGCCCGCACCCGTGCCGATTGTCTCGGCCGCCGCGTCGGCGCGGTGATCACCCGGGACGGTCGCGTGGTGAGCACCGGCTACAACGGCACCCCCTTCGGCATGCCCAACTGCAGCGAGGGCGGCTGCCACCGCTGCTCACAGCGCGACACCAACACCGCGCTCCGCGGCGGTGCCTACGACATCTGCGTCTGCGTCCACGCGGAGCAGAACGCCATCCTCACCGCTGCCCGCTTCGGCCAGCAGACTTTGGGGGCCTCCCTCACGTCCACGACTCAGCCGTGCTTCGGCTGCCTCAAGGAGATGCTCCAGGCGGGGATCACCGACCTGCGCTACCTGCACGCGTGGGATCCCACGGAGGCCTACGGCGATCCCGCTCTCGCCGGCCAGTACGCGGCCCTGCGGGCGCGCTTCGCATCCTTCGAGCAGGTTGGCGACCCCGACATCGACACTCCCGGCCTCTTCGGGGCGCTGATTCCGGAGTCGAACAGGTGAGCGTCGATCTCCGCGCTCGGCGGCGGAGCGGAGCGTGCCACGACATCGCTGCCCTCCCCCACCGGTGATCGGCGGTCAGCCGGCCGGGTCGACGAGCTGCTCGCGGTCGTACGCCTGGCTCTGCGCGATGGCGGCGACGCGGTCCACCGTGTCAATCTCGTCGACCGGCTTGTCGTGCCGCCAGCGCGCGATCCGCGGGAACCGAAGTGCGTACCCGGAGCGGTGGCGCGCCGAGCGCTGCACGGCGTCGAACGCCACCTCGAGCACGATCTGCGGCCGCACCGTGCGGTAGTAGCCCTGGTCGTCGACGGTGATGTCGAGCAGCAGTGCCGTCATCTCAGCGATCTCCGCATCGGTCAGTCCGGTGTAGGCCTTGCCCACGGTGACCAGCTCGCCATGGGGGTCTCGCACCGCGAAGGTCACGTCGCTGAGCACACCGCGGCGCTTGCCGTGCCCCCATTCAGCACCGACGACAACGACGTCGATGGTGTCCAGCGGCCGCTTGAGCTTCAGCCAGGCGAGGCCGCGGCGGCCCGGCGTGTACGTGGAGTCGGGATCCTTGAGCATCAGCCCCTCATTTCGTCGTGCCCGGGCGGCGGCGAACCGCTCGTCGACGGCTGCCACACCGACGGCGGCTTCGAGGTGGGCGAGCGCGAATCCGTCGCCGAGGCGCAGCGCCTCCAGGCGATGCCGGCGTTGGCGCAGCGGGGTGTCGAGCAGTGATGCCTCGCCCTCCAGGAGAAGGTCCCATGCCACGTAGATGACGGGAACCGCATCGCGCATCGCTGCCGGCGGATTGCGCCGGCCCAGCCGCGCCTGCAGGTCGTGGAAGGGCAGGACCCTGCCCTCGCGAAAGGCCAGGATCTCGCCGTCGAGGATGATGGCGGGGGTGTGCACCGCGGCTTCGCGCACCTCGGGAAACTGCTCGGTGACCTCGTTGAGATCGCGGCTGTAGAGCGCCACGCGGCCCTCAGCGTGATGCAACTGACAGCGGACGCCGTCGTACTTGTCCTCCACCCACACCTCCTCTCCCATCCGCCGCACAGCCTCCTGGGCGTCTGCGACCGGCGAGGCGAGCATGAAACGCAACGGGGAGAAATACCGCGGCCGCTCGACGCTTTCGCCGCGCGCCACCAGGCAGGCCACCTGCCCGAGGTCCCCCAGGAGCATGACCGCCCTGGCGACGTCCGTCGCAGGGCGATCGAAGGCGACGCCGATCGCCTCCTCGACGAGTCCCTCACGCAGTCCGATGCGCATGTCGCCGGTGACAAGCTTGACCGCGTAACGGGCCTCGTCCGGTGAGCAGCGGCGGAGCAGGTCGGCGAATCCAGCCGCGCGTCCCTTCGGCCCTGCGGCGGTCGCGATGGCGGCGAACGCCGCGTCGACGTCGACCAGGTCGACGCCGTCGTACTGCGCAGGCCCCCGCGCCGCCGCCAGGACATCGGCGGTGGTGTCCCCCGCGTCGCCGTGGCGCCGGTACGTCGCGCTGAGCACGCCGTCCTCGACGCCGGCCACCTCGCGCAGCACCTTGTACAGGGCGGCGCCACCGAGGTTGAGCGTGCGCGAATCGCCTGGCGCGAAGACTCGGCCCGCGAAGTAGCGGGTGGCCAGGAGAAGGCGAGCGGGGTCGAGAGCGGCCAGGTGATCAGCGAGCAGGCGTACCTTGGCTCGCTTCGACGGCGTGGCGGCGATGGCATCCGCGGTGACGGCGAATCCGGCGAGCGTCGGCGCTGCCTGCATCCGCGCATCATCGCCGACAGGCGCGCGGGCGCCCTTCCTGCGCCGCTCCACCGGTGGCGTATAAAGATTGCTTCCGTCCACCCGCTGGAGGTCCTGTGATGCCGAGGTTCGGTGGCTAACCCGTCGCTGCCGGCGGCCGACCGGTTCAGCGAGGTCAACCTGATCGCCGACCCGCTGTACGGCTACATCGAGATCACCAAGGGGACATCGACCGAACCGGGCGAGCGCACTCTTCTGGACGCCCCATGGCTCCAGCGCCTGCGTCGCATCCACCAGCTGCAGTCCGCGTGGTGGGTGTTCCCATCCGCCGAGCATTCGCGATTCGTCCACCTGCTCGGTGCCATGCACCTCGCCAGCCTCTTCGCTCGTCGCGTGGACGCGTCACTCCGTGCGGCCTTCCCGGAGGCGCCGTCACCTGCGTGCGTCGAAGAGACGCTGCGCCTGGCTGGATTGCTGCACGACGTCGGGCACGGTCCGTTCGGTCATTTCTTCGACCAGGAGGTGCTGTCGCAGTGGCACATCGACCATGAGGATGTCGGACGCTCCCTGGTCGAGAACGAGCTGGCCGACGTCATCGGGTCGCTGCGGGCCTCGCCCTCGGGTGCGTTCGAGCCGGGCGAATCCGTCGACCCGCGGTGGGTTGCCTGGGTGATGGCCGACGCCGGCATCCCCGGCTACGAACCACCCGGATGGCTGCGTGCCTGCAAACCCATCCTGTGCGGGCCCGCCACCGTCGACAACCTCGACTACGTGCGCCGCGACGCGTACATGTGCGGCATCTCGCTGGGACCGGTCGACGTGCAGCGGCTCATCCACTATTCCTTCATCGCCGGCGACACCATGGTCCTGCACATGCACGCCGCCGCGGCATTGCAGATGTTCCTTGCATCGCGGCTCTACATGTACACACAGGTGTACCACCACCGCACCGGACGGAGGTTCGACCTCTCCATGCGTGAGATCTTCTCCGACACCATCGCGCTTCTCCTTCCCGGCAATCCCCTCGACAACCGCGACGACTACCTGAGGCTCAACGACTGGTCGGTGCTCGAGGCGGCACAACGCTGGACCCGTTCACCTCTGGGCAGCGAGGAGCGGCGTCTCGGCGACGCGTGGGGCCGGCTGCTCGGCCGCGACCTGCACTGGCACCTCGCCTACGAGACCATCGCCCATCGCGGCGTCGACCTCTCCACGCTGCAGGAGCGATTGCTCGCCGCCGTTCCCGACGTGACGGCGCGCGCGCGAGTGCAGGTGGATGTGGTGTCGGCGAAGATCGCGCCCCACAACCCCATGGCCGACCACGGGTTTGTCGACATGTACGATCCCATCAAGGGCACCGTCGAACGTACCCACACCGCCGAGATGATCGAGCGACTGCCGCAGCACAACCAGCTGGTGCGCGTTTTCACCGACGACGTCGAGGCCATTCCCGCGCTGCATCGCGCCATCCGGCAGCTGCTGAACTAGGTTTCGGAATGCTCGCGGTAGGCGCGGGCGGTGAGCCCGGCAACGAGCACGCAGATGGCCGCCGCGGCGGCGAAGACGCCGGTGGCCACCGAGTCCGCGGCGCCAGGGCCACCGTGAGCGGAGGACGTGTACACGGCTCCCGTGACGGCCAGACCGATGATGACGCCGGCGTTGCGCGCGGTCGAGAGAAACGCGGCGGCACTCCCCAGGGCATCGCGCGGTGCCACACGGATGGCGGCGGAGGTGTTCGGCGAGGAGAACAACCCGTTGCCGAGGCCGAGCACCAGCAGACCGGTGAGCAGCAGCCACCAGGCATCGACATGCGCGGCGACGGCCGCAGTCGCGAATCCGGCGGCAGCGAGACCCATGCCGGCCGCGGTGGTCAGACCGGTGCGGCCGGCATCGCTCAAGGCCCCCCCGCGGCGGGAGGTGGCGCCGATTCCCACCGCGATCGGGACGAACGCGAGGCCCGCCACGATGGGAGCTGCGCCGTGGGCCTGCTCCAGCCAGTACGGCAGCAGGGCGAAACAGGACATCAGAGTGCCGGTGCTGAGCAACGTGGCCATGGTCGCTGCCGCGAATCGAGAGTTGCGCAGCAAGCGGCCGTCGATGACCGGGCGCCTGGCGATCAGCTCGGTGGGGACAAGCAGAAGGAGACTGACCCAGGCGACCGAGAACCAGACCTCCGGTCCGGCATCGCCCACCACCGGTCCGCCGATCGAGGCGATGCCGGCACCGATGCCCAGCAGCAGCGTGGCCGTGAGAATCGACCCCGCGACATCGAGCCGCACTCGGCGGCGATGGACCGTGGGCGGCACGAAACGCACCGCCAACCCGGCGCCGATGGCGGCCATGGGCAGGCCCGCCCAGAAGATTGCCTGCCAGCCGCCCAGGGCGACCAGGATGCCACCCAGCGGTGGTCCGGCCAGACCTGCGAACGCCTGGGTGATCACCAGCACGGCGACGGAGCGGCCGGTGCGACCCCGCGGGGCGTACTCGGCGATGAGTGACAGGCTGCCTGCGGTCAGCACACCACCGCCGACCGCCTGAACGGCGCGAGCCACCAGAAGCACCACGAACGAGGGCGCCAGTGCGGCCACCACCGAGCCCAGGGCAAAGATGGCGAAGCCGGCGAGGTAGACACGCCGCCGCCCGAACCGGTCACCCAGCCTGCCGAGCGTGGGCAGCGTCGCGGTGATCGCCACCAGGTACACACTCAGCACCTCCTGGCCGGCACTGAGCGGAACGGCGAAGTGGCGGACCAGCGGATCGAGCCCGACGGCCACGATGGTGGCGTCGGCCATGCTGATGAAAGCGCCGACAGCCAGGGCGATGAGCAGCCATCGGCTCGGGGCGGGAGCGGCAGATGGCGCGGTTCCGGTTTCGCCGACGACGATCGCCGCCGCCGGGGCCGCCGGCCTCGCGACAGCGCGATGGCCCGCCCGCGACGTCGCCATGGCTGTTAGGGGCGAAGGGGGATGCGCGGGCCTGCGGGCATCAGCGGACCCGCCGCGCTGGCGAAATTCTCCTGGCTGACCCGGCCGGCGATGTGGGCGGCAACCCCGCGGAACACGCCACCGACGGTGCTGTCGGGCGCCGCCGCCATGAGTGGCTGACCGTCACCGCCGCCGAGACGGATGCGCGGGTCGAGCGGGATGGTGCCCAGGAAGGGCACGTCGTACGTCTCTGCCAAGCCGCGGCCGCCTCCGCTGCCGAAGATGTCGGTGGTCTCGCCGCAGTGCGAGCACACGAAGCCGCTCATGTTCTCGACGATGCCGAGAACCGGCACCTTGACCTGGCGGAACATCTCGATGCCGCGACTCACATCGGCAAGTGACACGTCCTGCGGGGTGGTGACGATCACGGCGCCGGTCATGGGAACGCTTTGGGCCAGGCTCAGCTGCACGTCGCCCGTGCCCGGTGGCAGGTCGACCACCAGGTAGTCGAGCTCGCCCCACTCGACCTCGTAGAGGAACTCGCGCAGTCCCTTGGCGAGCATCGGTCCACGCCAGATCACCGGCTGGCCCGCTTTGAGGATGGTGCCGAAGGACATCACCTTGATGCCGTACGCGGTCAGCGGCCTGATTCGGTTGGACTCGCCTGGCTCGGGTTGGGCGGTGATGCCCATCATGATCGGCACGTTGGGTCCGTAGACGTCGGCGTCGAGCAGGCCGACACGGGCGCCGCTGAGGCTCAGGGCTATCGCCGTGTTGACGCTGACTGTGGTCTTGCCGACGCCTCCCTTTCCGGCGCTGACGGCAAGCACGTTGCGCACCCCGGGGATCTCCTGGCGGCCGGGCAGGCCCCGGGTCGAGGTGACGTTGGCATCCCAGGTGATCTCGATCGTCTCGATGCCCGCAACGGTGCCGATCACGGCTGCCTCGATCGAGCCGCGGATCTGATCCTTCAGTGGGCACGCCGGGGTGGTCAGAACCACGCGCATGAATGCCGTCGAGCCCTCGATGCGGAGGTCGCGCAGCATCCCCAGCTCCAGCATCGGCCGGCGCAACTCGGGATCCACGACTGTGGCGAGCGCCTGCTCGAGGACAGCCGGCGGCGAGTCGTCACTCATTCGCGTTCGAGTATGGCAGAGCCCCGAGGACGGCCGACCGGCAACACTAGAATGGCCCGTCATGTTGAGCCGCGACCTCCTCCGTGACCTGGAGCGGCAGGTGGGAACGTCGCACGTCTACGCTCGTCCGGCCGACCTGGCCGCCTACGCGTACGACGCTTACGGCGCCTCCGGGTTGCGACGTCTCGCCGATGCGATCGTCTTCCCAGTTACAACGGGCGAGGTGGCCGGGGTTGTCGCGGTGTGCGCGACGCGCGGTGTGGCGGTGGTTCCGCGCGGCGCCGGCACCGGATACGCCGGCGGGGCCGCAGCCGACGGCGGCGTGATTCTCAACCTCTGCCGCATGACGCGGGTGGACGCGCTCGAGACCGAGGCGCAACGCATCGCTGTCGAGGCCGGCGTGATCACCGCGGAGGTCCACGCAAGGTCTGCAGCGGCAGGCCTGTATTACCCGCCGGATCCGGGATCGTCGAGCACCTCGACCATCGGTGGCAACGTCGCCTGCAACGCCGCCGGTCCGCACGCGCTGCGCTACGGGACCACGACCGACTTCGTGGCCGGGCTGACGGCGGTTCTCGCCGACGGGCGCGTGGTGCGGCTGGGCGAGGGTGCGGATGCCGCGCAGCTCATGCCCTTGCTGTGCGGATCTGAAGGCACGCTCGCGGTCATCACCGAGGTGCTCCTGCGCCTCATCCCCGCGCCGGCCGCACGGGCCACACTGGCCGGCACCTTCGACGGCATGGAGGCCGCCTCAGCGGCGGTCGCGGCAATTGCCGAGGCGGGCATCGTGCCCGCCGCGCTCGAGTTTCTCGATCGGGCCGCCCTCGATGCCATCGCTGCCACCGGGGCCGGTGAGGTGGCTCCCGGCGCCGGCGCGCTGCTCATCGTCGAGGTGGAGGGGAGCGCGACCGAGGTGAACGCCCAGGGTGAGGCCGTGCGGAGGGCCCTCGCCCAGTCGGCCGCACGCACCGTCGACCACGCCACCAGCGAGGCCGAAGCCGCCCGTCTGTGGCGGCTGCGCAAGTCGGTCAGCGCCGCGGTCGCGAAGGTGCAGATCGGCAAGGTGAACGAGGACGTCGTGGTGCCGCGCGATCGGGTCGCTGAGCTGGTGGATCGCAGCCGCAAGATCGGATTGGCGAACGAGCTTGGGGTGGTCAACTTCGGCCACCTCGGTGACGGCAACATCCACACCACGTTCCTCATCGATCCGCGCGTCCCCGGGGACAGGCTGAAGGCCGCGGCAGCGGCCGAGCAGCTCTTTGAGACGGTGCTCTCGATGGGCGGCTCGCTCAGCGGTGAGCACGGGGTGGGCACGGCCAAGCTCGCGTTCGTCGAGCGCCAGCTCGGCGCCGAGCAGGTGGCCCTGATGAGGCGCATCAAGCAGGCGTTCGACCCTGCAGGGATTCTCAACCCTGGCAAGAAGATCCCGCGGGAACCGGCCGCGGTGATGCGGGTGGAGGCTCAGCCGACCGCGGCCGTCCACTGATCGGATTCTGAGTCGCGGCATGTCGCCCGCGCCGTCCTGGCCCAGTCACGGTCACGGATTCACTCCTCCGCAGCCAGCAGGGCGCCGACGAAGTCGGTCTGACCGACACGCGCCGCCAGGTCATGACCGGACTCGTCCATGTCGAGCGCCGCGTCGTAGACGAATGAGTACACGTTCTGCATGTTCCATTCCCCGAAGCCCAGCTCGGCGAGCACCGTCCGCAGGCGAGGGTCAGCCAGACCGGCGTCGAGGCTTTCCGTCGCTGCCGTGTACAGCGCCACGAGGATGCGCACCTCGGCCTCGTATTCCTCGATGAGCTCGGGATCAGCCTCGTCCGCACGGAGCCTGGTCAGGGTCGAGCGGATCGCCTGGATCTCGAGCTGATACTCGTCCACGTCCGTCCTCTTTGGCGGTTGGTGCCGCCGCCGCGCATCAGTACAGCAGGTGGTGCACTGCGATCGTCGGGGCGGCCAGGATGGCGATGATGTTCATCACCTTGATCATCGGGTTGATGGCCGGACCGGCGGTGTCCTTGTACGGGTCGCCCACCGTGTCACCGGTGACCGCGGCCGCGTGCGTGTCGGTGCCCTTCCCACCGTAGTGACCGTCCTCGATGTACTTCTTGGCGTTGTCCCACGCGCCTCCACCGGTCGTCATCTGCAGCGCGACGAAGAGCCCGACCACGATGGTGCCGAGCAGCATGGCGCCGAGCGCCTGGGGGCCCAGGATGAAGCCGACCGCCAGCGGTGCCACCACCGGTAGCAGACCGGGAATGATCATCTCGCGCTGCGCCGCCGCGGTCACAAGCGCAACACAGCGTGCGTATTCCGGCTTGCCGCTGCCGTCCATGATGCCCGGGATCTCGCGGAACTGGCGGCGTACCTCGATGACCACGCCCCCAGCGGCGCGGCCGACGGCGAGCATGCAGAGCGCCCCGAACAGGAACGGCATGATGCCGCCGAGAAAGAGGCCGACGATGACCAGTCCGTTGTTGAGCGAGAGGTCGAAGCTGAACGCCACACCACCGTGATGGTTCTTGAGGACGTCGGTGTAACTGGCAAACAGCACCAGCGCGGCCAGCCCCGCCGAACCGATCGCGTATCCCTTGGTCACCGCCTTGGTGGTGTTGCCCACTGCGTCCAGCGGATCGGTGACGTTGCGCACTGACTCCGGCAGGTTGGCCATCTCCGCGATGCCCCCGGCGTTGTCGGTGATGGGGCCGTACGAATCGATGGCTACGACGATTCCCGTCATCGAGAGCATCGACATCGCCGCGATCGCGATGCCGTAGAGGCCGGCCAGAGCTGCCGAGCCCAGGATGCCGGCCCCGATGACGAGCACGGGGATGGCGGTGCCCTCCATGCCGATGGCCAGGCCCGCGATGATGTTGGTTGCGTGTCCGGTCTGCGAGGCGCGGGCGATGGTCCTCACCGGCCAGAACTGCGAGCCCGTGAAGAACTCGGTGATGGCCACGATCAGCACGGTGATGACAATGCCGATGACGGCACACCAGAACAGGTTGGTGGCCCCTGCGGTGAACGCCGTGTTGTTGAACTCGCCATTGCTGTCGAGCAGACGCGTGGCCAGATAGAAGAGTGGGATCGCCACCACCACCGCCGCGATGAGTCCTTTGTACAGGGCCCCCATGATCCAGCCGTTGCGTGGGATCTTCACGAACCACGTGCCGACGATCGATGCCACGATGCTGATCGCTCCCAGGATGAGCGGATACACGATGAACGCGAGGTTGTGGCCCGTGCTGCTCTTGTAGAGCAGTCCCCCGAGCAGCATCGCGGCCACCGCGGTGACGCCGTAGGTCTCGAAGAGGTCTGCCGCCATCCCCGCGCAGTCACCGACATTGTCGCCAACGTTGTCAGCGATGACCGCGGGGTTGCGTGCGTCGTCCTCGGGTATGCCCGCCTCCAGCTTGCCCACCAGGTCGGCGCCGACGTCGGCGGCCTTGGTGTAGATGCCGCCACCGAGGCGCGCGAACACCGAGATCAGAGAAGCACCGAAGGCGAACCCGACGATGTCGTCGATGTTCTGGAAGACCCCGTAGGCGATGACCACCCCGATCAGTCCGAATGCCACCACCATGAGACCGGTGACCGCGCCCCCCCTGAAGGCCATGCGCAGAGCGGGCTGGAGGCCGCCGCGAGCGGCCTCAGCGGTGCGCAAGTTGCTGCGGACCGAGATGTTCATGCCGACATACCCGGCTGCTGCGCTGAGCACCGCGCCGAGTACGAAGAGAACCGCCGTCTGCCAGCCGAGCGTCAGCAACAGGAAGACGACAATGACCGAACCGATCGCGGCAATGATCGTGTACTGCCGGTTGAGGTAGGCCTTCGCCCCATCCTGGATGGCCTGGGCGATCTCGCGCATCAGGTCGTTGCCCTGGGGTTGGCGAAGCACCCAGAAGATCAGGTAGATGGCGTAGGCCAGCCCCAGCACCCCGGCGGCGGCGATGGGCAGCAGGACATTGATGGTCATGCGGTCCTTCCGAACAGGCGGCACTGCGCGCGGCGGCCGCCGATAGACGAGCCGCGAGATTGTACCGACCGGCGACCCCGACGCGATGCTGACGTGTAGGCTCGAAGCGATGCCAGAGACGCCCGCGACGGTCATCATCGCCGTCGGCGACGAGATCCTCTCCGGCCATACCCAGGACACCAACTCCGCCTTCCTGGCAGCGCGTGCCTTTGCCGCAGGGTTCCCGGTGCGTCGCATCGAGGTGGTGGCCGACCGACTTGAGGACGTCGTCACCGCGGTCCATCGCGCTCTTTCAGATGGCGAGGTCACCCGGATCGCGGTGTGCGGAGGCATTGGTCCCACCCCCGACGATCGCACCTTCGAAGCCGTGGCCCGCGCCCTTGGCCGGCCACTCGAGGAGAACGCCGTGGCCCTGGCGGGCATCACTGCCATGGTGTCGCGGATGCACGCTGCCGGGTGGATCGCCCACCCCGTGGTCAGCGAGGGCAACCGGCGCTGCGCCGTGGTTCCTGCCGGTGGGACGGTGCTGCCCAACCGTCGCGGCATGGCGCCGCCGATGGCCTACGAGGTCGGCCCCCAGCGCTGGCTCTTCATCCTTCCCGGCGTCCCACGCGAGTTCACGACGATCGTCGACGAGGAGCTGATGCCGCGCTTCTTCGCGGGCGGCACGGCCTCGCTGGTCGTGGAGGTGCGCTACCGCAGCGTGCCCGAATCGGAGCTGTATGTGCCGCTGCGACGGCTGGCCGAGGAATACGGAGACGTGGCCGCGGGGTCGTACCCGCAGAGCGAGGCGCGGCAGGTCATCGTCCGCCTTCGCGGGCTCGACCAGCAGCGTGTGCGCGCGGCTGCGCAGCGGATGCTCGAGCTCGACGCGCGTGGTGAACTGCTCACCGCTCAGGTCTTGGGCAAAGAAAAAGAGGAGAGCACAAGCACTCCTCTCTTCAGACCGCGCTAGGCGACCTGTTCAGCCGACCTTCTGCAGGTTCCGGGCGCGTGGCCCTTTGGGACTGTCGACCACCTCGAACGTCACCGACTCCCCCTCTTCGAGGCTGTCGAAATCGACAGTTGTGAGTTCGGTGCGGTGGAAGAACGCTTCCGAACCGTCGTCACCGCGGACAAAACCAAAACCGCGGTCGGGACTGATCATCTTGATGCGGCCAGCGGGCACTTGTGGGTCCTCCAGGAGTCGAGCTTGACATCGAAAAACCCGACACGCTCGCGCCGCCGACCCCATACGGGGACGCCCCGGGTCAGCACCGGAGACCTGCGATCAGTGCGATCGAGAGCGTGACCGCGAGCGGTGTGGCCGTTCCGTGTCGACGCTCAGTCGAGAATAGCAGGAGCGTCGCCCCGGTCGTCCTGCCACGACGCGTGCACGTCCAACAGCGAGTCCGGAAGGTTGGCGTAGTACGACTCGACATCGATCACCGCCGGATACGGCGACGGCGCGCCGAGCGCGTGCTCGCGGCCGGCCACAGCATCCCACGCCTCCGCAATCGGCTTGGAAACCCCAGTGCTGTCAAGGAGTCCCAGCCGTGACAACCACGGCCTCCGGTCCACCGGCGGGGTGTCGATCAGGCGCTTGCCCCAGTCGCACCACCCGCCCGCGTGCAGCCCCGCAACACCGGCGCCGATGATGCGCTGCAGCATCTGATCCGCGTCGCGTCGCGCGTCGTCCGGCGCGGCGGTGACTCGGTCGACGGCTGACGTATCACCGGCCGCGGCCTCACCCACGTCGCCGGACGCGATCCCCAACTCCACCACCAGCGGGACTGTCGGTCCGGCAAGCGCCTGGGCGAGCTCGATGGTGAACACCGGCCGGCCGGGGTCAAGCGGCTCACCTGGCAGCACAAGGCGCTGGGGGCGGAGCACCAGTCCGAGCGAGTCCACGTGCTGGCCGACCGCAGCCAGGCGAACCCCGCGGCCGCGCACCAGGTCGCCCTGTCCCAGCGTGAGCCGGCATTCCTCGTCCTCGGCGTGGACACGCGCGGCGAGAAGCGCTGCCCAGGCCGCCATCTCGGCGATGCGTCGCGGCCGAATCGTGGTTGCCGGATCATGACCGAGATCCCAAGCGGCGATGGCCGGGTGACCGGCGAACCCGGCGAGCATCGCGTCGAGCCAGCGCACCTGCACCTCCAGCATGAGCGCGTCTGTATAGATGTCGCGCGGTCCACCGTCGACAACACGCGCATCGGTGACGCACCGCACCCCCCGCCGAGGCGCGCGCTTGTCGATGGCGTAGGCGGGCAGCATCACGCAGTCGCCGATCGACTGCGCGAAGAGTGTCAGCACCACGCCCAGCCCCAGCTCGCGGGCTGTGCCGAGAAGAGTCTCCAGGTCGCGCATCCGGCGTGGACTGGGCGCGCGGTCGGTCGGCATGAACGCGTCCCAGCTGAGCAGGACCCGCACCACGGGAATGCGCCGCGACGCGATGGCGGTTAGATCCCGCTCGACCGTGTCGACCCGGAACTCGTGCCAGAGATACGGGCCCACCGCGGCCGGCCAGTAGGTGACCCCGACCTCGAGGTGGTCGGGCTTTGGACGCCTCATGAAAGCAGCCCTAGTAGACGAAGAGGTCGATGCCTCCGGCGACGGTGAGCACCTGACCGGTGATGTAGCGGGCCTCTGGCGACACAAGGAAGCAGATGGCGTGGGCGATGTCCTCGGGTTCCCCCGGCATCCTCAATGCGGTGCGGAGCACCATGCGGTCGTTCATCTTCGGACTGCCCGCCTTGAACGCCTCGGTGCCGATGATCCCCGGGGCGATGACGTTGGCCGTGATGCCGAAGCGCGCGCCCTCGAGCGCCATGGATTTGCCCAGCCCGATCAGGCCGGCCTTGGTGGTGGAGTACGACGCCTGCCCGAATCCACCGAGCGTCCCCGCCACTGAGGCCATGTAGATGACCCGGCCCCAGTTCTGTTCGCGCATGTACGGCCACGCCGCCTTGGTGCAGAGCATTGCCCCGCTCAGGTTGACGCGCAGGTCCCGCTCCCACAGCTCTTCGCTCTGGTTCTCGATCTGGGCGATGTGGTCGAGCGTGCCGGCGTTGTTGATGAGGATGTCGATGGAGCCGAAGTCCCTCTTCACCTGCCCGAAGACCTCGCTCACCTGGTCCCGGCTGGTCACGTCCATCTTCATCGCGGCCGAGCGCCGCCCCATCTGGCGGATCTCGTTGCTGGTCTGCTCTGCGTATACCGCGTGCTGCGAGGTGAAGAGCTGGGCGAGTGCCGAATTGGCGCCCTCGGCAGCCTTCTGGATGTCGGGGTCGGACTCGATGAGGATGTCGGTGACCACCACATCGGCGCCGGCGCGCGCCAGCGCCAGACAGTCGGCACGACCCAGACCGCGCGAGCCGCCGGTGACGACAGCAACCTTGCCGGCGAGGCTGAACATCTACGGCTCTCCCAGTGGCCCGTGGTGCTGTGACGGTTGCCGATTATCGCCAAGCAACGCGCGGTTCTGCGGTGCCCTGTGGGGCGGTCGGCTATAGTCGCCGCGATCCGACGTGATCACCTACTGGGAGCGCGGCGCATGAGAGAGTTCCTTGAGGTCGACATCGTCGTCGAGGTTCCCAAGGGCAGCCGCAACAAGTTCGAATGGGATCCCGCCGTGGGAGCCATGCGCCTCGATCGCGAGTTGTTCACGGCCACACGCTACCCGGCCGACTACGGCTTTGTCGTCGACACGCTCGGCGAGGACGGCGACCCGGTCGACGCTCTGGTCCTCCTTGGGGAGGCCACATTCCCCGGCTGCCACATCTTCTGCCGCCCACTCGGCGTGTTCTGGATGACCGACGAGCACGGCCCCGACGCGAAGCTACTCATGGTCCCATGTGCCGACACGCGTGTCGCATGGATGGAGCTCGAAGACGTGCCGGAGTCGCTGCTGCTCGAGATCGCCCATTTCTTCGAGATCTACAAGGAACTTGAGCCGGGCAAGGCCACCCAGGTGAGGGGCTGGGACAGCCGCGCGGCAGCCGAGGCGGAGATCCACCGTGGCCGCGAGCGCCGCAACAACCGAGGCTGAGGCGGTGCGGGACCGTCGCTGCTCCGATCAGCCGGCCGCAGCGACCGCCTCCACACCGCTCGGGTCGTCCTTGATCACCCGTGGACGGGCGCCCAGCGCCTTCCGCTCGCCGAGGATGAGCCTGCTGATGACCAGGCGCTGAATCTCCGCAGTCCCTTCCCAGATCTGGTAGATCTTGGCGTCGCGCATGAAGCGCTCGACCGGATACTCCTTGATGTAGCCGTAGCCGCCCAGCACCTGCACCGCATCCGTGGTGACCCGCATGGCGACGTCACCAGCCATCAGCTTCGCCATGGATCCCTCGCCGCGGGCGAATGGAATGCCGTTCTGAGCCATCCATGCCGCCCGCAGCGTCAGCAGCCACGCGGCATCGATCTCCGTGGCCATGTCGGCGAGCTTGAAGGCGATGGCCTCGTGCTGCGCGATCGGCTTACCAAACGCATACCGCTCCAGGGAATAGTCGCGCGCGAACTCGTACGCGGCGCGGGCGATTCCCACTGCTCCGGCAGCAACAAGCGGTCGAGTGGCTTCGAGCATCAGGAGCGCGCCGATGGCGCCCGGACCGGTGGCGTTGCCCTCTGTGTCGAATCCGAGACGAGCCTCTTCGGGAACGAAACAGTCTTCGAAGATGACCTGCGCGGTGTGTGACGCGCGCACTCCGAGCTTCTTCTCCTTACGCCCCTGCCTCATACCGGGGGTGTCCTTCTCGATGACGAAGCCGGCGATCCCAGCCGCCCCGGCGGACCTGTCGGTGGTGACGAACGCAACCTGGATGTCGGCGATGCCACCGTTGGTGCAGAACTGTTTGGTGCCGTTGAGCATGTAGCCGCCGCCGTCGACCTTGGTGGCCGTGGTTTCCAGCGCCATCGAATCCGACCCGCTGTTTGGTTCGGTCAGCCCCATCGCGCCGATGCGCAGCGTCTTGGGGTCGCACAACATGCCGATGTACTTCTTCTTCTGATCCTCGGTTCCCATGGCGATGACGGCCGCGCCGGCCAGACCGGAGGCGTTGATGGAGACAGCGATGCCGGCGTCACCCCAGGCCAGCTGTTCGGTGAGGATCAACGAGCTCATGAGGTCGATCCCGCCACCTCCGTACTCCTCGGGAAAGCCGCTGGCCGCGTCAAGTCCGAGGTCGTGGGCCTTTTGCATGACCGCCCACGGCGTCTCCTCTTTCTCGTCGTAGTCGGCGGCGACGGGGCGCATCTCGTTGATCGCGAACTCCTGGGTGAGCTTGCGGATCTCCTCCTGCTCCTGGGTGAAACTGAAGTCGAACCCCATGTCGGGTGTTCCCTCTATCGTGGGAGCCGGACTGTGGCCCGGCCGTTGGTGAGGACGCGGTCGCCGCTGCTCGAAACCGCCTGGAGCTGCAGGGTGGCGACGCCCTCTGCTTCATCGACGTCGACCACGCGTCCCGTACATGTGAGCGTCTCACCGGGAAGCAGCGGTTTGGAGAAGCGGCAGGCGACCGAAGCAACCTGTTCGTATCCACCTGCCCAGCGCGCCACGGCCTCGGTGAGGATGCCTGTGTCGAGCAGGCCGTGGGCAATGGTCCCCGGAAGCCCGACGGAGCGGGCGAAGTCGGGATCGACGTGAATCGGGTTGTGGTCCCCTGACGCCTGAGCGTACGCGTTGATCTGCTCCTGCGTCACGGTGCGGGCCAGCGGGGTCATCTCGTCCCCAACGGCAACCGACCTGAGGGTTGCGGCGCCGGCTTCGCTCATCGGATGATCATCAGCGAGCGGCCGCGGCAGACGGTCTGGCCGTCCTGCCTATGCGCTTCGTGCTCGACGCCGATAAAGGTCATGCCGCGTTTCTCCTCGACGGATGCGATAACCGCGGTGGCGTCGACCACGTCGCCGCGACGCACCGGGTTGGGCCACTCGAAAGACTGCTCGCCGTGGACGAGACCGGCGAGGTTGACCCCCACCTCGGCGTCAGCGAAGAGCAGAGCAAGGGTGGGAAAGAGGCCATAGGCAGCGGCGTAGGTCGGCGGCACCGTGCCAGGCGAGTAGACCTCATCCGAGCCGGCGATCGCCCGTGCAAACGCCTCGGCTGCCACGCCGTCGACCACCTGGCCGGTCGCCTCGTAGCGGCGGCCGACGTGGCTCTGATCAGGCACGAGGGACCTCCTCGAGTCGGTGGCGGGCGCTCAGGCTTTGACCATGCGCCGCGGAGGCCAACGCGTCAAGCCGACCCACAATTGACATCGGCGTCAACCCTTGTGCGGTGACTATAGCACTGGGGTATCCCGGCGTCCGACCGAGGCGTCAGGCCAGACCCACCATGGCAGCCTCTCGGTGGAACCGCACCCGGCAGCGGTGGCATTTGAAGACCAGGCGGAGGCCGAGGCGGCCGATCACCCCGGCCTCGCCGTCGAGACAGTTGGGGCACATAGCGTGCTCCTGCGCGAACTGGGTGGGCACTGCCTTCAGCGGCAGTTCGACCGGCTTGTACTTCCTCATGACGGCGCATGGTAGCACTTTATGGGATAGTGTCATTATCAGTTTTAGCCCAGCCGGGGACTGGGCACGACGGGCACAGGACGCAGCTCTCGACGGCCGGTGACCTGGCTCCACCCCCTCCCGTTCGGTCGCTCGGTCACTGTACCGGAGCCGTATCTCCGAACCTGCCTGGCTTTGACGGCGGGCATCCACCTTTGTTAACCTCCGCCGCGACCTGATCGTTGGGGGATGGTCGACGACGTCCCGCGGGGCGTACCCGTGAGGAGGGGTGGTCATTCGCGGTAGCCGACATCGACTCATCCGGCACGCGTGGGTGCTGTTGGCGGCGTTCCTGCTGCCTGTGCTGGCGCCCCGCGCCTCACTGACCGCCGCCGTTGTGGTCACCGCCCCCCATCCCAGTGGCGACATCATCCTCAGCGCCGTCATCGAGCGCCCGGCGATCGTCCCCCCGATCGCCGCCCGGCCGGCACAGACAGTGGTCGTCAGGTCCGGTCAGACAGTCGAGTTGCTGGCCGCCGCCGACCACTCCGACGCCGCGGCAATTCGGTGGGCCAACAGTCTCGCAGCCGGCGCCGAGCCCCCAGCCGGAGCGGCGCTCCTGCTTCCCCCCAGTGCGGGCGCGCTCGTGGCCGTGCTCGGCGATGAGCGACCGAGTCAGTTCGCCAAGCGTCTCGGCTTCGATTCCCGGGTGGTCCTCGACTACAACGCCCTCGCCAAGGACACACCCCGCCCCGCCGGCAGCTACCTTCAGGTGCCGATCAGCGCCGCCCCCGCCGGCGCGCTCGTGGGCCGTTTCTTCTCCCGGTCCGCGGGCGGCGTGCCCTCCATCGTCGAGGTCCACAAGTCAGTCCCTGTCGGGTTCCCGTACGGCCAGTGCACGTACTACGCCGCGATGCGCCGCAACGTGACCTGGTCCGGCAACGCATGGGTGTGGTTCGCTGCGGCCAATGGCATCCGCCCCGAGGGCCAAATCGCCGTCGCCGGAGCCCTGGTGGTGTTCCACACCGGCTGGTTCGGCCACGTCGCATACGTGGACAAGGTCAACTCCGACGGTAGCTTCCTCGTCTCCGAGATGAACTACTACGCCAACGGCGGGGGCTGGGGGCGCGTCGACCACCGCACCATCACCGCTGCCGACCTTCGCACCATCGCGGGCTTCATCTACTAGCTGGCCCGACGCGGCGGTCTTGTGCGGCGGCGGCGGAGGCGGCGACTCCCAAGCGGCTCTTGGCTATCCGGAGAAGCGGTAGCCGATGCCCGGAACGGAGTGGATGTACGTTGGCTTCTCGGCGTCGGGCTCGATCTTTCTGCGCAGCCTGTACACGTGGGCGTCGACGGTTCGCGTCTCGATCTCCACCTCATAGCCCCACACGCGACGGAGCAGCTCGCCGCGGCTCATCACCTGTCCTGGGCGGGAGGCGAGCAGCGCCAAGAGGTTGAACTCGGTCAGGGTGAGCATCACCTCCTCGCTGTCGCGAAACGCCTGGCGGCGGCCGAGGTCAATGGTGAGGCCGGGAAACTCGAAGCGATCGCGGGGCTGTTCCTGCGAGGAGATCTCGCTGCGCCGGAGGTGGGCACCGATGCGCGCCATCAGTTCGCGCACCTCGAAGGGCTTGGTGACGTAATCGTCGGCACCGAGCTCGAGGCCGACGACGACGTCGATGGTGTCGGCCTTGGCAGTGAGCATGATGATCGGCACCCGCGATCCCTCAGAGCGCAGCCGGCGGCAGACGTCCAGGCCGCTCATCCCAGGGAGATTGATGTCGAGGATGATGAGATCCGGAGATTGCTCACGGGCTGCAGCCAGTCCGTCGACGCCGTTGGCTGCCTCGAGCAGCGTGTGATTCTGGGCGCTGCACGCGAGCCTCACGACCTCACGGCTGGGGGCGTCGTCCTCGACGATGAGGATGGTCTTTCCGGCTCCGGTCATGAGGCTTCGGTCTCCAGATACGTGGCGATCCTCTGTACGAAGTTCGCCACCTCGATCGGTTTAGAGATGTATCCCGAGCAGCCGGCGGCGAGTGCCTCCTGCTCGTTGCCCTTCATGGCGTTGGCGGTGAGCGCGACGATGGGGATTGACGACGTCTTGGGGTCCGACTTGAGCATGCGCGTGACGGTGAGGCCATCGATGCCCGGCAACTCGATGTCCATCAGGACGAGATCGTACGGGGAACTCCGTGCCTTGTGCAGACCCTCGTTGCCGTCCACGGCGATGTCCACCTCGAAACCGTTGCCGCTCAGCACCATGGTGGCGAGTTCTCGGTTGCTCCGATTGTCCTCCACAAGAAGGATGCGGTTGTGGCGGTGGCCGTTGGGAGTCTGCAGGCCGGCCAGTGGCAGACGGAAGGTGAACACCGAACCAGTGCCCGGCTCGCTCACCAGTTCCAGCTTCCCGCCGTGGAGCTCGATGATGCGACGCGTCAGCGAGAGGCCGAGCCCGGTGCCCTCCACCTGACGGGTCGTGGCGGTATCCACCTGGTAGAACTCGTTGAAGATTCGCTCGTGGTGCTCCTGCGGAATGCCCACCCCGGTATCGCCCACCTCGACGCACAGCGTCTCAGAATCGTCGGACCTCGCCGTGACCCACACCCGTCCCCCCTGGGCGGTGAACTTGATGGCGTTGCTGAGCAGGTTATAGAGCACCTGCTTGAACTTGCTCTTGTCGGCCCGGACCAGGAGATCCTCCGGAACGATGTCAATGGTCAGGTCGATGTCACGCCGCTCGCTGAGCGAACGGATGACGTTGTGCACCTCGCGCACGGCGTTGTTGACGAAGAAGTCGTCGTAGCTGAGCTCCATGCGCCCGGCCTCGATCTTGCTGAGGTCGAGCACATCGTTGACCAGCTCCAGGAGGTGCTTTCCCGATGTGTGGATGTTCTCCAGACACTCGTGGCGCTGCTCCTCCTCGAGGGCGACGAGATTGTCCTTGAGGATCTCGCTGAAGCCCAGGATGGCGTTGAGCGGGGTGCGCAGCTCGTGGCTCATGTTGGCGAGGAACTCGCTCTTCAGCCGCGAGATCTCGTTGATCTGTGCGTAACTCCGTTCGAGCTCACGCTTCTGCTCGGCGATCTGCGCCAGCTGTACCGTCTGACGGGCGTGCAGTCGTGCGTTGTCGATGGAGATGGCCGCCTGGTTGGCGATGACCTGCATCAGTGCCTGCTCGACCGACGTGAAGGGGCGCACCTCCCGTCGAGCCATGGTGAGCGCGCCCACCAACCGCTGCGGCGACTGCAGGGGCATCACCAGGCAGCTCCTCGGAGCGTGGGCCATCGGCAGGTTCTTGAAACGGCTGTCCTTGGTGGCATCCACCACCGACACCACCTTGCGGTGCTGCGAGGCCCATCCGACGATGCCCTCTCCGAGCTCGAACGTGGCCACCCGGGCGACCGCCTCCGTGAATGGGAAGGTGGCGATGGCGCTCAGGCTCCTGCCATCCTCGTCGAGGAGAAAGACGGTGGCGGCGTCGCAAGCCACCAGGTCGGAGGCGGCCTTGAGCATGAAGTCGATCGTCTCTTTCAGCTCCAAGCTGGAGGTGAAGAGATTGCCGACCTGACCGAGCAGATCGACAATGACCTTGTCGTCCATGGCCGGGCGAGTATACCGGCGCCCAAGCCCCTGCAGACCACTATTGCGGATTTCGGCAGTCGCCGAAGCTTCAGATCAGCCCCGGCGGGCCTTGATCTCCTCGATCACCTGGGGAAGGATCTTCAGAGCATCACCGACGACTCCGAGGTCGGCGAGCTTGAAGATGGGGGCGTCTGCGTCGCGGTTGATGGCGATGATCGTCGTGGCCCCCTTCATCCCCACGGTGTGCTGCATGGCGCCGCTGATTCCGCAGGCGATGTACACCGCAGGCTTCACCGTCTTTCCGGTCTGGCCCACCTGCATCGAATACGGCACCCAGCCGGCATCGACCACCGCGCGGCTGGCGCCGACCGCGCCGCCGACCAGAGCCGCAAGCTGCTCGAGAAGCTCGAAATTCTTGGGATCGCCCAATCCACGGCCGCCGCTGATGACGATCGGAGCCTCCTCCAGCTTGGGACCGGAGGCCGCCTCGGCGCGGCGCTCCACCACCCTGACCGAGCGGTGCTGTTCCGCGATCTCGCCGGCCACCGGCGTCACTGTGGCCGGACCGCCGCCTGCGCTCTCTGCAGCGAAGGACTTCGGCCGGATCAGAGCGATGGCCGGCCTCTTCGCCTCAAAGACGGTGGTGACGTCCTGGGTCGCTCCGAAGATCGACGACTGCACGGAGACCGTGCCGTTGGCGACGACGTCCAGGCCGTTGGCGACGACCGGCACGTCGAGCTTGGCGGCGAGGCGTCCGGCGACATCGCGGCCGAGGTACGTGGCGGCGATGAGGATGAGGTCGGGATGGTGCTGATCCGCAAGGGCGGCGATGGCGTCGGCCGCCGGCCCCCCGGGCAGGAGTTCGCCGTAGGCGGCGTCGGTGCCGGCGTGGAGCGTTGTGGCGCCGTACTCGCCGAGAACTGCAGCGGCCGCCTCGGCCTGCGGCGACAGTGCCACCGCTTCGGTGGTGCCGCCCAGCGAGCGGGCCTTCGTCAGCAGTTCCAACACCGCGGGGACGGGTGCGCCGTCGACGATCTCCGCGAACACCCATGTCGTACCCAGGGCCATCTCAGATCACCTTCCTCTCGATGAGGAAGTCGACGATCCGTTTGGCGGCCTCGCCGTCGCCCTGGATGATCTCGCCCGCAGCGCGCAAGGGGGCCGCATCGACGGCGGTGACCTTCTGGCCGGCGGATGCTCCACCCACACCCTCGATGCCGAGGTCCGTGAGGGTGGGGCGGTCGAGAGGCTTCTGCTTGGCCCCCATGATCCCTTTGAGGGAGGGGTAACGGGGTTCGTTGACCCCGGCGGTGACGCTGATCACCACCGGCAGCGTGGCCTCGACCACCTCGACGCCGGTCTCTGTCTGCCGCTCCACCGTGAGGATGTCGCCCTCATACGAGACTGACTTGGCGAAGGTGACCGCGGGGATGTCGAGCAGGCCGGCAAGTATCTGAGGAACCACCCCCGTGTACCCGTCGGTCGACTCGGTCGCGGTGATCACGACATCGAAGTCCATCTTGCGGATGGCGGCGGCGAGAACCTTGGCGGTGGTCAAGGCGTCGGAGCCGGCCAGCGAATCGTCAGTGATGAGCACCCCTTTGGCGGCGCCCATGGCGAGGGCCTTGCGCACGGCGTCGACGACGCGCTGCGGGCCCATGCTGACCACCGTGACCTCGCCGCCGTGTTTCTCGGCGAGTTGCAGGCCCGCCTCCACTCCAAACTCGTCGCCAGGATCGAGCACCAACTCCCCGTCGCGTTTGAGGCTGCGGGTCGAAGGGTCGAGCCGGCCCGGCGAGTTGGGATCGGGCACCTGCTTGACGCAGACGACGACGTTCATCGCGACTCCTGGATGAGGTCTGCGAAAGGGCGCCGTGACTCTACCCGACGGTTTCGACGGCACGGGGGATCGCGTCCTTCGCCCACCTGGCGGTGACTTCTCAGGCATGCCTCAGGCCGAGCGCGCGATGGAGGTCGACAATGGGCAAACCCGATCAGCCTGTTCCAGAGAGACACCCACAATGTTGAGATCCGCCCGCAGCGCCGCCCATTGGGTCGCTCGCCACGCCTTCCCGGCGATGGCCGCCACCGTCATCGCCGTGGGCGCTGCCGGGGGTGGCATCGGCTACGCGGTGGCCAGCCAGCACACCACCGCCGCTCCCACCTCGTCGACCTCGGGCTCGACCCAGGTCGCGCCGTCGCCCGCCCCCACCGGTCACAGCGCCACCGCGGCCCGTGGAGCCCAGCTTTTCCAGCGCGCTCTGAGCCTGCTCGCCACCCAGACCGGACAGACTGTCGCTGCGGTCCGCAGTGAGCTCCTTGCCGGCAAGTCGGTCGACGACATCGCGGGTGCCAAGGCGCCGGCGATCGCGAGCGAGATTCTGGCCCAGGTCACCAAGCTCGCCGGCCGCGCCGTGGCCGCCGGCAAGATCACGGCTGCCCAGGAGACCGCCGGTCTGGCCACAGCCAAGACCAAGATCGAGGCCCTCATGGCCGAACCGGGGACACAGCTGCTCAAGGACGCGCGCAGTGCCCTCCAGTTCCTGCACGGTCACGGCCTCAAGCACAGCACGCCGTCGGCGGCGGCCACTCCCACGCCAGCCACCTGACAGGCAGATCCTTGCGGCTCCGCGCCGGGGTCGCCGTTCGGCTCGCCTGGCTACACTGGTCTCGATGCCCAAGTCCTACGCGCATGCCGACCAGGTGGTCGACCCGTCCAAGAAGTACACGGCGACGATTGCCACCGACAAGGGTGACATCGTCATGTCGCTCTATCCCGACAAGGCGCCCAAGAGCGTCAACAACTTCGTGTTCCTGGCCCGCGAGGGCTTCTACGACGGGCTCACCTTCCATCGTGTCGTCGACGACTTCGTCATCCAGGCGGGCTGCCCCGAGGGAACCGGTCGCGGGGGTCCCGGCTATCACTTCGGGGACGAGCCGGTGCAGGGCGAGTACATCGGCGGGGCCGTGGCCTGCGCCAACGCCGGGCCCAACACCAACGGGTCGCAGTTCTTCATCTGCACCGTCGACGGCCGCCACAAGCTGGCCAAGGCGTACAACCTCTTCGGCCAGGTGGTCAAGGGGATGCCGGTCGTTGGCGAGATCCGCCAGGGCGACGTGATGCGCTCGGTGTCGGTCACCGAGGAATAGGGCGGTGACGGGCGAGCTTCGATTGATGTCTGTGCACGCACACGCCGATGACGAGTCGATCACCATGGGCGGCCTGCTCGCGACCTCTCATGACCGCGGTGTCCGCACCGCCAACATCTGTTGCACGGACGGCAAGCTCGCCACCATCGTGGCGGAGGACATGCCCGAGGAGTCGACGCGACCACACCTTGCAGAGATCCGCCAACAGGAGCTGCGCGCGGCGTGCGCGATTCTCGGTGTCGACGAGGTGCACTTTCTTGGCTACGGCGATTCCGGGATGTGGGGAGCGGACACCAATGAGCTGCCCGACGCTTTCTGGAAGGCAGACATCAATGAGGCGGTGGGCCGGCTGGTCGCGCACATCCGCCGCTTCCGTCCACACGTCGTCGTCACCTACGACGGTGTGGGCGGGTACGGCCACCCCGATCACATCCAGACGCACCGTGCGACCTTGCTCGCCGTTGAAGCTGCACATATGAGGTCGCTCTACCCTGACGCCGGCGAGCCGTGGCGGGTGCACAAGCTGTACTACACCTCGATTCCGCTGTCCTTCTTGCGCAAGGCCGCCGACATGGCCAGGGAGGCGGGCATGCCACCACCGTTCGGCGTGGAGAATCCGGAGGACCTGCCCTTCGTCACCCCTGACGAATGGATCACGACCACCGTCGACATCCGCGACGCCGTGCGCCGCAAGCGCCAGGCGCTGGTCGCGCACCACAGCCAGATCGGCCCCGATTGGCCAATGCTCGCCATCCCCGAGGCGGTGAACATCGAACACTTCGGCACCGAAGCTTTCCAGCTGGTGATCTCGCGAGTGCCCGTCACGCTGCCGGAAACCGACGTGTTCGCCGGGATCACCGCCGAGCAGACCGTCGCCCGCTGACCCGACCGTCAGCCATAGGGTCAGGTCAGCGGGCCAATCCCGCTCACCTGGACCACTGCATGCCAGGCGCTCCCCCACCAGGCCTCCACAAGGTGACCGTCCGGTCCACGCCAGAAGACGAGTTGCTCGCCGCCCTGCAGAGCAACACTCGGAGACGAGCCGAGCTGGCTGGAGACGTTGCTCGCCACGGCCCAGTCGAGCGGGGCGCTGCGCGCCCCTCCCCACCAGGTCTCCCAGAGATGACCGTTGCCTCCCCGCCAGAAGATGGCCTGGTTGCCGTTGGCCGTCACCACGACGCTCGGCGCCGAGCTGAGCAGGGCGGCGCCGCTCCAGCTGCTTGACCAGTCGGAAGGCCCATTCCACGAATTGGCGTACCAGGCCTCTTGAAGGTGGCCGCCGGCGTCCTGCCAGAAGACCAGTTGTTCGGCGCCGTCCGCCGTGACCACCGCGCTCGGGGCTGAGGCCAGGAGAGGGGTTCCAGGCCAGCGGGCGCTCCAGTCGACGGGGCCGTTCCACGAGCCCGAGAACCACGCTTCACAGAGATGACCGTCGGTCCCGCGCCAGAACACCGTCTGCTGCCGTCCATCCGGCGAGACCCACACACTGGGCGCCGAGCCCAACTTGGAGGCTCCGCCCCAGCGCGCCGTCCAGTCCACCGGTCCGTGCCACGCACCGGTGTACCACGCCTCCCAGAGATGGCCGTCTGCCCCCTGCCAGAAGACCAGCTGAGTGCTGCCATCCGGAGTGACAGCGACGCTGGGTGCCGAAGCGAGCAGTGGCGCGCCCCGCCATGCGCCGCTCAGGTCGATCGGCCCGTTCCACCTGCCCGTGTACCAGGCCTCCAGGAGATGACCGTTGATCCCGCGCCAGAACGTCAATTGGGTGCGGCCGTCGGGGGTGAGCGACACGCTTGGGGCACTGCTCAGCAGCCCGGTGTTGCCCCACATCGAGGAAAGGTCAGCCGGACCATTCCAGGCTCCGTTCCATGCTGCGGCAGCGAGGTTGCCTGCCGGCGTCTGCCAGTACAGGACCTGTTGACCTGCCGACGTGATGGTCGCGGTCGGCGCCGAGGCCAGGGTGCCAAGCGCGTCCCAGTCGGCCGGTCCGTTCCACGTCCCGTTGAACCAAGCCTCCCAGGCGTGGTTGTCAGTGCCTTTCCAGAAGACGGACTGCGTGCCGTTGGCGGCGAGCACGACGGATGGCCCCGAGCCGAGCAGCCCCTGGCCGTTCCAGGCCTTGGTGAGGTCGATGGGTCCGTTCCACGACCCTGCGTACCACGCCTCCCAGAGGTGACCGTTGGGCGCCTGCCAGTACACCAGCTGCACGCCATCGCCGCTGACAGCCACGCTCGGCGCCGAAATGAGAGGAGCGGAGCTGCCCCAGCCGGCCGCGATGTTGGCGGGGCCGTACCACGTGGCCGCAGCGAACCACGCCTCCATGAGAGTCCCGCTGGCGCCCTGCCAGAAGACCACCTGCTGTCCGTTGGGCGCAAGCGCGGCGCTGGGGGCGGACTGGAGCAACTGTCCGCTGCTCCAGGTGGTCGAGAGGTCCACCGGCTGTGACCAGCCGCCGCTGTACACCGCCTGCCACAGGTGGCCACCGGCGCTTCGCCAGAACACGGTCTGCCGTCCATCTGCAGCGAACACTGCAGTCGGCGCCGACGTCAGTGGCGCCAGATTGTTCCAGCTGGCGGTGAGGTCGGTCGGGCCGTACCACACACCACCTATGGTCCATGCCTCGTGCAGGTGGTTGTCGGCGCCTTGCCAGAACAGGATCTGCTGGCCGTTGGCTGCCGCCGCACTCAGCTTGCTGACGCCGGTGCTCGACATCAGCGGGTTGTGCAGCCAACCGATCACCGGGGTGTAACCATTGGCGGTGACCGTCGAGCCGTTGAGGCCGAGCTGATCAGCACCGCTCGGCGTCCCATTCTGCTGCACGATGTCGACGTGGTTCGACCCCACGGCGTTCACCACGGCCACGTGGCCGTTCGCGTCCCAGTAGTTTCCCAGCCACCCCGGGCTGAAGATGAGGAGGTCGCCCCGTTGCGGGGCGACGCCACCGCCCTGCGCGAATTGCTGAAGTGGGATCGGCAGGGCAGGCCCAGCGTTCCACATCTGCGCGGCGCTCCCGTCGGCGCCGCCGTACCCGCCCCAGACCGAGGGTTCACCCCACGCGTAGTAGGCGTACCGCTGCGCCAGCTCTGTGCACTGGAATTCCGGGCCGAAGTTGCAGCCGTTGGGCGCGCCGCAGCCGGTGTCATCGAATGAAGTGCCGTTGCCGTAGACGGTGAGGTTGGAGCAGCGCGACACCCACGTTGCCCACTGGCAGCCGTCGATCAGCGGAGCTGCATAGCCGCCGGTGCTGGCCTGCCGGTCCACCACCGACATCATGCCGGGCTGGATCCCAGCTTTCGCCGGCGATGACGTCTGTGCAGTCTGTGCGAAGGCGCCGCCGACGGTCAGCGCCGCAGCGACGGCGAGGACGGTCAGCGCGCGCCGCAGCCCGCGCGCCATCAATCGGAGAGCCGTTGCTGAACCACCACAACAGCGGGCATGCTTCCACATGAACACGTACGGATTCGTCGCGCCGCAGCAACAGGTCAGTGGCTCAATGGCACGCCGCAGGAACTGCGAACGGTCCGCGTTGCCGCCGCTCAGGCTCAGGATTTGTGGATCACAGCTGCTGAGCTGGAAGCTGCGTCAGCTCACATCGCCGGGAGTGGCGGTCACCCGCCGTGGTGCGGTCAGACCAGAGCGTCGCCGAACGCGGCTGTGTATCGTGCCGCGAACTCCTCGCGCGTGTAGTGGTGGCTCTGCGGCCCCAGCCGCTCGACGACGTACGTCGCGGCGAGCGCAGCCGTTCGTCCGGCCACGTCGGGCGTGCGGCCGGCGCGCAGGCCGCTGAGCAGGCCGCCGATGTAGGCGTCGCCGGCGCCGGTCGGGTCCACGACCTTCTCGGCGGCAGCGACCGGGATGGCATGCACGACCCCGCCGACACGCAGTTCGCTCCCGTGTCCTCCTCGAGTGCGCGCCACCAGAGCCCCGGCGGTGGCGAACGACTCGACATCGCGCCCGGTGCGCCGGTGGATGACCTCGAACTCGTAGTCGTTGCCGACGATCAGCCAGGCTGCATCCAGCCCCGCCGACAGTGTGGCGTCGCTCATCGAGCTGAGCTGCTGGGCCGGCGCGAAGACCAGCTTGGCGCCGATCTGGGTGGCCTGCCTCACGTGAAGGTCCATCCCGTCGGGAGCGTCGGGTCCGACGACCACGTGCTCGACGTCCGACAACGAGCTGAGGTCAACGCCCGCGGCTCGTGCCATGGCGCCGGGGTAAAAGGCGGTGATCTGATTGTCGTCGGCGTCGGTGGTGATGAACGCCGTGGCGGTGCTGACGTCGTCGCAGACAAGCGCCCGCGAGGTATCGACCCCGATCGCCTGCAGCGCACTTCCGTAGTCCGCGAAGTCGTTGCCGACGGCGGCACAGAGCAGCGGCCGCTCACCCAGCAGGGCGAGGGTGTAGGCGATGTTGGCGGCCGTGCCCCCGCGGCGCGTCTCGAGGCGCTCGACCAGGAAGGAGACGTTGAGGATGTGCGACTGGTCAGGGAGGATGTGGTCGGCGAATCGGCCACCGAACACCATGATGGTGTCGTAGGCCACCGAGCCGGTGACGGCGATGGTACCCATGAGCCGGGCAAGCATAGGGGGCCACCGTCGCCCGACCGTGCACGGGCCTTTGGGCACCCGGTCGCGGGAGAATGGGCGGCATGGCACTCCCCGGAACTCACCCCGCCTCCGGCCTCACCGGGCAACCCGGCACGGATGCCGCCGACATCGCCAGCCTGGCCGAGGCCGTTGAGGTCTACCGGCGCACCTACACCACGGTGCTGCGGAGCACGGGCGAGACCCGGCTGCGGGTCCTGGAGGCCTCTCACAGGGCGATGCACAGCAGCCTCCACCCTCTCGCCGATTCGCCGACTCCGGACCTCGGAGCGTTCCTTTACGCGGTTCGCCGGCTGCCCGACGCCGTCTTCGGCGCCGACCTGGTGGTGATGGGCCAGTCCGCAGAGATCTTTCGGCGTCGCGGCTTCGACAGCTTCGAAGCCCAGACCGAGATCGGTGCGCCCGGGCGGCGCCGGCGCTGGTACGACGACGGTAGGGGCACGCTTGCCGTGCTCATCGCGTCGGCATCCGACGTCGACGATCTCGTCCCCACCCTGGTGGCTTTCCAGATCGAGTGGAACAAGCTGCGGGATGTGCTGCGCGCCAGCACCCAGCGCGAGGGCGCGGCGGCGGACTTCGCTGCCAGCTGCGGCGGTTCGGAGGACGACTGGGCGCAACTCCAAGAGGTGTGGGGTGCCGCCTTCGCAACCCGGCTCGACCAGGTCCGCCGGCGCCACCTCTCGCTGCGCCTGCGCATGCTGGGAGGCACCCAGGTGGGCTACGCTCGGGTGACGCGCCGGTGGTGGCAGCAGGTCACCGGGATGATGCGCTCTGAAGGTCTGCTGGGCCGGCCGGTGTACTTCGTCAGCAGCAACTCGCACAGTCTCGGCAACCTGGTCACCGGGCTGGCACGCCGCCACCAGGAGGACCTGGTGGCCTCGGTGGAGAGGAACGGCCCGGACGAGCTTCGCAACGAATTGCGCGCATTCCGCGAGGGTCGAGCCGAGGGCAACTGGGACAACTTCCTGTACTTCGCTGCGCGCATGTGGCAACGCGGCGTGCTCACCGATGGGGAGCGGACAGCGATGCGCCGCGAGGAACGCGACGCCGGCCTGATCGCCGTCAGCAGCCGCACCGCGCTCGACGTGGCGGCGCAGGTGATTGCCCTTGATCGGCTCGACCCGTCGGCTCTCGACGAGCGACTCGGCCCCGTCCAGGAACGCGCGCTGCACGCCAGCCGCGCTGTGATCGTCAACGTCGACTACCCACTGGGTCTGGCGGCCTACAACATCCTTCGCGAAGTTGCCGAGACGGCCGCTGAGCTGCGCGGCGTGTACATTCTCGGTAAGGCGGCGACCCTCAACGCCGACGTCGGCGACGTGATGATCAGTGGGGTCATCCACGACGAGCATTCCGGCAGCACGTTCTGGCTGGACAACACATTCCGCGTTTCCGACATCGCGCCCTACCTGCGTTTTGGCAGTGGGCTCGACAACCAGCGCGCGGTCACAGTCAAGGGGACATTCCTGCAGAACCGCGGCTATCTCGACTTCTACCATCGCGAGGCCTACTCGGTGGTTGAGATGGAGGCGGGTCCGTACTGCTGTGCCATCTACGAGATGAGTGAGGCCGCGCGCTACCCGATGGGCGAACCGGTCAACTTCTCCCGTCTGCCACTCGATTTCGGGGTCATCCACTACGCATCGGACACGCCGTTCACGCAGGCCCGGACGCTTGGCGCCCGCGGACTGTCGTACTTCGGCATGGACTCCACGTACGCGTCCTCGGTGGCCATCCTGCGGCGCATCCTCCGCCTGGAGGGCGCGCTCATCGATGACACGCAACCTCTCGAGGTCCCTGTGGTCGAGGACGGTGAGGAGCTGCCTGAGCAGGTGCCGGTGTGAAGCGCACGCTGCTGCTCATCGCCGCCGCCCTGGCGGTGTCTCCGGTTGCCGGATGCGGCGCGATCGCCTGCGCAGGGGCCGGCAGCAGCTGTGCGCCGTCCGCGGAGAACCTCAATGTTCAACCCCAGAACAGCACGCTGCTCGTGGGTGTCAACCGCATCTCCATCGCGCTGCTCGACGGTCGATCGAACCCAGTGACAGCGGGCAGCGTGACCATCGACATTCTCAACGCGGCCGGCGCCTCCATCGGGGTGAGGCCGCTCGAGGACATTGCCCCGGTGTACGGCGACATCCCCATCTACGTCGGCATCGCCGCCTTCCCGAGCGCCGGCCAGTACGACTTCGTTGTGACGGGAACGGCCTCCTCTGGTGGGCCCATCACAGGACACGCCTTCGTGACCGTGGCCGCCTCCGGCACCGAACTGCCGGTGGGCGCTCATGTTCCAGCCCTCAACCAGGCGGTTCTCACCAGCTCCGGTGTCACCATCTCCATGGTGGACAGTGGCGTCCCACCGGACACCTGGCACGACCAGACCGTCGCCAGCGCCCTCGCAGCACACACGCCGATGGTGCTGTTCTTCGGTCAGCCGGGCTACTGCCCGAGCAAGACGTGCGGCCCCACTGTGGCCATCCTCAAGCAGCTCTGCGCGCAGTACTGCTCTCAGTTCTCATTCCAGCACATCGAGACCGACTTCCCGGCGTCGGCCGCGCAGACCTTCAACAATCCAGCGTTTCGCGCCTTCGGCCTGCAGACGGATCCCTGGGTGTATTTTGTCAACAGCGGCGGTGTGGTCACCGACCGTTTCGAAGGCCCGATCACGCTCCGCGAGCTGCACAGCGCCGCCGAGGGCACGCTGGCCGGGCACGTCCCGGCCGTCTCGCTCGCACCCTGATGCAGTGACTGACACGTAGGGCATGCCTCTTCTCTCGCTCGAGAACGTCGCTGTCGCGTACGGGGCGGAGGTCATCGTGCGCGGCATCACGCTGCGCCTCGAGCCGCGGGACCGGCTGGCGGTGGTCGGCGCCAACGGCGCCGGGAAGACGTCGGTGCTTGACGTCATCGACGGAGTCCTTGAACCCACCGAGGGTGTCGTCGACCGTCCGCGCAACCTCCGGGTGGCCCACCTCCCACAGGACACCCCCGAGCCCGTCGGTGCCACCGTTCTCGACGAGGTGCTGGCCTCGCGCGCCGACCTGCTCGCCATGCATGCAGAGCTGAGCAGGCTCGAGGTGGCCATGGGTGGGCAACCGGACAACCTCGAGGCGATCATGGCGCAGTACGGCGAACTGCAACACGCCTACCAGGATGCGGCCGGCTATGACGTGGAGGCTCGGGCGCGCGAGGCTCTCGGCGGGCTCGGCATCGATGAGACCCTGCAGGGGCGCGATCCCAGCCAGCTCAGCGGCGGCCAGAAGCGCCGCGTCGAGCTCTCCAAGCTGCTGCTCGCCGACGCCGACCTCCTGCTCATCGACGAGCCCACCAACCACCTCGACCTCGCCTCCATCGAATGGCTCGAGGATTTCGTGGCCGAGGTGCGGTCGACCTTCGTGCTTGTGTCCCACGACCGCCGCTTTCTCGATCGCGTCTGCACATCGGTGCTCGAGCTCGGGCACGGAGTCGCCGAGGAATACCCCGGCAATTACACGCAGTACGTGCGACTCAGGGTGGAGCGGCGCGCCCGCCGGTTGAAGGAATTCGAGTCGCAGCAGGCACACATCGCCCACCAGGAGGAGTTCATCCGCAAGTACAAGGCCGGGCAACGCGCCAAGGAGGCGCGAGGACGGCAGAAGCAGCTCGACCGCATCGCGCGCGTGGCTGCACCACCGCGTGACCGGCGTCCTCGACTTCGCTTCGCCACCGCCCCCGGTTCGCAGATCCTGCTCAAGACCAGCGAGCTGGAGATTGGCCGCGGAGGGTCCACGCTGCTCCGGGTGAGCCCCCTGAGCATCGCCCCCGGCGAACGCATCGCCGTGGTGGGGCCGAACGGGTGCGGAAAGTCGACGCTCCTGCACACCCTGGCCGGCGAGCTGCCACCGGTCCGAGGCACCGTCAAGCTCGGACCACGTACGGAGCGCCGCCTGTACCGGCAGGACCTCGCCCGCGACGACGACGAGGCCGTGGCCGGCGCCCGCTCCACCGACGACGAACGCACCGTCATGGAGGACCTGCTCGCCGACCACCCCGTGGGCGCGGAACGTGCGCGAAACGTGCTCGGGGCGCTCCTCTTCAGCGGCGACGACGTGCACAAGCTGATCGCCGATCTCAGCGGTGGCGAGCGCGCCCGTCTTCTGCTGGGCAAGGTGGCGCTCGAGGAGACCAACCTGTTGCTTCTCGACGAGCCCACCAACCATCTCGACATCCCGGCCCAGGAGGTGCTGGAGCAGGCGCTGATCGGGTACGGCGGCGCGGTCGTTCTTGTGACCCACGATCGGGCCCTCATCGACGCCGTGGCCACCCGCACCTGGGCGGTCGAGGACGGCGGCGTGCGGGAAGTCCTCGGTGGGTACACGGACCTGCTGCGCGTGCGTGAGCGCGAGCGTCGTGATCGCGAGCGCGAGGCCCTGCGCGCCGCTGCCGGAACGCGCAATGCGCGCAACGGAGATGCCGCGCCTCCCGCCAAACCGTCAGGATCGCGTGAGGTCCGCCGCCTCGAGGAGCAGATCGCTGCCACCGAGGCCGAGTTGAAGATGTCCCGCAACCGGCTGCTCGACCCGGAGACCTTCGCTGACGTCGAGAGCGGAGCGGACGCGGGCCGTGAGCACGACAGGCTGACCGGTGCCCTCGCTGAGCTCTACGAGCGTTGGGAAGCTCTGGCCGGAACCGGCTGATGCGCGCACGGCGCGCAGCGCCGCTCGCGCTCGTCGGCGCGACGGTGGCCGTGTCGGTGTCGGCGATCCTCATCCAGGAAGCACAGAGCGATGCCGCCACGGTGGTGTGGCTGCGCATGGCCCTGGCGGTCGGGTTGCTCGCGCCCTGGGCGTGGCCGCAGGTGCGCCGCCGCACGGTGGGTGGTTCGCGTCGGGATGCGCTGCTCGTCGCACTCGCGGGCATGCTCCTCGCCGTCCACTTCCTGACCTGGACCGCCTCGTTGATGTACACCTCGGTGGCGGCCAGTGTCCTGCTGGTGTCCTTGCATCCCCTCATCGTCGCCCCACTCGGCGCGCGCCTCCATGGCGACCGGATCGATGCTCCCGTCCTGGCTGGAATCTCACTGGCGCTGTGCGGCACCGCGGTCACCTGCGTTGCCGCGTTCGAGGCCGGTGGACGGGCGTTGGGCGGTGACCTGCTCGCTCTCGCCGGCGGGGTGGCGCTGGCGGGGTACCTGCTGATCGGACGGGCCCGTCGCCACACCGGTGGCGTGGCCGGGTACTCCGCGGTGGTGTACGCGATTGTCAGTGCGGCGGGGGTCGGGGTGGCGACGATGAGCGGCGGGCTGCACGCGCCCAGTCTCCGGACCTTCCTCGCGTGCATCTGTCTTGCCTCCGTCTGCACGGTCGGGGGCCACACGGTGTTCAACTGGACGCTGCGCCGGCTGCCGGCGAGCATGGTGTCGCTGTCCTTCCTCGGTGAGCCGCCGCTGGCGGCTGTGCTCGCCTACTTCATCCTGGGCCAGCATCTGTCTGTGCCAACCGTGATCGGTGGCGCGCTGATCCTCCTCGGGCTGGCGGTGACGCTGCGATCGGCGCCGGTGCCGCCAGTCGAATAGCCGGTCAGATGCCCACACCGGTGAGCAGGTAGAGCAGGTGCTCCGGCACCATGCCCATGACCACGCTGATGATCAGGACGTAGAGCATCGCTGTCGCGGGTTGGTTGGCACGAATCCGCGCGAAGTACAGGGTGAAGGCATTGACGCCTGCGGTGAACAGAACGCCGCATCCGATCACCAGCAGCCAGAAGAGAACGGCCTGATCACCTGAGAGGAGGCGGTCGCGGCTGGCAGCGTTGCTCACCAATGCGATGGCGATGACGGCGCAGTCGACGGCGACCGCGGCAAACACTGTGTAGATCGACAATCGCAGTGGGCGAAACGACATGCTGGGTGTGACCAGATACCAGTGGCCGAGCAGCATGCCTGCCAGGGCGCTTCCACCGAGCAGCGCGGCCGACAGGAAGACGAGGACCGCTGCTGCGGCACCGCCGAGGGCGGGACCGATCGCCAGCGCAGCTGTCAGCACCGTGGTCAGGCCCACGGCGATGGGGGCCGCCGCCACCACCCGGCGGGAGATCTCCGTTCCCACCACCGCGAACAGCGCGTCCACGACGAGCAGGCCGGTGAACGCCACCGCACAGTGCACGAAGGTCGCCATCGCTGCGCTGGCGACCGAACCGTGCAGCAACACGCCCACATCGGAGGCGCCCGCGATGACCAACAGGTCGGCGCCCATCATCAGCGCACAGATTGCCGCGGTGGTGCCGGCGAAACCCCGACCCACGTGCCCGACGTGGTCGAGCGCAGCGCTCACCGTGACCGTGCCCACCGCCAGCTCGAGCAGCACCAGCAGGCCGGCCAGGGGAGCGAGGTCGGGAAGCGACGGAAGCGGCACCGCGCGATGGTACGCAGGGCCCTGTCAGTGGGCGGCGCGCTGCGCTACGGTGCCAGCCGAATGAACGGTGAGAAGGAGAAGGCGCACAGCATGGCGGGACCAGCGGACGACGCGCCCCAGCCCCGCCCCTGGACGCCAGAAGCCGCCATGGAACCCGTGCCGCCGCTGGCGCCGCCGCCGGCGCGTCCGGGCGCAGGCATGCCCGTCCTGACCACCCCGCGGTCCCCCGACCCGGCTGCTCCGTTCCGCAGGCTGCTCATCGCGCTCGGGGTGGCGCTAGTGCTCGCCGGCGTGGTCGTCCTGGTGCTCGCTGTCGCGCACTAGCGGGAGCTGCGCGGCTCTCTCGAGGATCAGCGCTCGACGGGCAGCCCCGCCTCCTCCCAGCCCTCGATGCCACCGACAACGTTGATCGCCCTCGGCCGGCCGTGCTCGTGGAGGAACTCGACCGCCTTCCGGCTTCGTCCGCCGAGGCGGCACTGCACGTAGACATCGCGGTCATCGGGGATCTCATCGAGCCGCTGCGGCACCTCCGCAAGTGGAATGAGCACGGCGCCGGGGATGCGCTGCTGCTCCCACTCCCAGAGCTCGCGAACGTCGATGAGAATCGCCTCGCCGGCGCTCACGGCGTCATGCGCCTGCTGAGGCGTCGCCTCTCCCTGCGTGGCCATGGCGCGAGTATACGGATCGCCTGTTCGCATCCATCCCAGGCTGCTAGTCTCCCTGCGTGACCGCGACGGCGACGGCTCCCGCGCTCCCGGCCGATGATCCCTGGCTGAACGCGCAGCGGCAGTTTGACAACGCCGCGGAGATCCTCAACCTCTCCCCCGGGCTCCGAGCGGTGCTTCGCGAGGTGCGCCGGGAGTTGCTGGTGCGGTTCCCAGTGAAGATGGATGACGGATCGTTGCGGGTCTTCGAGGGCTACCGCGTGCAGCACAACACCACCAGGGGCCCGGCCAAGGGCGGCATCCGCTTTCACCCGCACACAAATCTCGAAGAGGTGAAGG
>DAINCY010000007.1:0-46245 GCA_036732145.1 Candidatus Dormiibacterota bacterium
GAGCATGGTCGGATTCACTCCGACCGTGCGAGGGGCGGGGATCTGCCCCGCCCCTGTCAATTCAGTCGGCGGCCGCGCGCGCCGCCGACACGGAGTTCCACAGACCCTCGAGGTCGTAGAAGGTGCGCTCACCGGGGAGGAAGACATGGACGATCACGGAATCGAAGTCCAGACACGCCCAGGAAGCGTCCTTCAGCCCTGCTGTTGACAGCGGACGGACCCCGGCCTGGCGGCAGGACTCTTCGATACTGTCCACAATGGCACGAACTTGCCGGTCAGTGTCTCCCTCGCAGATGACGAAGAAGTCGGCGATGGTGGTCTTGCCGCGGAGCGGTACGGTGACGACGTCCCGTGCCTTCTTGTCGGACGCTGCCTCAGCAATGCGGGCGGCGAGGTTGGCAGGCGTCATCCACCGGCCATTATCGCATCGCGGTCCGGTAGAGGCCGCTGGCGGCGACGATGTCGGCAACGGCGCGGGGCACAAGGCCGGTGATCGACTCGCCGGCCGCAACCCGGCGACGCACGTCGGACGCGCTCACTGCCGGTGGTGTCAGATCGAGGACCATGGTTCGATCGGGCGCCAGCCCCAAAGCACGCGCCTCATCGTCGTCGAAGCGCGGCGTGCCGGCTCGCTGCACCACCACCAGGTTGAGAATGGCGAGCAGATCGCCGCTGCGGTGCCACTCCGGGAGGTGGCGCGCAGCATCCGCCCCAAGGATCCACCACGGCACCACGCCGGGATTGGTGAGCTGCAGCCCCACCAGGGTGTCGATGGTGTGAGAGACGCCACGGCGGCGCAGCTCGACATCGAGGACACGCACACCCGATGTGCCGCGCACGGCGGCCTCGAGCATGGCCAGGCGCAACTGCGCAGGGGCCACGGGCTCCCCCCGCAACGCCGGGGCTCGCGACGGCACCAGCCACGACTCCGTGGCTCCGATGGAGTCGCGCGCCCGAGTCGCCAGCGCGATGTGCCCCACGTGCACGGGGTCGAAGGTGCCGCCGAGCACGGCGACGCGCCGCGGCTCAGGCGTCATCGGCGTAGATGAACTCCAACTCGCCGATGCGAACCGTGTCACCGTCGACGCAGCCGGCAGCGGCAAGGGCCGCATCGACGCCGGCGGTCCGCAGCTTCTGCTGCAAGCGGCCGACCGCCTCGTCGCTCTCCATGTCGGTCATCGCCACCAATCGCTCGATTCCGGCCGCGGTGACCCGGAAGACGTCGCCTTCGCGTGACACCGCCGGTGCCGGGCGGCGAGGGCTGTGACGATACACCCGATGTTCTCCCGCTGCGGAGGGCTCAGCGCGCGCCGCCTCGAGCTCGGCGGCGCGCGCTGAGGCCACCAAGAGCGCGGCGCGGTCAAGCACCTCCGCGGTGCCGTCAAGGTCGGCGGCAGCAATGAGCGGCGCGACGGGATGGCGCCCGCGCACGGCGGCGCGTTGAGCGTCGTCAAGGAGGTCGCGCTTGTTGAGCACGAGCAGTCGGGGTTTGGCGGCGAGGGCCACGCTGAATGCAGACAGCTCGGCGTCCACGGCGGCGATCGCATCGTCGACAGCCTGCGGCGCCTGTGTCGCGTCAACAAGGTGCACCAGCGCACGCGTGCGCTCGAGGTGGCGCAGGAAGTCGATACCCAGCCCCACCCCGCGGTGGGCACCCTCGATGAGTCCTGGCACGTCCGCGATCACCAGGGCGGTGCCTGACGCGGTCTCGGCGACGCCGAGGTTGGGGTGCAGGGTGGTGAACGGATACGCGGCGATCTTGGGATGGGCACCGGTGAGTGCAGCGAGGAGCGTCGACTTGCCCGCATTGGGCAGTCCCACAAGGCCGATGTCGGCGATCAGTTTGAGCTCCAGATGGATGCGCCGGCTGCTGCCGCGCTCGCCGAGCTCGCCGATCCGGGGGGTCTGCTGCGTCGACGACGCGAAGTGGGTGTTGCCGCGGCCTCCGCGACCACCTCCACCCACCACCACGCGAGCGCCGCGGCGATCGAGGTCGGCGATCAGCTCGTGCGTATCGGCGTCGCGGACGATGGTTCCCGGTGGCACCTGGAGCACGATGTCCTCGCCTGCCGCGCCATGGCGGAGGTTCTTGCCGCCGGCGCCACCGGATGGAGCGTGGAAGCGACGCCGCTCGCGAAACCCGGCGAGTGTGGGATCGGTGGAGTCGGCGACCAGGACCACGTCGCCGCCGCGTCCGCCGTCACCGCCGTCGGGCCCACCCATGGGCACGTACTTCTCACGTCGGAAACTCACCGCGCCGCGACCGCCGTCGCCCCCGGCGGCGTCGATGGTGACCTCGTCGAGGAACGTGGCCGGTGCTCCCCGCTATCCGGCTGGGGACGGCGCCTCGACCTCGTCCACCTCGACAAGCTCGACCAGCTCGCCGACCTCGATGATGGGGAGTGAGTGCACGTTGGCGCGGGTGCGGTCCTTGCCGGTACTGTCGAATGCCACCAGTCCCGTGGCCCGGGCGTACAGGGTGTGATCGCGGCCCACCCCGACGTTGGCGCCGGCGAGGATCTTGGTCCCGCGCTGCCGCACGAGGATGGTTCCGGCGAACACCACCTCGCCGTCCTGGCGCTTGATGCCCAGCCGCCGGCCGGCGCTGTCGCGGCCATTGCGGGAGCTCCCGCCGCCCTTCTTATGCGCCATCGCTGGTCTCCTTCCCGTCGGCGCCCGCGCCGCGTTTGCTCGTCTTGGGTGACACCTTCGGAGTGCGAGCGGCGGCCTTTGGCTTGGCGGTTTCGCTCGCGCTGGAGCTGCTCTCCGCCGTGCCTGAAGCGTCGACTGCCCGCGCGCCGGCAGTTGCCGAGGTTGCGGTGCCCGCCGGCGTGCGCTTTGAGGTGCTCTTCTGCCGTGGTGTCGCGGCCGTGGCCGGCGTGTGTGCCGTCGCCGTCGCGTCCACCGCCGCGGTGCTGGCACTGGTCTGCGCCCTGGCTGTGGCGGCGGTGCGCGCCGCGGGGGTGCGCTTGTTCGCGACCGCCTCACCTTGCGCCGTGCCGCCGACGCTCGTCACTGTGGCCTTGGGGAGCGCCGCGCCCTTGGCGAGGATGGACTCGACACGCAGCTCAGTCAGATCGCTGCGGTATCCGGCCATCTTGCGAGAGCGCTTCTTGGCCTTGTACTTGAAGATGCGCAGCTTGCGTCCGCGACGGTGGGCGAGCACGGTGACCGCGACGCGCATGCCGTCGAGGTCCTTGCCCAGCCCGGTTTGACCGTCGCCGCCGGTGAGAAGGACCGGCTCGAGTGCGACCACGCTGCCGACCGCGACCTCGAGGCGGTCGACGAGGAGACGATCCCCGGCGCTGACCCGGTACTGTCGGCCGCCGTGCGAGAGGATGGCGTACATGACTGCTCGTGAGAGATGGATGAAGCGCCGGGCGCGCACGCGAGTGCCGCGGGCTGACGCGAAGGTGGAGGATACCACAGCCCCGCAACAGCCCCAGGTCAACCGGTCACTGCGACAGGCGCCACCGCGTGCAAACTGAAGGTGTCGCCGGCTGTGTCGGTGACGTTGGCGTCGACGGTGTAGGTACCGGTCGGCACGGTGGACGGAGCGCTGCTCGGAGCTGGGCTGTTGTTCGCTGGGCTCGAACCGGCACTCGCGGACGCGGAGCCGGAGGTTGAGCCCGCTCCGAGAGCCTTCGCCTTGAACACGATGACCACGAATCCCGGGCCGGCGTTGGAGAGGGGCGGCAGGGTGAAGCCGTCGTAGAAGACCTCCAGCGTGTTCGCGATGGGATCGACACCCTTGTTCCGCGAACCGTTGCCGGCGAAGGGCGTGACGCTCCCCGCGAACGTCATCACCGGGGGGAGTGTGATCAGCACACCGACGTCCTTGGCGTTGCCCGTGCCACTGTTGATCAGCCGTACCTCGTAGGTGACGATGCCGCCACGCTTGACCGTGGCCGGACTTGCGCTCAGCAGCGCGGTCACCGTGGCAGCGGGATTGACGATGACGTTGTAAGCGGTCGCGCTGGTCTGGCCGGCGTTGGTGTCGCCGGCGGCAAAAGCCTGGACCGTCGCGGTTCCCGGCGCGCCGCTGACGTCGGCGGTGAAGGTGATGACGACCTGGGTGTCCTGGCCGGCGCCGGCGGCTCCCCGCGGGGCGAGCGTCCACAACCCGAAGATCGGGGCGGTGCTGTGGACAGCGGCATCGAGCGGTTGGGTGCGCGTCGCGCCCGGCGCGCTGATGGCCGTGGTGGCGTGGTAGCGGAATGCCCCCGGCAGGGTCACGTGAATGGTGACGCCGGTGACGCTCCCCAGACCGGTGTTGACGACCTCGACGGTGAAGGTCGCCTCGTCGCCCGGTTTGTACTGGGAGTACGAGGCCGGCTTGCCGGTTGCGTAGTTCTGGGCATCGCCACTGAGACTGACCTGGAGCTGACCGCTGCCCGAGCCGCAGCCGGACAGTGCCAGGAGAAGCGGGGCGACGACAAGGACCCCTGCCGCCACGGCGGCCGGACCTCGCAGCATGGAAACCTGGTGGCGGAGGCCCCGGCTCAGGCGCGCTGGGCCGCGCGGAGCGGGGCGAGTGGACGGCGGGCGGCGCGCGGCGGCGCCAGCGGCACATCCGTGGCCGCGGGCAGCGGGTCGGGGTAGCCCGCTTCGGCCAGCAGGCGAAGCGTCAGGGGTACGTCGAGGCCGACGACGGTATCGATCCGGCCCGACACTGCGTCGACGAGGTCACCGCCACCGCCCTGGATGGCGTAGGCGCCGGCGCGATCGAGAGGTTCGCCGGAATTGACGTAGGTGTGCACAGCCTCGTCGCTGTACTCGTGCATCTTCACCGCCGATCGCCCGAGCCCGAGGGCCTCGCGGTCGCTCTGGGCGACGATCACGCAGATCCCGGTCAACACCGTGTGACGGCGCCCGCGCAGCTCGTAGAGCATTGCCTGCGCGCGCTCGGGGGTGCCCGGCTTGCCGAGCGGGCCGCTGGGGCCGACCACGATGGTGTCCGCCCCGATGACGAAGCTTCCGGCAGGGAGACCGGCAGCGACGGCCACGGCTTTCTGGCGGGCGATCAGCTGCGCTGCAAGGTCGGCACAGATGCCGGGGGGAATCGGGCCGTCGTCGGGCGGCTCGACAACCGTGAACCGGATTCCGGCTCGGGTGAGGAGTTCGCGGCGCCGCGGGCTCGATGAGGCGAGGACGATTCGGGCCATCAACTCCCCATCTGCTTTTGCGTCGTCATCAACGAACCCCTCCCCCTCCAGCCCGCCAACGTGCCGGCGGGCACGGGTGAGCCGTCTTCAATCGTAACACTGCACTGGAGATGGCGCGTCACACGCGGCTGGACAGCAGTGCCAGGGCTGTGCCCGCCACAGCAGCGGCGCCGGCCACTGCGACGACGCCGGTCGCCGAAACGCGACCCCGGAGTCGCGCCAGCAGACCGCTCAGCACCACCACCCCGATCGACGACAGAGCGCAGACGATCGGCGGAGCGCCGCCCAGGGCGGCCGGCACCACCAGCGCCGCCGCCGCAAGTGCCAGCGCAGCGGCAACCACTGTGGCAGCCCGCCCACCCCCTGTCGCCGAGGCGGCCATCAACAGGATGGCGGCGGCCAGTGACCGCGCGGCCTCGCCAGTGGCACCGCCGGCAGCGCCGATGGCCACCACGCTGAGGGTGGAGCCGGCCGCAGCCAGGGCGAGCACAGGCGCGGCCGCAGCGGCAGCCAGAACGGACACCTGGCGCGACGCCGCACCGAGGTCGACCGCCACGGCGAGCAGGACCGCGATCGCGACCACGTTGGCCGCCACGCCGGTGAGTGGGGGCAGGCGCAGCGCCGGAGAGCCGATCATGGGCAGCATCGCCGAGGCCACGGTGGCAGCCAGAACCGGCAACAGGCTGGCGGCGGGGACGGCCCCGGGGGTGCCGAGCGCGGCCGGGCGGCCGGCGAGGCGGCCGTGGAGCAGGGCGGCAAGCGCCAGAAAGGCGCCGCCCGGATAGACGGCCACAGCGAGGATCGCGTCGAGAAGGCCCGTCGGGTCCACTCACCCCACCCCGAGCAGCGTACGCACAGCAGTACCGGGGAGCAGGCCAACCGTGAGGGCGGCGAGAGGCGGCACCCACGCGGCGAATCGGATGGCACGGCCGGCGGCTGCTGCGACGGGTGTCACCGCCGTGGCTGCCAATGTGGCGCGCAGGGCGATGACCAGCACAGCCCCGGTCACCGGCACGGTGACCAGAAGCAGGGCCCCCCCAAAGCCCGAGGTGAGCGCCGTGAGCAACGCGAAGCGGCCCCAGAAAGCGGGACTGGGCGGCGCTCCGCTGAGCGCCGCCCAAGCCAGGCAGTGCGGCCGCGGTCCGGCGGAGGCCGGGTCCTGAACGAGCAGTGGGCCCACACAGAGGTGGGTGAGCATCAGCAACAGGCTGCCGAGGCGCGCCCCGGGCTGCGGGGTGGCCAGACCCATGGCCACAAGCCCAAGGTCTGCGAGGAGGATGCGGCTGTAGCGCTGGCCGTCCACGGCGCTCAGCCCGCGCCCCGCTGCCCAGAGGGCGCTGACCGCGCCGGCGGGCAGCAGGATCGCTCCAAACGTGGTACGGGCATCGGGGGGCAACACTGACTGCAGAGGTTGGACACTGAACAGCAGGGCGGGCAGGAGGAGCAGCGCCCACGGCGCCAGCGCCGCCCCCCGCACCAGCCTGGACCCTCCGATCACCCACCCCCCCAATGGGACCAGCCCGAACCCGGCGGCGATGCCCCCCGCGAGCAGGGCTCCGGCGAGATGGGCACGCGGAGGAACGGCAAGGGCATCGACGGGGAGGAACGGCGAAGCGGCCAGCAGGGTGGCCGCCCCCAGGGTGGCCACCCTGGCCGCGGCAAGCGTGGCTCGCGCAGGTGCGGCCGCCACCCAGCGGACCCCGAACAGCGCGGTGCCGGCGACGAAGCAAACCCCCCAGATCAGCGGCGACCCACTGGCCAGGGCCACCGCCGACAGCGAGCCGCATGCGGCGGTTACGAGGATCTCACCCGTGTCGGGCGGGCGGGAGAGCACAAGGCACAGAGTGGTCGCCAGTGCGCACAGCAGAACCAGGCCGCTTGCCGGTCGTCCCAGCAGCAGCCCCCCGGGGGCGGACGCCGCGCTGAGGTCCGGCCCCCCGCCTTGCGACAGCAGGGCAGCGACCGCGGCCGCCAGAGGCACGAGGGCGGCGAGACGGCGGCGTCGGGTCCGCGGCAGCAGAACGGCTGCGAGCAGTCCGGCGACCGCCCACGTGATCGCCACCGGAGCCACGCTCATGGGGCGCTCGGCGCCGGCCGGGGCGCGGCCGCATGACGGCCTCTCGACCACCCGGACGCCAGGGCGGCGCCGGGAGCGAGTGAGGCCGCTGCGGCGGCCGCCGGCAGCGTGTCCACTCCCCCACAGAGGAACCACGCTGCCGCGGCGGCGATCCCGAGCGTCGCCACCCCGACGGCGATGTCGGCCAGCGTCCGCGCGGTGAGCAGGCGCATGCCGGCGCAACCCCAGACCAGCGCGGCCGGGAAGAGCACTCCAGTGACCGGCGAGGCTGAGCCCAGCGGGACGTTGAAGCTCACCCAGGACGCAGTGGGAAGGACCAGGACCGCGGTGGCAACCCGGATGCTTCGTGGGCCGAAGAGTGCCTCACCTGCGGCGACCACGGGGACCACAGGATCCACCCCGGCCATCCAGCTGAGCCGGTGGGCAACCATGCGGCCGAGCGGCCCGGCCACGGCGGCCGCAGCGGCGGCGCAGCCCAGGACCAGAGCAGCGTCAGCGCCGTAGAAACCGGCGACGGACGGTGCCAGACCCAGCGCCGCCGCCAGCGAGGCGTACGTCACAGCATGGCGGCCGTCGACGAGGGCGACCACGACGGCAGCGAGGAAGCCGGCCCCCGCGAGCAGTGGCTCGTTGGGCTCCATCAGCGGAACACCAGGACGGCAAGCGCTGCTGCACCGACGAACAGCGGAACCTGGGGCTGCGCTTCGAGCCAGCGATCGAGGCCGCGAAGGGCGCGCGCAGTGGCCCGGGCCGCCGGCGCCGAGCGTCGCCTGAGGCGCAAGAGCGCTCGAAGAGGTGGAGTCCGCAGCGGGCGCGCCTGCGGTGACGCCTCCGCGATGGGTTCCTCGCCCGCCACCACGATGGCGGCTGCGGCCGCCGTCAAGACGAGGGCCGCCGCCACCGCGAAGTAGCCGCCGGCGAGGCCACCTCCGGGGACCCCGAGGGCGCCGGCGTCGAGGTCGATGGCGGCGGCCCCTCCGCCCAACGGCGCCGCGACATAGCGGACCGCCAATCCGGGGAAGAGTCCACCGCCAAACCCCGCAGCCGCGGCCAGGACGGCTCCGGGAACCACCGGCCGCCACCGTCGCAGCGGGACGGCGAGCGCGCGTGCGGCGGCGACGGCGGCGGCCGCCAGCACTCCAGAGAGGACCAGAAGCTGCGGGAATGCGGCCACGCCGCGATGGGCCACCGTCCCCAGCCCCACCGCGACCACTGCGAACGCGGCGCCTCCCGGGAGGGCCATCAGTGCGGTGGAGGCGGCGGACCAACCCGACGGCCGGCGGTTCCATGACGGGGCGGCGAGCAGGGCGACCTCGATGGCCAAGAACAGCTCGGCGAGCACCGTCCCGCCGGTCGCAAGGGGCCCGCCGAAGAGGCTGACGAGCACGCCGGTCAATATGGCCACCCCCGCCCGTCCGGCTGCCGCCAGGGTGACGGCCCGCCGTGCCGTGTATGCAGCGAGGCACGCCACCGCCGCTCCCATGATCGCCAGGGTGACCGCGGCGTTTCCCGGCAACTGGCCGCCGGCGCTCTCCTGGAGGCGGAGGAGCACGAGGAACCCGGCCGGCAGCGCGCCCACCGCGGCCCAGTCACGCGCCGGTGACCCGCCTTCCCCGGGCAGGGCGGGGGAGAGCAACAGGGCCGCGCCGCCGAGCGCCCACGGGATCGCCAGGGCGCCTCCGATCGCCCCCGGGGGAACAAAGGCGAGGTCGCTGCTGCCCGCCGTGGACACCAGCTCTGCGGCGGCCGTGAGGAGCGCCAGCCCGGCCGCGCCGAGGAGGCCGGCAAGGACCGCGGTGGAGCGTGAACCCGGGCCTCGCCGGCCGCGAAGCAGGAGGGTGCCCGCAGCGATGAGCTCGACACCGCCTGCGACCAGCACCAGGTTGCCTGCCGCTGCCACCGCGGTGGTGCCGGCGAGGCAGAGCAGCAGTCCGGCGAGGCGCTCGCCCTCCTGTCGGTGGCGTGGCGCAGCCAGCAGCGCAGCGAGGCACGCCACAAGAATGACCGCGACCGACGCCGGGTCGGCACGAGCGGTGAAATCGACACCTGGTAGCGCACTGCCGAAGCTGCGCTCCACTGAACCCCCACCGGACACTCCGGACACAACGGTCGCGGTCAGCGCCCCGCAGGCGCTGACCGCGGCCACGGCAATCAGCAGCGTGAGGCGGCGATGGCGGCGCAGCTCATGCACTGTGGCCGCGCCGACCAGAGGCGCGGCCACAGCCAAGACGAGCCGAAGCCCGGCGCTCAGCATCGCGTGCGCTCAGCCGGTGCGCGTGGCGCGCCCCAGCGGTGTGTGCCCCACCTCCTCCGCGCAATAAGGGCACACCGCCCACCCCAGGCGGAGCACGCGATCGCAGCCGTGACAGCGCCGCGCGAACTGGGTGCGGCAGTGCGGGCAGACGATGAACTCAGGCTCGATCTCCCTGCCGCACGACGGGCAGGGACGGAGCGCCACAGTGTCGTTGTCGATGTCGAGCATGGTCTGCTCCTCGAGGGCAAAGGCACGCTCCTCATCGAGGGTGCGGGGCGGTCGAATCACCAGATAGACGAGCGCCCCCAGAAAGGGGGGCACGAAGCCGAGCAGCAGAGCGAAGAGCTGGAACGGGGGTGAGCTGGAGCGCCGGCGAGCGTCCCGCCAGACGAAGAACGCGGTTGCCACCCAGAGCACCGCCATATATCCGAGCAGGGCGACGACTCCGACAACGAGCAGCGAAACAGTGTCGCCGAGCACGCCTCTCACGGTCTGTCCTCCTGGGCGCGCAGGGCAGCCTGCTCGTAGCGCGCCTCCTCGAGCCGGCGGCGCGCGTTGGCCACCACCTCTGGGCGGGCGCGGGTGAGGAATGCGTCCTTGGCGAGTTGGGCGTCAAGGTGCTCGATGGTGGCCTGCAGCTCCCCGAGCCTGAGCTGCGCCCGGGCCCGCTCGCGCTCACCCACCACCAGGTGGTAACGCGCCTCCAGTCCGCCGGCGACCACCGTGACCCCGCCGTCGAGCTGGCCATCGACGACCTCCACCGGAACCAGGGCTGTCACCAGCCGCACCCGCTCCTCCCCCGCCACCGCCGGATCACCGCCGCTGAGTTGGAGACGATGGCGCTCGTTACGGGGCACGCCATTCTCGTCGCGCAGCACGCGCACCCTCTGGACCAGTTGGAGCAGTTCGTCGACGGCGGCGCGATGCGATCGGGCCAGACCGTCGCGCCATCCCGGTGCCACCTTCGGCCAGTCGCGCCGCTGCAGGGTGGGCGCCGGGTTGGGAAGACGCTGTGCGCACTCCTCGGTGATGAAGGGCATGAAGGGATGGAGCAGCCGCAGGAGCACGTCAAGGGTGGTGATGGCGGTGTGCGCCGCGGCCTGACGCGATGGCTGGGGTGCGTCATCGCGCAGGCGGGGCTTGATCATCTCCACGTACCAATCGCAGAAGGAGTGCCAGGTCACGTCGTAGAGACGCTCCACCGCGTCATGGAATCGGTAGGTGTGCAGCGATGCGTCCACCGCCTCGACGGTTTCGGCCACCTGTGACAGCATCCAGCGGTCCTCGGGGCGCAGGTCGTCGACGGCTGGTTCGGATCCGGGCGCGGCCATGTGTCCGCTCCCGTCGTCGAGGCGCGTGACGAGGAAGCGTGTGGCGTTCCAGATCTTGTTGGCAAAGCGCTGGTAGCTCTCGATGCGATCCTCATTGAAGCGCACGTCCTGCCCACCGGTTCCCACCGCCGCGGCCCAGGCGCGCACCGCGTCGGCTCCGTGCTCCTCGATCATCAGCAGCGGGTCGACGGCGTTGCCCTTGGACTTGTTCATCCTCGTGCCGTCAGCCGCCTGCACTGTGCTGGTGATGATCACGTCCTGAAAGGGGGTGCGTTCGGTGAAGCGAAGCCCGGTGAAGATCATCCGCGCCACCCACAGGAAGATGATGTCGCGGGCGGTGACGCAAACGCTGGTCGGGTAGAAGCGGCGCAGATCCCCGGTCCTTTGGGGCCAGCCGAAGATGGCGTAGGGCCAGAGCGCGCTGCTGAACCAGGTGTCGAGAACATCAGGGTCGTTCTCGAGCGCAGTGTCACCGCAGGCGGGGCACGCCGACGGCGGCTCAATCCACGCGAAGCCATGGCCGTTGGCGCACGTCGACACCGGGATCGCATGCCCCAGCCAGATCTGCCGGCTGATGCACCAATCGCGGACGTTGCGCATCCAGGCCAGGTACACGTCGGTGTAGCGGCCCGGATGGAAGGTGGTGTCGCCCCGTTCCACGGCGGCAATCGCCGGCTCGCTCAGCTCGCGCATGCGCACCCACCACTGCGCGCTGATGAGCGGTTCGAGCACGTCCCCGGAACGGTCGCAGTGACCCACCTCGTGAACGTACTCCTCCTCCTTCACAACCACCCCTGCAGCTCGCAGCGCCTCGGTGACCATGGAGCGCGCCTCCTCGGCCGCGATCCCATGAAACTGGGGAAGCTCGGGAACGTCCATGGTGCCGTCGCTGGCGATGACGGTGATCATCGGGAGTCGGTGGCGCTGGCCGATGTCGTAGTCGGTCGCATCGTGGGCGGGAGTGACCTTGAGGGCGCCGGTGCCGAAGTCGGACTGGACAGCGGCGTCCTCGATGATGGGCACGGTTCGGCCGGTCAGCGGCAGCGTGACCGTGCGACCCACGAGATCGCGGTACCGTGGATCGCCCGGGGCGACGGCGACCGCCGTGTCTCCAAGCATGGTCTCCGGTCGCACCGTGGCCACGACGATGTCGCCGCCGCCGTCGACTGGGTAGCGGAGGTAGACGAGCGCGTCGGTGTGCTCCTGCCAGTCGATCTCCTCATCGCTGATGGCGGAGAGGCAGCGCGGACACCAGTTGACGATGCGGGGACCGCGGTAGATCAGTCCCGCGTCGTAGAGGTCCTTGAACACGGTGCGGATGGCCCGCACGTAGTCGTCGTCGAGGGTGAACCGCGCCCGGCTCCAGTCGCAGGTGAAGCCGAGCCGGCGCATCTGCTCGAAAATGCGACCCCCATAATCCTGGTACCAGGCGTCGACCCGCACCCGGAAGGCCTCCCGGCCAAGCTCCTCCTTGGTGGTCCCCTCAGCCGCCAGCTGGCGCTCGATCACGTTCTGGGTGGCGATGGCGGCGTGGTCGGTGCCCGGGCACCACTCCACCTCATACCCCCGCATGCGGTGATGCCGTGAGAGGGTGTCCTGGATCGAGAACCCACACGCGTGGCCGAGGTGCAGGACGCCTGTGATGTTCGGCGGTGGCAGCGCGATGGTGAAAGTGGGTCGGTCCGACGACGCGTCGGCGATGCCGATCCCGAGCTCCTTCCAGCGCGCACGCCAGACGGGCTCGACCGTGCGCGGATCGAAGGCCTTGTCCATCGGTGGACGCCGAGTATAGGCAGGCCCCGCCGGGGCCCCCCCGCGGTTGGCTTCCAGAGCCGCCGGAGGACGCTCAGGTCGGCGACGGCGGTGCCGGTGGGCCGGCTGTCCGTGGAGCCGCCTGAGGGTTGTGGCCCAAGCTGCTGCTGGCGTTGATGTCGATGTCGGCCTTCCACCTGCCGTCGACCTCGATCGCCGCGTACGTGTGCAGCCTTCCTGACGCCCCCGTGACCCGGCTGCATGTCGCGGCGGGGTCGTTGGGAGCTGTGCCAAGGCACCAGACCACGGCTCCGCTCAGCGCCACGTCGGCGTGGCTGGCGTCGACGGTGGTCACCCCGGTGACGCGCACCCCGGCGACGTCCCAGAAGAGACGGCCAGTGGTCCCGAAGTCGGAATAGACGCGCAGGAGCTCGTTCAGGTGGGTGCTGTCGGTGGAGGTCGCCAGCCACCCGGGCACCCTGCTGTTGTCCTGGGCGCCGGCAGCGGCGAGGAAACCGGCCACAGCGCCGCCGGCACTGCTCGTCGACGGTGTGGCCACGGAAGGCGTCGGGGTCGGTGAGGCGACGGGGGCGCCTCCGCAGCCGGCCAGGACAACGCCCACCATGCCCACCATCACCGCCATCGCGGCGGCGGAATGGAGTGACGTGCCCGTGCCCGGCTGGTTCCGAGGCGCGGTCGGCGTCGGCCCGTCATGTGCGGCGACGCGATGAGCGAGGCGGCACCCGGCCATCAGCGCGCGCGAAGCGACTGCGCCGGCGTCTCCAGGGTCAGCCACTGCGGGGTCAGCGGTGAGCTGACGTAGTCGAGCCGAAGAGCGGCAGAGCCGAGCTGCGCTGCGGCCTGCTGGCGACCGACCGGCGGGAACTGGAGCAGCGGTGGCTGGGTTAGGGCGTCGTCCTCGACGGTGGCGAAATAGGCATTGCCCTGGCAGTCGCGCAGGAACACCACCAGTCCGGACAGCGGTGGTGGGCCGGTTGGTGACACTGTGTGAGAGCGCAGCGGCACCACCAGCGCGTCCGGCGATCCCGCATCGGCCGCCGCGACGGCGACCGGGGTTTCGGTCGTGGTGCCGATCAGGTCAGGGTGCAGCGCCGCGGCGGCACGCCCGGCCGCGTCCTCCAGCGCGGCGAGGTTGCCGGCGTCGTACGACTGCTCGAAGTCGCCGATCGCCCGGAGCGCGGGGGGCAGCACCGGGCGTGGCGCCGCCACCGTGCAATCGGCCGTGCGCGACCGCAGCAGCGCGACAACGACCCCGCCCGAGAACACGACCAGGATCACGGCGAGCGCGATCAGCCGGCCCCGCAGGGTCATGCGGCGGCTAAGCGGACTGTTCGGCGGCCGCGGCGCTGGCTGCGGCGCCGCGCTTGGTGGGCTCCTCGGTGAGCAGGAGCGGCTCGACGCCGTCGGTGATGGACTGCTCGGTGATGACGCATCGCTTGATGTCGGGGCGGCTGGGGACCTCGAACATGCTGTTGAGAAGGACGTCCTCGATGATCGACTTCAGACCGCGCGCCCCGGTGCCGCGCGCCAGCGCTTTCTGTGCGATCGCCTTGAGCGCGCCCTCATGGAACACCAGCTGCACGTCATCGAGTGCGAAGAACTTCTCGTATTGCTTGACGAAAGCGTTCTTGGGCTCGGTGAGGATGCGGATGATGTCCTCCTCGTCGAGGTAGTCGAGCGAGACATTGATTGGCAGGCGACCGATGAACTCGGGGATGAGCCCGTACTTGAGGAGGTCCTGCGCCTGGAGCTCGCGGAGGATGCGCGTGGTCGCCTTGGTGCGGCTGCCGTGCGGCTTGCTGTTGAAGCCGATGGTGCGGTTGCCGACGCGCTGCTCGATGATGCGCTCGAGCCCGTCGAAGGCGCCGCCACAGACGAAGAGGATATTGGTGGTGTTGATCTGGATGAAGTCCTGGTGGGGATGCTTGCGTCCCCCCTGCGGCGGCACATTGGCGACAGTGCCCTCGAGGATCTTCAGGAGGGCCTGTTGCACACCCTCACCGCTGACGTCGCGGGTGATGCTGGGGTTGTCCGACTTGCGTGCGATCTTGTCGATCTCGTCGATGTAGATGATTCCGCGCTCAGCGCGGGAGATGTCGAAATCGGCGGCCTGGATGAGTCGCAGCAGGATGTTCTCGACGTCCTCGCCGACGTAGCCGGCCTCGGTCAGCGAGGTGGCGTCGGCGATGGAGAAGGGAACGTCGATGATCTTGGCCAGCGTCTGTGCCAGCAGCGTCTTGCCGCAGCCGGTGGGCCCCACCAACAGGACGTTGGACTTCTGCAGCTCCACGTCACCGTTGGACTTGGCGTGGGCGATGCGCTTGTAGTGGTTGAAGACCGCCACGGAGAGCACCTTCTTGGCATGCTCCTGGCCGACGACGTACTGATCAAGGGAGGCGGCGATCACCTGTGGGTTGGGGATCATCCCTCCCTTGCCACGCTTCTGCGTTGTGGAGCGGTTGTCCTCCTCGAGAACCTCCTGGCAGAGGTCGATGCACTGGTCGCAGATGTACACACCAGGCCCGGCGACCAGCTTGCGCACCTGCTCCTGCCCCTTACCGCAGAAGGAGCACCGGGTGTGGCGCCGACGGTCGTCGCGCTCAGTCATCGCCGATCACCGTACCACGGCCCAGCCGCAGGCGCGCCTGCCTCGATGATACGAGTCCATCAAGGTTCGCCTGCGGTCAGCGCGTGGCTGCGCCGCCACCCGCCTGGGGACCGGCATCGCCGCCGCGGGGCGCCCCCCCGTTGCTCTCCACCTTGGGCACGAGCGCACCCGACTTGGGCCGGCCCTGGATGATCTCGTCGATGAGTCCGTAGGCCTTGGCCTCCTCCGCGCTCATGAAGAAGTCGCGGTCGGAGTCGCGATTGATGACCTCGATCGGCTTGCCGGTGTGTTGAGCGAGGATCTCATCGATGCGACGCCGCACACGCAGGATCTCCTGGGCGTGGATCTGGATGTCGGCGGCCTGACCGCTGAATCCGCCGGAGGGCTGGTGGATGAGGACGCGCGTGTTGGGAAGAGAGAATCGCATCCCGGTTTCTCCGCCCGCCAGGATCACGGCCGCCATCGACGCCGCGATTCCCATGCAGATGGTGCCCACACGCGGTTCGACGTAGCACATGGTGTCGTAAATCGCCAGCCCTGCGTACACCGAACCGCCCGGGCTGTTGATGTAGATCATGATGTCCTTCTCAGGATCCTCACCGGCGAGAAAGAGCAGTTGCGCCATGACCACGTTGGCCACCTGATCGTCGATCGGCGTGCCGATGAAGATGATTCGATCCTTGAGCAGGCGCGAATAGATGTCGAACGCGCGCTCGCCGCGGTTCGTCGTTTCGACGACCATCGGGATCAGGTTCTGCGGTGTGGTCACATCACGTGTCATGGTCGGCCATTATAGAGACGACCCTGTGATTCATCAGCCGCGCGACGCTCACCCGCTGGTGGCGACAGCGAGACGGACGAGCGCCGCACGAGCCCGGCGAGCTGTGAGGCGGTCAGGACTGGTTGCGGCCAGGCGCAGAACGCTTCGTGCGCGCACCTCATGTGATCGTGCGAGCGCGTCGGTGCGGTGCGAGCGGCGCGCTTCGGCCCCGGCCAGGCGGTGGTAGAGACCCTGGAGCAGCCAGGCTTGAAACCGGCGGGGATCGCCGGGCCCGGTCAGCCTGTTCAGCACAGCCGCCGCCGCGGCCGCGCCAACCACCGGTGGACCGTCGGCATGGATGTGGGCGGCGAGGAGCGCGGCAGCGCGCAGGTCATCCGCGGCTGAGGCGGGTTCATCCACCGGCACGTCGAGTGCAGCCGGGGGCACGTCGTCGGGCTCGACGAGGGTGCAGCCACCGTCGGGCCGGCGAGTGGGACGAGGGCGCAGGAGGGGACTCCACCACACGGCTGTGGCAGCGTACACGCGAATCCTGGTTTTGAGGGAGCTCTCTGCCGCGCTCAGTCGTGGCCGCCGACGATCTCGACGAGTCGCTCGCCCGCGGCGCGCCGGGCGAGGTCGAGGTGGGTTCCCTGGTGGAGGCGCCGACGCTGCTGGGCTGTGAGCTTGCGGCCCTGCGCGAGTCGCTGCTCCTCGCGAACCACGGCGGCCTCGTCGACCTCGAGTCCTTCGGCCTTGACGAGTTCGTCCAGGGCAAGCTCGAGACGGATTCGCTGAACCGCCGCCTCGCGGCGCTCGCCCCGGAGCTTCTCGGTCGTGGTGCCGGTGTACTCGAGGTAGCGCTCCAGCGGCATTCCCATCGACTGCAAGCGGGAATCGAGGTCGCTGATCTGGCGGTCGATCTCCCGCTCCACCATCGACTCAGGAAGGTCGATGACGACGTGATCCCGCAGGGCCTCGAGGGCGGCGGCCTCCAGAGCCTCGCGATCGCGCTCGGCACCGACCTCCCGGAGTCGGGTGCCATAGTCGGCGCGCAACTCCTCGAGAGTGCCGTGTTCACCGAGCGCAGCGAGGGTATCGTCGAGAGGGGGAAGGATTCGCTCGCGCACCGCGCTCACCGAGACGTCGACATCGACGGTGGCTGAGCGCAACTCCTCGCGGCTGAAGTCCTCCGGAAGGGTGAGCTGGAAGGAGCGCTGCGCCCCCGCGTCGAGTCCAATGAGCGCGTCGGCGAGCCCAGGAAGCAGCCGCTCGCGATCGATGTCGAGGTCACGATCCTCCTCATCCTCGCCGCTGAGCACCTCTCCATCGCGGCGCATCACCAGAGTGCAGCGCAACACGTCGCCCGACTGAGCCGGCCGCTCGACATCTCGCAGCTCGCTGTTGCGGCGCCGGAGCTCCTCGATCATCTCATCGACCTGGTCGTCGGTCACCTCGGTGGCAGGGACGTCGACGCGCAGTGAGCTGTAGTCGCCCAGCTCGACATCGGGACGCACTGTCACCGTGGCAGTGAAGATCAGCGGCTGACCGCGTTCCACCGGTTCCAGGTCAAGCTGCGGGTCGTCCACCGGTTGCACGCCCGCCTGCTCGAGCGCGCGCGTGTACAGCTCGGGGACGAAGGCATCGACCGCCTCCTGGCGCACCGCGTCCCAGCCCAGCGCCCGCTCCACCATCGCCGCCGGTGCCTTGCCGGGACGGAAGCCTGGCAAGCGGACTCTCGCTGCCAGCCGGCGCAGAGCGGCGTTGACGGCGGTTTCCAGCTCGGACGCGGGCGCCTCGACGCGCAGCTGGACGCGCGAGTCGGGCTGTCGCTCCACGGCAACGGAGATGTCTGAAGGGGTGATGGCCGTACTCACGGGAGGGTCCTAATTGAGAGCTTGATGGTGCGCGGACCGAGACTCGAACTCGGATGGGTTGCCCCACGGGATCCTAAGTCCCGCGCGTCTACCGGTTCCGCCATCCGCGCAGGCTGCCTTCCGCCGGTGGCCCGCCCAGTCTACAGGGCGGCAGCAGCGCCGCAGGTGGCGGCGGCCGATCGCGGAACACCGCAAGGTCTTGATACCGGAGCCCAGGGGGCCTAGGCTTGAGGTAACGGCGGGACAACCGCCGGGGCGGAAGGTCCGCACCGGCAACCCACGGAGGTATCTGGATGGAGCCGAGTCAAAGCACCGCGACAGTCGAGAGTCCGCAGGAGATGGTCGCGCATATCGATCAGAAGGCGGTCCGTCTTTCCGCCCTTCTCCGCGACATCGACAACCATCCCATAGCGCTCAACTCGGAGTTGCGTGACCGCCTTGACGAGATCCTGGAGATGCTCGCCTGCCGGGTCACGGCCACACGTGCCCTGCTCCGCCAGGCGGGAGCCTCCGAGCTCAACGGAAGCCTGGCCTAGTCGTCACATCGCCGCCCCCGGCCACGCAATGGGTCGGAGATGGCACACGCTCGCTGACACCGCCGACCGGTGCCGTACACTTGTTCGCATGGGAACCTGCGCATGCGATCCACCCGCTCTGCTGCACCTCCGGCCCGACGGCGTTCACCTCCCTGACGGGTCGCAATCGAACCTGACGGTGGTCGACGATGTGTGGGATCTCGGCAACCGGTCCTGCTCGGTCTGCGCCATGTCCATCACTGACACCCACTACGGCTGCGTCCGCTGCGATGCCGTCATCTGCCGCGCCTGCATCTCCGACGACACCATCGTGGTCGAGTGCGATTGCCTCACCGAGCTGCAGGTGACCGGTGTGCAGCGCGCCGCCCGCCGGGTCGCCGCCGCGCATGCCGGCTAGGCTCGAGCCACCACCACCCCGTCCGGCGGCACGAGCACTCCGGTCGCGGACTGGACGACATCGACGTTGCTCAGCACCACTGTCGCCACCGCCATCGGCAGATCAACCGTGGTGCCGCCCCAGTTGCAGGCGACGGAGACGCCCGAGCGGCGCATCACCAGCCAGCGATCTGTTTCGTCGTACTCGACGGCGACGGCCCGGCGGTCGCCGTCGCGCAACGCCGGCAGGCTCGCCCGCAGGGCGATGAGCTCCGTGTGCCAGCGCAGGACGGTGGCGTGCGGCTCGCGCTCGCGCTCGGGCCACTGCAGCCTGGAGTGCTCGAAGGTGTCGCGGTCCTGAGGGTCGGGAACGGTGGCCGGATCCCACCCGAACGACGCGAACTCGCGGCGCCGTCCCTCCGAGACGAGCCGCCCGAGTTCGCGATCCTGATGGTCGGTGAAGTACTGGAATGGGGTCGACGCCGCCCACTCCTCACCGGCGAAGAGCATCGGCACGAAGGGCCCGAGAAGCACCAGCGCAGCGGCGATCTGCAGTCGACCGGTGGTCATCAGCGCCGCGCTCCTCTCGCCCTGGGAGCGATTGCCCACCTGGTCGTGGTTCTGCATGTAGCCGAGAAAACGCGTCGACGCCAGCGCACCGACAGCGCGTCCATGGCGTCGTCTGCGGAAGGGCGAATAGCCGCCCGGATTGACGAACACGCAGCGCAGAGCGAGGGCCACGTCCTTGACGCGCCCGAAGTCGGAGTAGTAACCCCCCTTCTCGCCGGTGAGGGTTGCATGCAGGGCATGGTGGAAGTCGTCGCTCCACTGTGCGTCGCAGCCGTGGCCGCCGCGCTCGACGTCGTTGACCACACGCGGGTCGTTGAGGTCACTCTCGGCGATCACCCAGAGCGGTCGCCCCAGTCTGCCGGAGAGAGCGTGCACGGCGGTGGCGATCTCCTCCAGCAGGTGGACCGCTGAGGTGTCCACCATGGCGTGCACGGCGTCGAGCCGAAGGCCATCGCAGTGGTAGTCGCGCAACCACATCAACGCGTTGTCGACGAAGAAGCCGCGCACCTCGTCGCTGCCGGCGCCGTCGTAGTTGATGGCGTCGCCCCACGGCGTGCGATGGCGATCAGTGAAGTAGGGGCCGAAGTCCGCCAGATGGTTGCCGTCGGGGCCGAGGTGGTTGTAGACAACGTCCACGACCACGGCGAGACCTGCCCCATGACATGCGTCGACGAACCGCTTCAGCGCGTCGGGACCACCATAGGCATCGTGCACCGCATAGAGATCAACACCGTCATACCCCCACCCCCTCTCGCCGGGAAAGGCTGCCACGGGCAGCAGTTCGATGATCCCGACGCCGAGCTTGACGAGCTGTTCGATGTGCTCGATGGCTCCATCGAAGGTACCGGCCGCGCTGAAAGTTCCGGTGTGCAGCTCGTAGACGACACAGTCGCTCAGCTGCCGCCCTCGCCAGGCTGCGTCCGTCCACGCGAAGGCATCGTGGTCAACCGCGCGCGATGCGCCGCCCACGCCATGGGGCTGCCACGGTGACCGCGGATCGGGCCGGGGCGCGCCGCCGTCGAGCACGAACGCGTAGTCGTCGCCCGGCTCCAGCGCGCCCGGCTGGAGTTCGAACCAATCGCCAGTCGTTGCGCGGAGCGGCACACGCATACCGCGCATCTCCACCTCCACACGCGTCGCATGGGGCGCCCACACGGCGCAACGGTTCACAGCGGCGGCCCCCTCATAATCCCGACAATTCAACGTCTGTAGGTGCTGAAGTGATTGTGACGCGATGAACCGCGACCAGAGCGCCGCATTGCCGCAGCGTCGCGCAACCTACCGCCTGCAACTGCGCGCGGAGTTCGGTTTCGCGGCGGTCGCCGCGCACGCGGCTTACCTGGCGGATCTCGGGATCAGCCACGTCTACTGCTCGCCGTACACACAGGCGGCAGCCGGCAGCACGCATGGATACGACGTGGTCGATCCCGCTCGCCTCAGCGATGACCTCGGCGGTGCGGCCGGATACCGCGCCATGTGCGACGTGCTCCGCAGCCACGGGCTCAGCCAGCTCGCTGACATCGTGCCCAACCACATGTCGATTGCCGACCGGCGCAACCGCTGGTGGTGGGACGTCCTCGCCGACGGGCCGGGGTCGCCGTACGCGGCGTTCTTCGACATCGACTGGGAGGCGGACGAGCGGAGGCTTCGCCATCGCATCCTCCTTCCCGTTCTCGGCGACCAGGTGGGGCGCGTCCTGGAGGACGGCTTGATCCGCCTGGTGCGCGAGGACGGGGCCCTTCTGATCGCCTACGTCGGCAATCGCTACCCGCTCTCGGTCGAGACCGTTGCCGAACTGCTCGCTGCCACGCAGGATCCGCTGCTGGGCGGTGTCGTCGCCGCCGTGGCGCGCCTGCCGCTGGGTGCCGACGATGAGACCAGGCGACAGCGCATGGCCGCGCGCGACTCCCTCGCCGGGCAGCTTGCCGCCCTCCTCGACGTCGGCGCCGCCGGTCCTTCGGTGGACGCCGTGCTCGGCGAGATCAACACCGACGTGGCCGCTCTCGACCATATCCTCAACGAGCAGCACCATCGCCTGGCGCGCTGGCAAACCGCCGTCGAGGAGGTCAACTACCGGCGATTCTTCGACATCAACACGCTGGTGGCGTTGCGCATCGAGGATCCTGCCGTCTTCGCCGAGACCACGACGTTGATCGCAGAGCTGGTCCGGCGCGGCGATGTCGAAGGACTGCGTGTCGACCACATCGACGGGTTGAGGCGACCGCTGCAGTACGCGCAGCGGCTCCGCGACGCCACCGGCCCCACCACCTGGCTGGTCGCCGAGAAGATCCTCGAGCGCGGTGAGCAACCGCCGCCATGGGCTGTCGACGGCACCAGTGGCTACGACTTCCTCGCCGCCGTCAACGGCCTGTTCGTCGATCCGTCCGGCCGCGATGACCTGGTCGCGCTCCACGAAGAGGTGACCGGCCAGTCTTCCGATTTCGCCGTGTTCGCGCTCGAGGGCAAGCGCCAGATCCTGCGCAGCATGCTGGTCAGTGACGTCGAGCGGTTGACCGGGCTGCTCGCCAACATCTGTGACGCCTACCCGGCACAGCGGGACCACACGCAGACGGAAATGCGTGACGCCGTCATCGAACTGGTCGCCGCCGTCCCTGTGTACCGCACCTACGTCGACCCTCGGGACCCTCCGCCGTCGGAGGTGGACGTCGACATCGTCCGCGCCGCGGTCGCGGTGGCACACGCCAACGCCCCGGACATCGACAAACGGTTGCTCGACTTCATCGCCGACCTCTTCGTCCTTGGTGAGGCGGAGGACGTGGCCACGGCGGACGAGGACACTCACCTGGCGGAGAGCGACCTCGTGCTTCGCCTGCAACAGCTCTGTGCTGCGACCACAGCCAAGGGGGTCGAGGACACGGCCTGCTACCGCCATCTCGTGCTGGTCTCGCTCAACGAGGTCGGCGATTCGCCGGCGCACTTCGGCGTGGATGTCGCCGCCTTCCACGAGTTCAACGCCCGCACTCAGGCAGAGCGTCCGCTGGCGCTTCTGGCCACGTCCACACACGACACCAAGCGCAGCGAGGATGTGCGCTGCCGCATCGACCTGCTCAGCGAGATTCCTGGCGAGTGGGCCACGGCGGTGCGCCGCTGGCGTGGCATGAACGACGTACACCGGCGCGACGGGCTGCCCGACGCCTGCATGGAGTATCTGCTGTACCAGACGCTGGTGGGCGCGTGGCCGCTCAGCGCGGAGCGCGCTGTCGCGTACATGAGCAAGGCCGCCCACGAAGCCAAGCGCCACACCAGCTGGCTGGAACCCGACGAGGCCTACGATGCAATCCTCGGTGACTTCGTCACCGCAGTTCTCGCGGATCCGCGCTTCTCCGCCGACCTCGACGGCTTCGTGGAAACGCTGGTGGACTGCGGCCGGGTCAACTCCCTGAGCACAGCCCTGCTCAAACTGACCTCGCCCGGGGTCCCCGACATCTACCAGGGCTGCGAACTCTGGGATCTCAGCCTCGTCGACCCCGACAACCGCCGCCCCGTCGACTACGCTCTTCGCGGCAGGCTGCTGGCCGCCGGTGCCCTGCAGACCGCAGCCTCAGCCTGGGCCTTCGACCGCGACAGCGGTGCTCCCAAGCTGCTCCTCATCCGCGATTCCCTGGCCTTGCGAGCGCGCCATCCGGAGGCCTTCGGCGAGATCGGGACCTATGTGCCGATGCATGCGCACGGTGAGTTTGCCGATGATGTCGTCGCCTTCATCCGGGGTACCCCCGCAGCGGTGATCGCGATCGCACAACGCCGCTCTCTCAAGAGGAGGGGCCAGTGGGGAGACACCATGATCTCGCTGCCCGATGGCGACTGGCGCAACCTCTGCGACGGCAGCCGCGTGGACGGCGGCGGCGCGGCGCTGGTCGACCTGCTCAGCCCGTTCCCGGTGGCGCTGCTGGAGAGGGGCGCGTGACGACCGGCAACATCCCCGCGTGGCCTGGCCGCTCCCATCCTCTGGGCGCCACCGTTCGCGAGGACGGCACCAACTTCGCGCTCTTCGCGTCCGAGGCGGAGGCGGTCGAGCTCATCCTGCTCGACGAGGCCGGTGGCATGCTGGCCGCGTACGACCTTCTCGAGCGGACCGATCTGGTCTGGCACGGTTTCATCCCGCGCCTCGGCCCGGGAACCCGTTACGGGTATCGCGTTCACGGCGCCTACGACGCCGACCTGGGGCTGCGCCACAACCACAACAAGCTGCTCCTCGATCCCTACGCGCGCGCCATCTCCGGCTCGGTCCAGTGGGGGCCGGAGGTGTTCGGCTACGTGTGGGGCGCCGGCGACGACAAGGTCAGCGAGCTGGACTCGGCCGGCCACATGCCTCACAGCGTCGTGGTCGATGACGCCTTCGACTGGAGCGGCGAGCGGCGCCCCGACGTCGCATGGAGCGACACGCTCATCTACGAGACCCACGTACGCGGTTTCACCATGCTCCACCCTGCCATCCCGGAAGCGCTTCGGGGCACCTACGCCGGTCTCGCCCATCCCGCGGCCGTCGACCACTTCACAAATCTCGGCATCACATCGGTCGAGCTGATGCCAGTCCATCACTTCGTCGACTCGCAGCGTCTCGTCGACAGCGGCCTGCGCAACTACTGGGGCTACGACAGCATCGGGTACTTCGCGCCCGAGGCGCGCTACTCGAGCGCAGGCGAGCATGGCGAGCAGGTCGTGGAGTTCAAGACAATGGTCAAGGCACTGCACGCTGCCGGGCTCGAGGTGATTCTCGACGTGGTTTACAACCACACCGCCGAGGGCAACCAGCTTGGACCGACGCTGTGCTTCCGTGGCGTCGACAACCGCTCGTACTACCGGCTGTTCGAGGACAAGCCACGCTTCTACTACGACGTCACCGGGACGGGGAACAGTCTCAACGCGGGTTCGCCGTCGACGCTGCAGATGATCATGGACTCGCTGCGCTACTGGGTCACGGAGATGCACATCGATGGTTTCCGATTCGACCTCGCCTCCGCCCTGGCGCGACAGTTCTACGACGTCGACCGCCTCTCGGCCTTCTTCGACATCATCCACCAGGATCCCACGCTCGCCCACGTCAAGCTGATCGCCGAACCCTGGGACGTCGGCGAGGGCGGGTATCAGGTGGGCAACTTCCCGGTGCGCTGGGCGGAGTGGAACGGCAAGTATCGCGACTGCGTGCGCAACCACTGGCGCGGCCAGATCGACGGCGTCGGCGAGCTCGCCTACCGGCTCACAGGGAGCAGCGATCTCTATCAGGGGGACGGGCGCTCTCCCTTCAGCAGCATCAACTTCATCACCGCTCATGACGGGTTCACCCTGCGCGACCTGGTCTCGTACAACGACAAGCACAACGAAGCCAACGGAGAGGAGAACCGCGACGGCGCTGACGACAACCGTTCCTGGAATTGCGGAGTCGAAGGCGACACTGATGATCCCGACGTGCTGGCTCTGCGGCAGCGTCAGCAGCGCAACCTCCTGGCCACGCTGATCCTGTCGGAGGGCTGCCCCATGCTCGTCGCCGGCGACGAGATCGGGCGCACCCAGGGGGGCAACAACAACGCCTACTGTCAGGACAACGAGACCTCGTGGCTCGACTGGTCGAACGTCGACGAGCCGCTGCTCGACTTCACGCGCCGCCTGATCGCGTTGCGAGCGAATCAACCGGTGTTACGCCGTCAGCGCTTCTTCGCCGGTCAGGTGGGGAGAGGCCAGCGCCGCAAGGACGTGGTGTGGCTCGACGACGCCGGCGTCGAGATGACCGAGGCGGAGTGGGACGACCAGTCTCGCCGGTCGCTGGCCATGCTCCTCAACGGTGACGAGATCCCCGACCACACTCCCAACGGCCGCCAGATCCGCGGCGACACCCTTCTGGTCATCCTCCACTCTCACCACAAGGACATGTCCTGGAACCTGCCCCGCGGCTGGGGCGATCACTGGGAGGTGCTCCTCGACACCGCCGACACCGCCGCCGACGGGCCTCCCCGGATGGTGAGGTCCTCCGAGGCGGTGCGGGTGACCGCCCGATCGCTCGTGGTCCTGCGGCGGCTCTGAGCTCGCTGCTGCGCCAGCGGGAGGGTGCCCTCGAACGTGCTCCCGCGGCCGGACCCCCTAGGCTGGCTGCCGTGAGCGCCCCAGCACTTCACGCGGCCACCTTCGAGAAGCTGAGCGCGCGCACCTTCCACGACATGGTGCGCCTGCGCGTGGACACGTTCATCGTCGAGCAGAGCTGTTCGTACCATGAGTTGGACGGGCGGGACATCCTCCCCTCCACCGAGCATCTGTGGGTCGAGGAGGATGGCGGCGTGGTCTCGTACCTGCGCATGTACCCCGGGGACGAGCAGGCAACCTGGATCGGGCGTGTGGTGACGGCCCCGACACACCGCGGCCGTGGTCTCGGCGGCCTGCTCATGCGCCATGCACTGAGCCGGGCCGCGCGACCTGTGCGCATCTCCGCCCAGGCGCGGCTGGCTCCCTGGTACGCCGGACTTGGCTTTGAACGCTGCGGTCCGGACTTCATCGAAGACGGCATCCCGCACACTCCGATGCTCCTCGACGGATGACCCCGCCGCGACCGCCCGGCACACGTCGACAACGTCCGGAGAGCACAGCCCAATCCCCCAGGCAAGGCGAACCACTCGCCGCTCCCCGCGATCCCTCATGCGCGCACGATATCGACGTCCCGACGAGCTGTCGCTGGTGCGGCCGCCCTCGCGGAGGTGGGTGGCAGCACTCCCACGGCAGGCGGCGGATGCGGGCTCACTCTCCCCGAGCGCTACTTTGCCGCCTCGAGGTCACTGACCAGCGATCCCACCACCTGCTTGGCGTCTCCGAACAGCATGGTGGTGTTGGCCAGGTGGTACAGCTCGTTGCCGATGCCCGCGAAGCCGGGCGCCATCGTCCTCTTGATCACGAGCACACTGCCCGCACGCTCGACGTCGAGGATGGGCATGCCGTACACGGGGCTGCCCGGCTCGTTCTTGGCGGCCGGGTTGGTCACGTCGTTGGCGCCGATCACGATGGCCACGTCCGCGCGCGACAACAGCTCGTTGGCCTCGTCGAGCTCCACCATGTGGTCGTACGGCACATCGGCTTCGGCCAGCAGCACGTTCATGTGACCGGGCATTCGCCCCGCGACAGGGTGAATGGCAAAGCGCACCTGTGTTCCGTTGCGCTCCAGCGCGTCGGACAGTTCGCGAACCTTGTGCTGCGCTTGCGCCACCGCCATGCCGTAGCCGGGGATGATGACCACCAGCCGTGCGCCGTCGAGGATGGCGGCCCCGTCCACGCTGTTGCCGCTGCGCACCGGGCGATCGTCCGCCTCAGCATCGTGCGGCGACATGGTCACCTGCCCGAAGGCTCCGAAGAGGATGTTGCGGAAGTTGCGGTTCATGGCCCGGCACATCACCACCGCGAGGATGAAACCGGAGGAGCCGTCGAGTGCTCCGGCGATCTCGAGCACCTTGTTGTCCAATGCGAAACCCATGGCCACCGCTGAGAGTCCTGCGTAGGAGTTGAGCAGGGCGATGACGGTGGGCATGTCGGCACCGCCGATGGGGATGATCAGGAGCACCCCAAAGATGAGCGCCGCCACGACGACCACCGCGAACACGATGGCCATGCTCGGATCGATCGCCAGCCAAATGATGCCGGCAAGAGCGACGGCAAGGATCGACAGGTTGAGGAGGTTCTGTCCTCGGTGGACGACCGGTCGGCCGTGGATCAGCTCCTGCAACTTGGCAAAGGCCATCAGGCTTCCGGTGACCGTCAGACCCCCGAGGAGCACCTCAATGCCGAGAACCACCATGGTGAACCGGTCGAGATGCGGCTGGCGCAGGATGTATTCGGCGACACCTACCAGAGTCGCGGCGGCGGCTCCGAACGCGTGCGAGAGGGCGGTCCTCTGGGGCATCGCGGTCATCGGCACGAACGCAGCCAGAGGCACGCCGATGGCAGCGCCGATCATGAGGCCGACGACGATCCAGGTGAATTGGGTCACCTCCGGCCGTGCGAAGGTTCCCAACACCGCAAGCACCATGCCGATCTCGCCGGCGATGACGCCCCGGCGTGCGGTGGTCGGCGCGGTCATCCACTTGATCGCAAAGATGAACGAAAGTCCCGCCGCGATGTAGATGTACTGGACGGCGTTTTCGCGCATCAGCGACGCTTTCGGAACATGCGGAGCATCCGGTCCGTCAGTAGGAAACCGCCGATCACGTTGGACGAGGAGGCGGCGATGGCGATGGTCCCGAGCACCGTGGTTGTCACCGACTGCGAGCTCCCGACGATGACGATGGAGCCGACCAGGGCGATGCCACTGATGGCGTTGGTCAGCGACATCAGCGGCGTGTGCAGCAACTGGGGAACGCGTCGAATCAGTTCGAACCCAAGGAATGACGTCAGCAGGAAGACGTACAGGCCGGTCTCGATATTCACGATGTCGACCCGCTGGCCTCTTCTTTCGCCGGCGCGCCGGTCAGCACAGCGACGCGCTCGTGCACGACCCTTCCCCCGCGCGCCACGAGCGTGCCCTGGACGATGGGGTCATCGCTGTCGAGGTCGATAGCGCCGGCCTTGGCGATGTGCAGCACGAAGTTGGCGAGGTTTCGGCCGAGCATCTGGCTGGCGTCCTGCGGCACCGTGGCGGGCAGGTTGTCGGCGCCGACGAGGACCACGCCGCCAATCTCCACGGACCGGCCGGCGACGGTGCCCTCACAGTTGCCGCCCCGCTCCGCAGCGAGGTCGATGATCACCGAGCCCGGCTTCATCGCCTCGATCGCCGCCGCCGTGACCAGGATGGGGGATCGCTGGCCGGGGACAAGCGCGGTGGTCACGACCACATCGCTGGCGGCGATCTCGGCGGCGAGCGCCGCGCGCTGGCGCGCCAACTCCGCCTCGTCGGCGCCGGTGGCATATCCGGACGCGTCCTCACCACCGGCGGCGACATCGGCCAGGTCCACGAAACGCGCCCCCAGGCTTTCGATCTGCTCGCGCACCGCGGCTCGGACGTCGTACGCGCTCACATTGGCGCCGAGCCGCCGTGCCGTGGCTATCGCCTGCAGGCCCGCGACCCCGGCGCCGAGCACAAGGACCTTGGCGGGCGGGATGGTGCCGGCGGCGTAGGTGAGCATGGGGAACAGTCGTGGCGCCAGGGAGGCGGCCACGATGACGGCCTTGTACCCGGCGACGGTGGCCTGCGAGGAGAGCACGTCCATCGGTTGGGCTCGGGTGATGCGCGGCAACAGGTCGATCGCGAAGATCGTCGCGCCCCGATCGGCGAGCTCCTTGATCGCCGCCGGCTCGCCGAGCGGGTCGAACAGCCCCGCCAGTGTGTGTGAACTGCCGACGCCGGCCCAGGTGGCGGCGCCGGGGCCGCTGCCACGGACGCACAGGAGCATCGATGCCTTCTCCAGCACCTCGGCGCCCGATTTGACGATCACCGCCCCGGCGTCCGTGTACGCGTCATCCGGCCAGCCGGCGGCTGTCCCCGCATTGCTCTGCAGCACGACGGAATGCTCAGCGGCAACCAGAGCACGCGTGCTCGCAGGGCTGGCTGCCACTCGGCGCTCGCCGTTGCGTGCCTCGTCCACGATGCCGACGGTCAACGGCACGAGGGAACCGGCAGGTGCGAGGCGTGGTTGCTCATGAGAAGGGGGGATTATGTCGGTAGAGGAGGGAGCAGAGGGAAATGCGTTGGAGCGACCGCTTCGCACCGTGGCGACGGAACGAGCGACAGCGCGCGCTCAGACGACGAGGTTGACGACCCTGTCGACGACGACGACCACCTTGCGAGGCTCGGCGCCGTCGAGGAGCTCCGCTATGCGCGGCAACTCCAGCGCCCGCTGACGGAGCTCGTCCTGGGCGGTCCCGGCGGGGACGGTGAGCGTGCCGCGCAACTTCCCATTGACCTGCACGGCCACCTCCACCTCGAGCCTCGCCGCCAGCGCAGGGTCGTGCTCGGGCCAGCCGCCGCGAGCATGCACCGACTCTTCGTGACCGGTGCGCTGCCACAGCTCCTCGGTGATGTGGGGAGCAAATGGGGCCAGGCAGAGCAGCAGTGTCTCCGCGTCGACGCGCCGGCCGCGGCCTTTGGCCGCCTCCCGGTCGAGGTCGCGCGCAAATTCCATGAGCTGCGCGATGGCCGTGTTGAAGTGCAGACCGGCGATATCCTCGTCAACGCCGCCGATCAGACGATGCCGGCGGCGCTCTCGCACCTCGTCGTCGTCGGCAGCGGTCGCGGTTTGGGTGGCGCGCCAGACACGATGCAGGAAGCGGGTGATCCCGGTGATCCCTTCGTCGCGAAAGTCGCCGCCGGCGGTGTAGGGACCGAGAAACATCAGGTAGAGCCGGAAGGTGTCCGCGCCATAGTTATCGATGTACTCGTCCGGATTGATCACGTTGCCGCGGCTCTTGGACATCTTGAAGCCGTCCTTGACGATCATTCCGTGAGCGCGAAAGCGCGTGAACGGCTCCGCCTCGTCGACGAGGCCCATCTCGTGGAGCGCGCGCATCACGAAGCGCGCGTACAGAAGGTGTCGCACCGCGTGCTCATTGCCGCCGATGTACTGGTTCACCGGCAGCCAGCGCTGGGTCCGTTCGCGGTCGAAGGCCACCCCGTCCACGTCGGTTGACGGGTATCGCAGGTAGTACCAGGACGAATCGAGGAAGGTGTCGCTGACGTCTGTCTCGCGACGGGCCGGACCACCGCACCGAGGACAGGTGACGTTCACCCACTCCTCGACCGTCGCCAGCGGCGACACGCCGGTGCCGGTGGGCCGGAAGTCGTCAACTTCGGGGAGCAGCACCGGCAGCTGGTCGTCGGGCACGGGAACCTGGCCGTCCTTGGCGCAATGGATGATGGGGATCGGCGGTCCCCAGTAGCGCTGTCGCGAGATCAGCCAGTCACGCAGCCGGTACGTGACCGTGGCCTCGCCGCGCTGCGTGTTCTGCAGCCGCTCGACGACCTGCTTGCGTCCCTCCTCGGACTGCAACCCGTCGAACTCACCGCTGTTGACCATCACGCCCTGGCCTGTGTATGCGCGGTCCGAGCCGTCGCCGCCGGCGATCACCTCGACGACGGGCAGGCCGTGCGCTGTGGCAAATGCGCGGTCGCGGTCGTCGTGCGCGGGCACGGCCATGATCGCGCCGGTTCCGTAGTCGAAGAGGACGTACGGCGCTGCCCAGACGGGCAGGCGCTGTCCGCTGAGCGGGTGGACGGCCCATGACCCCAGGTCGATGCCCACCGCAGGATCCGGCTCCGCCTGTGGGCCGGGCAGCCGGTTGCGCCAGGCGTTCAGTTCGCCGCGACGTTCGGCCGGCACGAACTCCTCCAGCTGCGGGTGGTCGGCGGCAATGACCAGGAAGGTGGCGCCGCAGAGCGTGTCCGGCCGCGTGGTGAAGACGGCGACATCCTTGCGCTCACATCCCTCGAGGTCGAAGACGATGCGCGCCCCCTCACGCCGGCCGATCCAGTTGCGCTGCATCAGCTTGGTGGACTCCGACCAGTCGAGCGTGTCCAGTGCTTCGAGGAGCTCCTGCGCGTACTTGGTGATCCTCAACCACCACTGGCGCAGCCAGCGCGTCTCGACGACTGACTCGCAGCGCTCACACCGCCCCTGCTCCACCTGCTCGTTGGCGAGCACGGTGAGGCACGAGGGACACCATTGCACCGCGCCGTCGCGCCACTCGGCGAGGCCGGCCTCGAACAGCCGGAGAAACAGCCACTGTGTCCAGCGGTAGTAGGCCGGGTCGGCGGTGTTCACCTGGTGCTCCCAGTCGAACATGGCGCCGATCCTCTTGAGCTGGTTCTCGCGGAAGTTGGCCACCGCGCGACGCATCACCACGGCAGGGTGCTCGCCGATCTTCAGCGCGTAATTCTCGCTGTGGATCCCGAAGGCGTCGAAGCCCATGGGCTCGAACACATTGTCGCCATGCAGGCGCCGCCACCGTCCGTAGATGTCGACCCCGCTGTACGGCACCATGTGGCCGACGTGCAAACCCTCCGCTGACGGGTACGGAAACATGGAGAGGTTGTAGAAGGGTCGCTCGGACGAGGTCAGATCGGTGCGGTAGTCGCCCCGCTCCTCCCAAATGCGCCGCCATTTCGCCTCCACCGCGGCCGCGTCATAGACGTCCAGCGTCGGTGGCGCGGGTCGGCGGGGTGGCGACGTCGTCTCGGTCATGGCACAGGCAAGCGTAACGGAGGCTCGGCCCACTGCAGTCCGGACATGTCCGACCGCGGTTTCGCCGGCCTCGTCGAGGCTGGACCCGGCGCCGACCTTTCGTGGAGCCCCGGGTACCATAGGAGCGCTCGGCACGCTCCGGGTCGAGGCACCGCGCGCCGACGTAGCTCAGTGGTAGAGCAACCGCCTCGTAAGCGGTAGGTCGTCAGTTCAATCCTGACCGTCGGCTCCGTCGCTCATGTGTCGGGACAGCGACCTGCGTGAGATCGCCATCCCAGCCCATGAGCGCCGCCGCACCCGCGTAGGTGGTGCGCAGAAAGTCAAGAATTGCCTGCCGAGGGTCGCTGTTGGCGCGAGCGGTGTCGTACGGCAAGATGAACTCGCCCGCGTCGGCGCTCCATGCCGCTCCACCGGGCGCGATCGTCGTCTGCTCGATGTCCACAACCTTCGGAAAAGCGTAGGCGTAGAAAGCTGGGAACGGAACGCGCTCGTCGCCGGGCCACCATCCGGCGCAGATCTCCTCGGCGTCTCCGCCAAAGCGACTGATGACGCCGGCTCCGGGCGGCGGCATCACCGGCCGGCCCGAGTAGCGGACGAGCGCCAGGTCAAAGGTTCCCCAGAAGAACTGCACGGGCGTCGTTCGACCGCGGAAAGCCGCCCGGTGCTGTTTGAAGACAACGTCGACCATGGACAGGACGTGGAAGAAACGAGCCACGTGCGACGGTTCGTAGGTGGCGTGGCTGTGGTCGTCGGGGAACGGAATGGGATTGGCAACCTCCGACGGGAGCGGGGAGATCGATGCGCCCACGTGCATCCGCACCAACGCGCTCATCACCTCACGGTAAAAATCCGCCACGGGACCGCCAAGCGGGCGGCGCTCGACGCGGCCGTCGCTGGTGCGCAGCACCAGGACGTGATCGATGAGGTCGAGCTCGGCGTCGAATGTCCGAAGCCCAACAGGAAGGGGCGACGTGGTCAACCCTCGCGCCGTCACGTACAGGGGAACGTTCGCCCACTCTGGCTCGAAGGGACTGAGTGCCAGACGCAACTTGCCCACCACCTGCGTGTACATGTGCAGGGTGTCGCGCGTTTCGCGCCAGTCCTCATAGGGAAGCGGCGGCCAAACGGTCTCGGTCACTCCGGCACTGTATGCCGTCTCAGTCGCGTGTCGTCCTCGGCCGAGGTGCGGACGTCTGCTGGCGATCGGTCACCTACGCACGTCCGCTCGGTTCAGGTGGCGGGAGAGAGGAGCCACGGCAGCGCGGTGGCCATCGGCCTGACGAGGGTATTGCCGTGGTGGGAATCGAGCTCAGGCCGAGCCAGGAGCGCAAGCGCCGCGCCGAGCAGCGCATCCTCAGCCTTGTGCCCGACATCGCCGTGCTCGGCACGCCACGCGACAAGCGGGGCTCCCCGCTCGGTGAGCCCGAGCAAGCGGTTGCGTAGATCGTCCCACGCTCCGCCGCGGCGCATGGTCTCAACAACGTGGAGCGCCTCCCGCTCGGCCGCCGCGTAGAGATCCGGCGCGCGCTGACCCCAGCCCGCCGCAATTCGCTCGATCCCGGCTGGTCCGAGTGTGCGGCAGTCCTCCAGGAGGCGTTCCACCTCCGGCTGGTTGGGGCGCTGCCCGTATCCGTCGCGGTCCACGACGCGACCTCCTCAGTGTTTGGTGAGCGGTCCAGTGTGACGCCTGAGACCGCCCCGCGAATCTGAGCGAAGCCAAGAAAGTGTCGTGGCTGCCGGATGGATTCCAGCGCCTGACTGAGGGAGCGTGCAGGATGTATCCTGCATTCTTCCTGGGTCCGGACGGTCTTGGCGCCGGACAGCGGATGGCGCAGTGCCATCGGTGTGGTGCGGACGATCGCAGCCCGCGCCGGATCCCCGTTCCCCGACAACAACACCGGATGCCGTCAAGGAGGTCAGCCATGCCGCCCGTCAACCCCAACGAGCCCTGGCATACGGATCAATGGTTCACCAGTCCCTGGAACCACGACCCCGAGGTTGCGGCCTCCTTCGCTTTCCCGGAAAGGATCACCGTCCACGACGTGACGCTGCGCGACGGTGAGCAGCAGGCCGGCGTTGAGTTCACCGCTGACGACAAGGTGAGAATCGCGGAGGCCCTCGCCGAAGCGGGGGTGCACCGCATCGAGGCAGGTCTGCCCGCCGTGTCAGCCGCGGACGCCGAGGCGGTGCAGCGCATCGTCGCCGCCGACCTCCCCTCGACCATCTACGCGTTCTCGCGCTGCATGATCCCGGACGTGCAGGTCGCCGTGGACTGCGGAGTTGCCGGCGTCGTCATGGAGATCCCCTCGAGCCGTCACCTGATCGAGCTTGGCTACCGATGGAGCGTTGAGCGCGCCATCGAGCTGTCCATCGGCGCGACCAAGTTCGCCCACGACAACGGCCTGTTGGTGTCGTTCTTCCCGATCGATGCCACGCGTGCGTCGGTCGAGGACTACCTCAGCCTTGTGGAGACGGTGGCTCGGGACGGTCACATCGATTCGCTGGGACTGGTCGACACCTTCGGGGTGCTCACCCCCCACGCGGTCGAACGCTTCGTCAGGGTGAGCCGCGAGCGGCTGAACGTGCCGCTGGAGACGCACTTCCACATGGACTACGGCATGGGCGTCGCCAACACGGTCATGGCAGCCGCGGCGGGGGCGTCATGCGTCCAGGTGACGGTCAGTGGGCTCGGAGAGCGCGCCGGCAACACCCCTCTCGAGGAGACCGTCATGACGCTCCTGACGCTCTACAACCAGGATCTGGGCATCCGCACGGAATCGCTGACACCGCTGGCCCGCCTGGTTGGTGAGCTGTCGGGCGTGCAGCAACCGTCCAACCGTCCCGTCACCGGGAGCCGGCTGTTCGAGATCGAGTCGGGCATCATTGCCACCTGGGCGCGCAATGTGCGTGACGTCGATCGCACCGAGTCTCTGCCGTACCTGCCCGAGCTGGTTGGCCAGGTGGGGCCGCGCATCGTCCTCGGCAAGGGCAGCGGCATCGACAACATCGTCGAAGGGCTGGAGCGCATCGGGGTCACCGCCACACCAGAGGAGGGTCTCGAAATCCTGCAGCAGGTCAAGGCGCGTTCCCTGGAACGCAAGGCGCTCCTCGACGACGGCGACCTCAAGAAGATCGCCGACTCTGTGGTGTCGTCGTCGTAGCCGTGAGTTCAGCGAAAGAGGATGGTCCCGTGACCGCGAGGGTCGGAGTGGTCGGCCTCGGCGTGATGGGGTCCGCGATGAGCGTCAACCTGCTGAAAGCCGGCTTCACCGTGGTGGGGTACGACGTCGCGGCCGCGCGGATGAGGGCCCACACCGACGCCGGTGGCGAGGTGGCGGACTCTCCGTCGGCCGTGGCCGAGAGCGTGGACGCGGTTGTGGTCTCGCTTCCCAGCGTGGCCGCCTTGGAAGCGGTTGTCTCCGGCGACGGGGGGCTGTTCTCGATCGGTCGGAAGGATCTCGTCGTGCTGGAGACGAGCACCCTGCCGCTCGACGCGAAGTTCTGGGCGCGCGACACACTGGCGCCGGCCGGCATACGGGTCCTCGACTGTCCGCTGAGCGGCACCGGTGCTCAGGCCCGGCTGAAGGACGTGACGGTTTTCGTCAGCGGCGATGAGTCGGCGGCAGCGCGCGTCACGCCGGTGCTCGAGGGGCTCGCCAGACGCCATTTCTACGCCGGAGAGTTCGGCAACGGGTCGAAGCTCAAGTACGTCGCCAACCTCCTGGTCGTCATTCACAACATGTCCACCGCTGAAGCCCTCCTGCTCGCCAGGCGCGCCGGCCTCGATGAGGGCCTGATGCTGGAGGCAGTCGGCGACGGTGCCGGCTCGTCGCGCATGTTTCAGGTGCGCGGGCCTCTCATGGCAGAGGGGACGTACGACAACGCGACCATGCGCGTGGAATTGTTCCAGAAGGACATCGAGATCATCGGCCGCTTCGCCCACGAGGTGCACAGTCCCACCCCCCTGTTCACGATCAGCGCACAGTTTTACGAGGCGGCCATGGCACAGGGGCGGGCAACCCAGGACCCAGCGTGCGTGTTCGCCGTGCTCGAGCAGCTGACGACGGACCGCACCAACCTGTAGCGGCAGCGCGATGTCAGCGACCGGCGGCGGCGCCGTTGCTGGGGCCGGTGACCACCTCTGGTCGGCTCGAGGCCGCCGCGAAGCCGGCGGGTGTGGCCGTGAGGATGGCCTGCAAGGTGGTGTCGAGATGCCGCCGGAGAAGCTCGGCGGCGCCATCAGCGTCGCCCCCACGAAGCGCTGCGAAGATGCCGCGATGGTCGGCGTTGCCCTTCTGCATGCGGCCGGGCTCCAGATGGATCGCGTGAGCAACGTACAGCGCAGCCGAGTCCTGCACGCTCTTGACGAACGCTGCAAGCCGCGGCGATTGGGCGGCGCTCTCGAGCAGGGCGTGGAACTTCCAGTTGTACTCCACCCACGCACCCGGGTCGGTCTCCTTGTCCATGCGCGCCAGCAGGTCGGAGGCCTCCTTCAACTGCTTCTTGGTGATGCGTGATGCAGCAAGTCGGATGGCCAGGGGTTCCAAAGCCTTGCGGATCTCGTAGATCTCGCTGAGCTCCTCCATGTCGAGCTCATGGACGACAGCGCCCCGGTGAGGATGGAAGCGAATCAGCTGGTCCGAGGCCAGGTCGCGGAGAGCTTCGCGAACAGGCGTTGTGCTGACGTTGAGCTGTGCGGCCAGCTCGGCCTGCACCAGCCGCGTGCCGCCGGGCAACTCGCCACTCAGGATGGCGTGTCGGAGTGTGTCGCGGACGATCTCGTGCGCGGTGAGCCGTTCCTTGGCAGTCCGCAGGCTGCGGATCTGCAGGCCACCGAGGGTGTTCATCGACTCTCCTTCGGCCCGTCAGGGCCGGGCTGCGATGGTTCGCGGGGGGGTATTGTCTGCGATCGAGCGAGCGCCGTTGCGGCTGTTCGCGGTGGCCCCGGTTCGGCTGACGGGGTTGCGAGGGCCACCCTTGACCTTTGAATCTTGCATGATGTAGCGTCGCCCGCGCCACGGGTCTCGCCGTCGCGAAACCCCCATACCAGTGGCACTCACCTCACGCGAAGGGACAACCCGCATGTCTTTCGGCATGGTTGGCATGGACTGGCAGGAGCGCATCAACTGGCAGCGGATGCGCGAATACCGCGTTGCCCGAACCCGCGAAGCCATGAGCCGGCACGGGCTCGGTGCCATGCTCTTCATGTACGACGAGAACGTGCGCTACGTCACCTCCACGCTGACACCCGGGTGGAACCGACTCAAGCCGGGCCTGCGCTACGCGATGATCACCGAGGGCGGTGAACCGATCCTCTTTGAGCAGGGCGACATCGGGATCCACGTCGAGAAGCACTCCCCCTGGCTGCGCAAGGAGAACATCCGCCACTCGTTCTCGTGGATCAAGGGGGCGGCGGGACCGGCCTCGGACATGCAGGTCGCCAAGTTCACCAAGGCGCTCCTGGAGGCGATGGAGGAGGCTGGGGTCAAGGACAAGCCCCTCGGCGTCGACTTCATCGACATCAACATGATCCGGGCGTTCGAACGGGCGGGAGTGAGCTGGACGGACGGAATGACCCCGATGATGGAGGCGCGTTCCGTCAAGAACCAGGATGAGCAGGAGGCGATGCGCATCGTCGGCGCCATCGGCGACGCCCTGCACTACGAATTCTCGAAGTTCCTCAAGCCCGGCCTCACCGAGAACCAGGTGACCGCCTTCGGGATGAAGTACCTCTACGACATCCCGGGCATGGAGGATGTCGAGGACATCATCGTCTCTTCGGGACCGAACGCGTGGCCGAATTGGCGCAACTTCTCCGACCGCATCATCCGGCCGGGCGAGATCGTCATCATCGACCTGGCGGCGCTGACGTGGAACGGGTTCAAGTCCTGCTATTACCGCACCTACTGCGTCGGCGGAACGCCAACCGCAGAGCATCGCGAGTACTACGGCATCGCGCTCAAGTGGCTGTACGATTCGATCGAAGCGGTCAAACCCGGTGCCACCACGGCAGACATCGCGGCGAAATGGCCGTCCGCTCAGGAGACCTGGGGCTACGAGGACGAGGACCAGGCCGCGGCGAACCTGTGGGGCCACGGACTCGGCCTGGCCCAGTACGACATGCCTGTGATCTCGCGAATCTGGTCGCTCGATTTCCCGCAGGAGATCAAGCCGGGCATGGTGTTCGCTCTCGAAACCCAGCACGGCAAGGTGCATGAGTTCGGCGTGCGCATCGAGGAGATGCTGATCGTCCACGAGGATGGGCCGGAGATCATCACCACCTTCCCCGTCAACGAGATCACCGTCGCCGGCTGACGCGTTGACAGTCGCGGTGCTGTCGCTGCAGAGCGAGGGTTGCGTCGATCCCGCGCGGGTGGGAGGCAAGGCCGCCCGCCTTGCTGCGGCCCTTCAGCGCGGACTCCCTGTGCTCGCGGGGATCGTGGTCCCGGTCGAGGTCAGTGCGGACCTTCTGATCTCCGCTGCACGGCAGATCGAGGGCCGAGGTGTTCATGCGGCGCGTCTCGCTGTCATGGAATCTGTGGTCCCGGATCTCACGGCTCTGAGCGCTCATGTCAGGGTGCTCGGCGATGACCTCGTGGTCCGCTCATCATCGCCGCTCGAGGCTGCGCCGGCGTACGCAGGAGCCTTCACGTCGTACCTCGCGGTCAGAGGTTCCGAGCTGGCCACCGCAGTGCGCGGGGTCTGGGCTTCCGCGCTGACCGACGAGAGCCTGGCCAGCAGCCGCGGGCCGACCGCCACCGCTCGCGACGGGCCGCGCATGGCGGTGCTGGTGCAGCCGCATGTCCATCCGTCGTTCTCGGGAACAGCGCTGGTCAGCCATGACCACGTGGTGACCGTGGTCGTGGTCAAGGGGTCCCCCGCTCCGCTGCTGGCCGGCTGGGCGCGAGGCGAGACCGCCGAGGTCGACACCGCGGGAGGCGTGAGCGGACGGGTCGCCATCGCGCTGGCCGGCGAGACGATGATCAGGGACGTCGCGGGGCTGGCGTGCCGGGTGCGCCAGGTCATCGGCGACGACCTCATCGAGTGGGCCGCCACCGATTCTGGCCTGGTTCTTCTCCAGGCCAAGCGAGCGGCGTCGCCGCGGCCGCCGCTCCCAAGCTCCACGAGCGACGTCACAGTGCCGGTGCCGCCGGCGGCGGCGGGCGTCGCCCGGTTGGTGCATGGATTCGCCGGAACGCTGGGGGACGAGCTGATTCTGCCGGTGCTGCTTGCCGGGATCCGCCCGGAGTCCGCCATGCCACCCGCGCCGCTGGTGGCTGAGGCGACGCGTGCGCTGGCCGGCGACGCGTGGAGGCAGGCGCAGGTGCTGTCGATCACCCTACGAGCGCGCTCGTGGGCTGACCTCGACGGAGAAGGGACGGGCGCCTCATCCGCCCTCTCACAGCTGCGCGGCGGCGCTCTCGGCGAGGCGGTGGACCGCCTCGCCTCCCTGCCGGCCGCCGTTGCGGAGGAGAGCGATCGACTTCTCGGGCTGCTCGGCCTGGTGGCGACGTGGCTGCAACAGACCGGGATGCTCGCCGAGGTGGACGATATCTGGACCGTCCCGCGCGCCGAGATCGCCGACCTGATCGCGGGAAGGGCCGCGAAGACTCCGTCGAAGCGGCGGGAAGCTCGCCGCCGCGCGCTGCTGCGGTGGGAGCCACTGGTGTACACGGCGGTGCAGGGCACCGGCACGGCGCTCGACGGTGAGCCTGCCTCCTCCGGTGTCGGCGCCGGATCCGCGGTCATCGTCCGTGGCCTGCCCAGCCAACCTTCGCCCATCCCCAGAATGGTGCTGGTCGCTCCGAACCCCATCCCGCAGCTCGCGCCATTGCTCTGGGGGGCGTCGGCGCTGGTCACCACCGGAGGCAGCACCGCCGCGCACCTGGTCGAGGTGGCGCGCTCTCTCGGCGTCGCCGCCGTGCTCGGATGCAGCCAGGAGGACCTGTTCTCCCTTGTCGGCGGAGCCGGCGACCCGGGCACCCTGGTCGCCGTCGACGGGGACAGCGGTCGCGTGGTCGTCGATGTCCACCGCGGAAAGTAAGCTCCACCACCACGATTGCACCATCACCCGCTGCCAAAGGAGCGTCAGTGCCAATCTCGCTGCAGGAAGCCCAGACCCTGATCGCCGCGGCTCATGAGCACGCCGGAACCATTGGAATCAAGGCCACGGTGGCCGTCGTCGACGAGGGTGGTCACCTCATCGCGCTCGGCCGGATGGATGGCGCGTTCTCGCTGAGCGCTCAGATCGCCGAGGCCAAGGCGGTGGGGCCCGCGGTGTGGTACCGCGATGGCGCGTCGCTCAGAGGGTTGCAGGCGGAACGCCCTGCGTTCTTCGAGGCGGTCGGCCGGCTGACCCGCGTCCCTCTCATCCCCGGGTTGGGCTCGGCACTTCTCCGCCGCGACGGCCGAGCCCTCGGCGGCGTGGGGATCAGCGGCGGCTCCAGCGAGGAGGACCAGGAATGCGTGGAGGCGGGCCTGCGCGCCATCCGCCTGGAGTCAGATCAATAGCTTGACGACGGCGACCAGGCCGGCCACCACCAGCAGTCCTCGCAGCACCACCGGTGACAGTCGTCGGCCCACCGAGGCGCCCGCCTGACCGCCGGCGATGCTCGACAGGGCGATCAGCGCCGCCGGCTCCCACGCCACGTGCGCGACCGCCACGAAGATGATTGCGGCCACGCCGTTGACGAGCATGGCGATCACGTTCTTCAGCGCGTTGAAGCGTTGCATGGTGTCGTTGAGCAGGATCGAGAAGAGGCTGATCAGGATCACCCCCTGGGCAGCCCCGAAGTAGCCTCCGTACACCGCGGTCGCAAACACCCCGATCGGGAGAAGCAGCCCCAGACCGCGCGCCTCCGCCCGCTGCCGGATGTGTCCCTTCAGCCACGGCTGAATGACCACCAACACGACGGCCAGGATGATCAACGGCGCCACCACGACGCGAAAGACACCTTGCGGAAGGGTCAGAAGCAGCACCGCCCCGACGACAGCACCGCTCAGCGCGGGGAGCGCAAGGCCGACCAACCGAGCCCTCTGGCCGATCAGCTCGCGCCGGTAGCCGACGACCCCGCTGAGGTTGCCGAAACACAGGCCGACGGTATTGCTGACGTTGGCCACCACGGGTGCGAACCCGAGAGCGAGCAGCACGGGGAAGGTCAGCAGGGACCCGGAGCCGACCACCGCGTTCATCGTCCCGGCGGTGAACCCGGCAAGGACAACCGCAACGATGGCCCAGCCGGTCACGACCCGCCCACACGGGCCCGCTGGACTCGGAGGTTGCGCCGCTCAGGGGGACCCTGGTCGTCGCCCCTGCCTACCACGGTTGTCATACACTCCCTAGTCCGAATTGCGCATGCAGGAATTTGATTCCACAAAGCGGAATGGAGCGAGTATGACCAGTGCAGGTGCCCGGGTCCTCATCACCGACCAGGTGTTCGGTGGCACAACCATCGAGCGGAGGGTGCTGGAGCCGCTCGGTGTCGATGTGATCGAGGCGCCCTCCACCGATGAGGCGACCCTTGTGCGGCTGGCGTCGGGCGTCGCCGGGTTGCTCGTGTGCTACGCGAAGATCACCGACGCCGTGCTCGAGGCCGCGGCGCCCACCTGCAAGGTGGTGTCGCGGTACGGGATCGGCTACGACAACATCCCGGTGGCCACCGCCACGCGCCTCGGCATGGTGGTCACCAATGTGCCTGACTACTGCCTGGACGAGGTCGCCGATCACACCATGGCGCTCCTCCTGGCGATGGCGCGCAGGGTCGCCCAGATGGACAGAGACGTCCGCACGGGCACCTGGAAGGTGCCCAACTCTGGGATACACCGTCTCGCCGGCCGCCGGCTGGCACTGATCGGCGTGGGGCGTATCGGCCGGCGGGTGGCGGTGCGAGCGCAGGCATTCGAGCTCGAGGTTGTCGCCTACGACCCGTTCGTGCAGACCTGGGACCTGTCGGGCGTCACGCGCGTGGACAGCGTCGAGGAGGCGGTCGCCGACGCCGACTTCGTCAGCCTCCACGCCCCGCTCACCGCGGAGAACCATCACCTGATCGGCCCGGCGACCATCGCTCAGATGCGCCGTACCCCGGTCATCGTCAACACCTCGCGCGGCGGACTCGTTGATCTGCCGGCGGTGACGGAGGCGCTCCGTGACGGGCGCCTCAGCGGAGTGGCGCTGGACGTGACCGAGCCTGAACCTCTGCCGACGGATCACCCTTTGCGCACGCATCCGCTCGCACTGGTGACGCCGCACGCCTCCTTCTACTCCGCCGAGGCGCAGGACGACTTGCAGCTTCGCGTCGCCGAGGAGATCGCTCGAAGCCTTCAGGGCGAGCCACCCCGATCACCCGTCAACCCCGACGTGCTCAAGGGCCCCGCCATCAATGGCTGAGGCGGCGCGGCAGAGCACCTTCGCCACATACCCCGATCTCGCCGGCAAGGTGGCGGTCGTCACCGGCGGCTCCAAGGGAATCGGGGCGGCGACCTGCCGCGCACTGGCAGCCAACGGTGTCAAGGTGGCCGTGGTCGCGAGGGACCAGGCCGCCATCGACCGGACGGTGGCCTCGTTGACCGACGCGGGCGGCCACGCCATCGGCGTCAGCATCAACGCCATGGACTACGCCGAGGTCGACCAGCTGCGCCGCCGCGTGGAAGGCGAACTTGGTCCGACCGACATCCTCATGCCGTTCGCCGGCGGCTTCGCCAAGCTGACCCCGGTCGCCGAGATCACCGAAGAGGACTGGCGATACGTCATCGACTCCAACCTCACCGCCACCTTCTTTGCCTGCAAATCATTCCTCCCTGGAATGCAGCAGCGCGGCCGGGGTTCGATCGTGACCATGGCGTCGAACGTCGCCCGCAACATCGATGTGATCCTCACCGCCTCATATGCGGCGGCCAAGGCCGGCATCGTCCAGTTCACACGCCACGTGGCCAAGGAGGTGGGTCCGAGCGGGGTGCGGATCAACTGCATCGCCCCGGGGACCACTGTGACGGAGCGTGTCTCGGCGATCATGACCGACGAGCGACTCGAACAGATGAGCGAGCTGTCCTCGCTGAAGCGCATCGGCATGCCCGACGACTCCGCGATGGCGGCACTGTTCCTTGCGTCCGATTCCGCGTCCTTCCTAACCGGCATCACCATCGACGTGGCCGGCGGCCGGGTCATGCGCTAGCTCTGGAGACTGACGATGAAGCTCGACGTCCACAACCACGTCCTGCCCAAGGTTTCGCTCGACCTGCTGCGCACCGATCGCGCCTACGGCGCGACGGTCACCGACACTGAGTTCACGGGTGGCAATCACGGCCTCTTCTGGCTGGATCCCGGTTTCTACGAGCCGGACGCCAAGGTCGCCCAGCTCCAGGCCAAGGGGCTGGACGGTGCCATTCTCAGCACCGCCCCGCCGCTGTTCTTCTACAACCTCGACGCCGACCTCGGCGAGACGATGGCGCGGCTCACCAACCGGGGGCTTCGCGACTTCGCGGCTGCCTATCCGGATCGCCTGCGCTGGATGGCGACACTGCCGATGGCCGGTCCGGAGCGAGTCGTCTCGGTGCTCGAGGACGCGGTCACGTCCGGAGCGATTGGTGTCGAGGTGGGCACCTGCATCGCCGGGCGCCGCCTGGACGAGGAGGCCTACCAACCGTTCTGGGCGGCGGCCGAGCGTTTGCAGACGCCCGTCCTGCTCCATCCCGCCTTCAACGAGGCGCACTGCGGGCTCGAGCCCTTTTACTTTCAGAACGTCATCGGCAACCAGCTCGAGACGACCGTCACCATCGAGCGCCTGATCGCGTCGGGCGTGCTCAGCCGCCATCCCGACGTGCGCATTGTGCTGGTGCATGGCGGCGGCTATTTTCCCTTCCAGGCCGGTCGTCTCAAGCACGCCACCACGGTGCGAGAGGAGCTGAAGGATGCTCCCGCGGACCCATGGTCGTTCTTCGGGCAGGTCGTCGTCGACACGCTCACCCACGACGCGGAGACACTGCGCCACCTCATCTCCCGCGTCGGCAGGACCAACGTGGTGATGGGCACCGACTCTCCCTTCGACATGTCCACCCCCGAACCCATGAAGATGCTGCGTGAGGTGGCCGACGACGAGACCGTGCGGGCAATCACCGAAGACAACATCGCACGCGTGTACCGACTCTCCGAACGCGCAGTCACCGTCGGAGCACCGTGACCGCGTCGGAGCGACGGTAGAACGGCTGGTATCGTTGGTGCTCGATGGTTGAGTCCGCAGATCGCCTGCTGCGCATCCTTGAGTCCTTCGGACCACGAGAGCGCGACGTCAGCCTCGGCGACCTCGCGGACCGAGTCAGCCTTCCCAAGAGTTCGGTGCATCGCCTGCTCGGCACGCTGATCGCGCACGGTTTCGTCGACCGCGACCCCGCGACACGACGTTACACGCTGGGCATCCGTCTGTTCGAGCTGGGCTCGGCGGCGATCCATGAGCGTGGCCTGCACGGCGCGGCGCAGCCGCAGCTCGAGGAGCTGTCGAGGTTGACGGGCGAGACATGTCACCTCGCCGTCCTCTCCGGCATCGAGGCCGTGTACGTGTACAAGATCGACGGACCGTCGAGCATCACGATGTCGTCGCGGGTTGGCGGACGCGCGCCCTGCCACGCCACCAGCATCGGCAAGGTGCTGATCGCATGGGCTCCAGACGAACTGCTCGCGGAGGTCCGTGCTCAGCCGATGCATGCGTGCACCCCACACACGATCACCTCGGTGAAGCGTTTCGACGCAGAGCTCGCCACCGTACGGGTTCAGGGCTACGCGCTTGACCTCGAAGAGTTCTCCGAGGGTCTGAACTGCATCGCCGCGCCTGTTCGTGACCAGACCGGCCGGGTCATGTCGGCAGTCGGCATCGCCGGACCGCGCACCAGGATCGAGGGTGAACGGCTCGCACAGCTCATCCCCATGGTGGTGCAGGCGGCGCACAGGTTGTCTCGCAACCTCGGATTCGTGAAGGATCACAGCGTGGCCACGGTGGTGTAGGTGGTCCGCCATGCCGTGGTCGTGGGAGGTTCGCTTGGCGGCCTCACGGCGGCCCTGCTGCTGGACGAGGCAGGATTCTCAGTCTCGGTCCATGAGCGTTCGGCACAGCTTGCCGATCGCGGCGCGGGCATCGTGGCCCATCCGGATTCGCTGCGATATCTGCTCGAGCGAGATCTCGTCGACCTCGACGAGGTGAGCATCCCCTGCGGCAACCTGCGGTACCTGGATCGCGATGGCAGGCTGGTGTGGGAGGAGCCCAGCGGCTACCGATTCACCTCCTGGTTCGCGCTGTACGCCCGTCTGCTCGATCGTTTGCCAGACGGGGCCATGCGTTTCGCGCAGGCTCTCAGCGACTTCAGCGATGACGGCTCCGCGGTGACGGTGCGCTTCGGCCGCGGCGAACAGGAGCGTTGCGACCTGCTGGTGTGTGCCGACGGTATCGCGTCAACGGCGCGTCACCTTCTGCTTCCTGGTGTCGAGCCTGTGTACTCCGGCTACATCGGCTGGCGTGGCACGGTGCCCTTCACGGCTCTTGACCCACGCCTGCGCGCCTCGCTCGGTGACCACATCACCTACCAGCTGCTCAGGTCCGGGCATGTGCTCGCCTACCCGATCCCCGACTCCGGCGGCCGCGCGTCGGATGGCGGGACGTCTCTCAACTGGATCTGGTACCGCCGCCTCGGCGACGGTTCAGACGTGACGCGGGCGATGACCGACAGCCACGGGCGGCACCACGACCTCTCAGTTCCTCCCGGAGAGGTCGCCGCCGCGGCGGATGCGGAACTCCGCCAGGCGGCGTCGACGCTGCTCTCAGAAGACCTTGCCGCCCTTGTTCGGACCACCCGTCAACCCTTCATCCAGCGCGTGGTCGACGTGGAGGTTCCCCAGATGGCCTTCGGCCGGGTGTGCCTGGTGGGCGACGCCGCGTTCGTGGCCCGGCCCCACGCGGCTGCGGGAACCGCCAAGGCAGCCGTGGACGGCTGGTCCCTCGCCGCAGCGCTGGCCGGTGCCGACGACGTCGCCGACGGGCTCCTCCGCTGGCAACCCGGTCAGGTCGAGCTGGGCCGAGGTCTGGTTCAACGCTCGCGTCAGCTCGGAGAGGCGCAGATCCGCGGCGAGTGGCTTGCCGGCGATCACTCGCTGCTGTTCGGTCTGCGCGCCCCCGGCGACTCGTGCTTTGATCCGACCGCGGACGGCAGCCTTCCGCAACCCCGGGATGGTCACCAGACGGCAAACGGGAGTCAACGTGGCAGAGGTAGCGATCCGGCGCGGCGATGATCTCGACGACGGCACTCCCCAAACGCCAGGCCTGCGACGCCTCGAGGCCATCTCCTCGCGCCTGGTGGGAAGCGAGAACATCTGGATGGGCCTGTCGGTGCTGCCTCCGGGGGGACGCACCGCGTGGCATCACCACGGCGACTCCGAGACGGCCCTCTACATCCTCAGCGGGATCGGCCGGTGGTGGATCGGAGACGACCCCGCCGACGTGCGCGAGGCACATCCGGGTGACTTTGTCTTCGTGCCGCCCAACGTGCCTCACTGGGAGGAGAACGGCAGCGCGGACGAACCGGTGGAGATGATCGTGGCGCGCAGCACCCAGGAGGCCGTGGTGGTCAACCTCGATCGGCCGGTGCTGGGACAGACGGAGCGCTGAGACCGCCCACCGCGCAGTCTGCCGGCGGCTGCCGCCTACGCACTCCCGGCCGAGTGGCGCGAGCGATGGCATCTGCGCCGCTATGGCTTTCACGGCCTCTCCCACGG
>DAINCY010000007.1:46255-56699 GCA_036732145.1 Candidatus Dormiibacterota bacterium
CTGCCGGCGGCTGCCGCCTACGCCTGGCCTCGCTTGACGATGCCGGGCGCGAGTCCCGATACTGTGCCCGTGAGTGGAATGCCGTTCCGCCTTGCGGAACGCGCGGCGCGAGAGGTGGCGGTCTGATGACCCAACCGCGTGGGGACCTCGGCCAGTACGCGCACGGCCAGTTTCGCGTCGACTACGAGGATCGTCCGGATCACGCGGTGCTGCGTTCTAAGAGGATCGCGCGCGCGCGCGAGGCGATGGACGCGGCGGGTGTCGATGCCCTGCTGGTCTGGAAGAACGAGAACGTCCGCTATCTGACCAGCTTGCGCGCGCAGATCATTGCCGGCAAGAGTGCCGTCCTCAATGGCTGCTTGCTGGTGCGCGACCACGACCCGATCCTGCTGTGTTCCGGCGGCGAGATCGAGCGCGTCAAGCTGGTGATGACGTGGATCGAGGAGGCCTACGCCGTTCCAATCATGGAGGCTCGGGGGCTGGTCGGCGGGATGGTGGAGAGCACCCTGAAGCCGCTCTTCGAGCGCCTCCGGCTCAACTCCGCCAAGGTCGGGATCGATGAGTGTGGCTTTGCGCTGGTGCAGGCAATCCACGACCGCATGCCCGATGTCGAGCTCACCGACGGCGACGCCGTCATGCACGCGGCCAGGTTGATCAAGTTCCCGGAAGAGATCGCGCTCATGGAGGAGGTCGCGGCCATCGCCGAGGCGGTGACGCAGAGCGCCATTGACGCAGTGCGACCCGGGGTGCGCGAGACCGATGTGGTCGCCGAGGCGATGCACACGCTCTTCCGCCTCGGCGGCGAGCAGGCGCACGTCGACACCCCATTCGTTGCGTCGGGCGAGCACATGGCGCCCCCCAATCGCATCCCGTCGGACAAGATCATCCGCGACGGCGACATGGTGTTCATCGACATCGGCGCCGGATGGTCGGGATACTGGAGTGACATGGGCCGCACCGTCTTCTGCGGCGGTCATCCACAGCGGCGTCAGCAGGAGGTCTACAGCGCGGTCTACCACGCGCTGATGGCGGCGACCGCCACCATGAAGCCGGGCAACACCAACGATGACGTCGCCCGCGCGGTTCGCACCGTGGCAGCCGAGCACGGCCTGGCCGGTCGCTTCATCAGCCTCTTCATCGGTCACGGGATCGGTGTCGGATCCAACGAGCCGCCGTACATCGGCGAGGACCTGCCCGGCGCCGAAACCGTTGTCCTGCAGGAGAACATGACCTTCGCGGTTGAACCGCTCATCTGGGTACCGGGTGTTCGCGGGGGTGCCGGGGTGCGGCTCGAGGACACCATCGTGGTGACCCCCGACGGCGGCCGATCGCTGACTCGCACCAGCTTCGACGATCGGCTGCTGCTGCCATGACGGCGACAGCGGCCGACGGGACTTTCCGGCTCAGCGGAACGGATTGTCTCGGAGGGTTTACAAGCCCTGCTGCATCGTGCATGATGCAGCGCCGTGGTCCCCACAGATTCCGGGGCGGGCTCGGCTCAGAGGTCGACGACGTGATGCATCTTGCGAGACAGGCCCTCCTCGCCTGTCAGCTGCAGGCGCAGTCGTGCTGCTGAATCTCACCCACGCAGTCGGCTTTGGGATCGTCACCGCATCAATCCTGGCGATTGCGACCGTCGCCCTGACGATGCAGTACTCGGTCACCAACGTCCCCAATTTCGCGCAGGGCGACATCATGACCGCGGGCGCGTTCGGCGCCTACACCAGCCAGTTCCTGATCGACAATGTCGTCGTCGCGGCGCTGGTCGCCATGGCGGTGGGGGCCGGCATCTCGTTCTTCTTGAACTGGGCCCTCCTGCAGCCCTTCGCGCGGCGCGGAGCCAAGCCGCTGATCCTCTTCGTGGTCACCATCGCCTTCGCGTTCGTGCTGGAGAACACGCTGCTGGCCATCTACGGTGGCTCACCGGTTCTCTACAAGCTGGGTGACAGTCCTCCCTACCAGATTGGCCCCTTCCTGTTGACCGGTCGTGACCTGGTGATCATCCTCGTTGCCCTCATCTCCCTCGCCTCGGTGTACCTGGTTCTCAAGTACACGAAGTTCGGCAAGGCCCAGCGCGCCGTCGCCGACAGTCCCGACCTGGCCCTTGTGTCCGGCATCAACGCCAGCCAGGTCGTGCACCTCACCATGATCTGGGCGGGCGCGCTCACGGGGCTTGCCGGGTACGTCCTGGCAGCCCAGGTCGGCGCCTTCGACCATTCGCTCGGCTTCACGTTCCTGCTCGTGGTTCTCGCCGCAGCGGTGGTCGGCGGCATCGGTCAGGTCAACGGTGCCATGATCGGCGCACTCCTGATCGGCGTCGGCATGGAGGTGGCCGCGCTCTACATCGCGCCCGACTACAAGCAGTCCGTCGCGTTCCTCGCGCTGGTCATCACCATCCTCTTTCGCCCGGACGGCATCATCCCGTCGCCGTCGCGGAGGGCGGTGCACCTGTGATCCAGTACCTGATCAGCATCGCGACCATCGGCGCGCTTGGCGGCATTCTCTGCCTGGGCTTGAACGTCCGATGGGGCTGGTCGGGAGACTTCGATCTCGCGTACTACGCCATGGTTGCCATCGGCGCGTACATGGGCGGCGTCACCGTGCTCCCCAAATCCGACCTCCCCGGCGGGGCGGCCTGGATCCTTGGCCTCAACCAGAGCTTCCTCGTCGGCGCGGTCGTGGCCATCGTCTCGACCGCGTTGGTATCACTGCTGCTCGGTGCCATCGCACTGCGCCGCCTGCGCGGCGACTACCTCGGCATCACCACGGTGGCCTTCTCACTGATCATCACCGCCATCTTCACCCAGGAGCTGAAACTCTTCAACGGCTTCAACGGCCTGTACAGCATTCCCTCGCCTTTCCAGGATCAGTTCGACGCCTTCTCGTACCCGGCCGTGTTTCTCGCCATTCTCCTGGTGTTGCTGGCGATCGTGTATGTCGTGCTCGAGCTGCTGTACCGAAGCCCATGGGGACTTGCACTGCGCACCGTGCGCGAGGACGAGATCGCCGCCGCGGCCTTCGGTCGCAACGTCTACAAGGCGAAGCTCACCGCCTACGTGCTGGGCGGAGCGGTGGCCGGACTCGGTGGTTTCCTCTTCGCAACCTACCTCACCTCATGGAACCCGGCAACCTGGAACACCATCGAGGTCTTCATCCTCTATTCAGCGATCTTCCTGGGCGGCTCGGCCAACCAGCGTGGTGTGCTCCTCGGTGTCGTCGTCGTGCTCATCATGGTCCCCGAGGGCACGCGCTTCCTGCCCAACGTGCCTGGCCACCCCGACCTGTTCCCCGCGATCCGCGGCCTGGTCAGCGGCCTGCTCATCCTCATCGTGCTGCGTTTCCGCCCGCAGGGGCTGATCCCCGAGCGGCGGCCGCGCGACCTGCGCCGCAAGCACCGGCCGGCGGCGGCGACCGCGGCGGGAGCGCCGAGCGATGGCTAACCAGGCCCCGCCTCTTCTGGAGGTGCGCGGACTCGCCAAGAGCTTTGGTGGCGTGAATGCGGTGGTCGACTGCAGCCTCACGGTCATGCCCAACACGGTGGTGGGGCTGATCGGCCCCAACGGTGCCGGCAAGAGCACCGCCATCGATCTGATCTCCGGGTTCCGTGCGCCTGACGCGGGAACAGTGATTTTTGACGGGCAGGAGATCCAGGGCCGGAGCGCGCACCATGTGGCCGGGGTTGGCATGGTCCGGACCTTTCAGACGGCCCGGGAGTGGAAGAACCTCACGGTCATGGACAACATGCTCGCCGCCGCACCGCAGCACGGCATGGATGCGATGTGGCGTGCCTTCGCAACGCGTCGCAAGCTCGCCGCTTTCGACGCCGCCAACCGCGCCGAGGCGCGACAGTTGCTCGACCGGTTCGGCCTCAGCACGCTGACCGACGACCTCGCCGGCACCCTGAGCGGCGGGCAGAAGCGTCTTCTCGAGTTCGCGCGCATTGTCATGTCAGGTGCGCGCATGGTTGTCCTCGACGAGCCTCTCGCCGGCGTCAACCCGGTGCTGCATGCGGCCATGCTCGAGGCGGTGAACCACCTGCGCGAGCGCAACATCACCTGCCTGCTGGTCGAGCACAATCTCCAGTGGGTCGAGCGCGCCTGCAGCGACGTGTTTGTCATGGCTCTCGGCACCACCATCGGTCACGGGTCGATGCAGCACCTCCGTGCTGACCGTGCGGTGATCGATGCCTACCTCGGAGAGGTCGCCCAGAGTGCCTGAGGTGCTCGCCCAGCAGGATGTCGGCATCCTCGACGTGCAGACGATCACCGCCGGATACGGCGGGCCGCCGATCATCAGCGAGGTCTCACTGCGCGCTTCGCGGGGCAAGCTGACCGCGCTGGTGGGGCCGAACGGCGCCGGCAAATCGACGTTCATCAAGGTCCTGGCGGGCCTGATCAAGCCGACCGGCGGCAGGGTCATGCTGGACGACAAGGACGTCACCGGGGTGCCGGCGCAGCTGCTCGTCCGCCGTGGGATCTCGTACGTCCCGCAGGTGGCCAACGTCTTTCCGACGTTGACGGTCCTCGAGAACCTCGAGATGGGCGGCTATACACGCCGCCACGGGGTGAAGGAGAAGATCGACGAGCTCTGTGAGATGTTTCCCGACCTGCATCCTGCACTGAAGCGTCAGGCACGCACCCTCAGCGGCGGACAGCGGACCATGCTGGCGATTGCTCGCGGACTCATGCTCGACCCTCACGTCCTGTTGCTGGACGAGCCAACCGCAGGGTTGGCGCCCAAGTTCATCGAGCGGGTCTGGGAGCAGGTGCTCAAGGTCCGGCAGCTCAACGTGGCGGTGGTCATCGTCGAACAGAACACGCGGCGCACGCTCACCCACGCCGACTGGGCGTACGTGATGGTCCTCGGTCGTAACGCCCTCGGGGGCACGGGAAAGCAACTGCTTGACGACCCCGAGGTCGTCAACCTGTACATCGGAAAGGAGGTCTGACTCAGTGAAATCCCTGACCAACGCGAGGCGGCGAACGCTCGGGATTCGGTTCGCAGTCGTCTCCGGCGCCTTGGTGGTCGCAGCTTGCGGCTCCACCGCCGGTGGCACCACAAGCAGCAGCGGCGGCTCCGGACCGATCGTCATGTCAATGGTCGGTCCCCTGACCGGTGCATCCGCGTCGCAGGGCATCCCCATCCTCGAGGGGTCGAAGGCGGCCGCCAAGTACATCAACGACCACGGTGGGATCCTCGGTCGCACCCTTCAGATGGACCAGGTTGACACCGTCGGTGACCCGGCGGACGCCGTTCCCGCGGTCAACAAGGAGATTCCCGCCAGCAGCCCGGTGGCGTTCATCGGTCCCATCACCCTGGAGATCAAGGCTCTCCAGCCCATCTTCGATCGCAACAAGATCGTCGATGGGTTCAACGGCGGCTCGGTCCAGTACGACACCAACAGCGACCCCCTGCTGTACCGCTGCAACGCATCCGATTCGGAGCTCGGCGTGGCCATGGCGCTGGAGGCCTTCAAGAAGGGCTACAGAAACGCCGCCCTGTTCGTCTCGAACTCGGCCTCGACAGAGACGCTGATCCCGATCATCCAGAAGGCGTTCATCGCGCTGGGCGGCAAGATCGCGGGCACCGTCAACGTGACCATGTCGCAGCCGTCGTACCGGTCCGAGGTGCAACAGGTGGTCAACCTCCATCCCGATGTCATCTTCACCCAGATGGAGCCGAACACGGGGTCCGTGGCTGTGGCCAACTTCAAGGAGATCAACAACCTGGCGATCCCGTTCGTCGGGACGGACCTCACCGCCGGCAGCGACTTCGTGACAGCGATCGGCACCCAGGTCGCGAAGGCCCATTTCATCTCCGTGCAGGGCAGCACCGCGCTGACCTCCAGCGGCCAGATCTTCACGAACGTCTACCAGCAGGTGAACGGCCATCAGCCGCTGGCGTCATCGGCGTACGCCTACGATTGCGTCATCGACTTTGCCCTGGCGATGACCAAGGCGGGCACGTCTGATCCCAAGGTGTGGGCGAATTCCCTCAAAGCCGTCTCCAACCCGCCGGGAACGGCGGTAGGCGACTACGCGCAAGCGGTGACGATGATCAAGGCCGGCACCAAGATCAACTACGCAGGTGCCAGCGGCCCGATGGACTTCGACAAGTTCAACAACGTGGCGGGGGCGTGGGACGTAGTCCAGGCCACCGGGGATGCTGCCGGGACCTTCACGACCCTGGAAACGCTGTCCGCGACGGCTATTCAGGCCGTCATCACCAAGGAGGGCGGGTCCGGTTGATCGACCGGCCCCGGGCGGGGCCAACCCGGTAGGTGCGGATGCGTGGAGGCCCTCCGCGTGAGGGCCTCCACCTCCGTTCTTGTTGCGCCTCGCGTACGAACAGGGAGACAGACGTGGCACTTGGATGGGGAATCGTTGGGCCGGGCGGGATCGCCGACAGGGAGATGGCTCCGGCCATTGCCGCGGATTCCAACAGTGAGCTGGTTGCCGTTGTCGCCCGCGACCCGGACAAGGGCCGGGCCTTTGCCGACAAGCATGGCGCCGGGTGGTCCGGCACCGACTATGACGAGATGCTGAGGCGATCCGACGTTGACGTCGTCCTCATCACGACGCCCAACGCACTGCACGCCGATCAGGTCGTCGCGGCGGCGCGGGCCGGGAAGCACGTTCTCTGTGACAAGCCACTGGCGCTGACGGCGGCCGACGCCGAGCGCGCGCTCGAGGCATGCGATGACGCCGGCGTGAAGCTTGGTATGAACTTTCAGACGCGCTACCACGCCTGCTTTGAGGAGGCGCGCAGGATCATTCAGTCGGGCGAGATCGGCGACGTCAGTCACGTGCAGGTCGATGCCAGCCCCGGCACCCGGCGACCCGCCGGCTGGCGCACCGACCTCGAGGTGTCGGGGCTGGGCAGCGTCAACAACATCGCGGTGCACATGTACGACCTTCTCAGGTTCCTGCTCGACCAGGAGGTGACCGAGGTCAGCGCCATGTTCGACGTCGGTCGCGAGCGCGCCATGGAGGTCCTGCCCATGGTCCTTCTGCGGTTTCATGGAGGCAGCCTCGCCTATGCCAACGGCAATCAGTCCTCGTTCAAGCCGCTCAACGAGATCGTGGTGTACGGCACCAAGGGTCGCCTCGACGGCCAGGGGATCACCCGCCCCGAAACCGAGGGGGACCTTCGCGTTGTCACCGAGGAGGGCGAGCGCTCGACCCACTGCGCAAGCGCGGACTGTTACCGGCGTCTGCTCGCCGCCTACACCGAGGCGGTGCTCAACGGACGCGATCCCAGTCCGTCGGGCAAGGATGGCCTGCGCAGCGTCACGCTCACCGATGCCGTTGCGCGATCGGCCCGCGAGGGACGAGTCGTCGAGGTCGGGTCCTAGGGCGACGCCCCGTCAGGGTATGAGCAGCAGCTTCCCCACGGTACGTCGCGACTCGAGGTCGCGGTGAGCCTGTTGCGCGTCGGCCAATGCGTGGCGGCCGCCGATGTGGACGCGCAGCCGGCCGTTGGCCACCAGGTCGAGCACCTGCACCGCCCGATCGAGGAGCTCGGCGCGGTCGCGTGTGTAGTGGACCAGGGTGGGACGGGTGACGAACAGCGAGCCGGCGGAGGCGAGGCGGTGCAGATCAAATGGCGGCACCTGCCCGCTGGACGCCCCGAAGAGCACCAGCATGCCACGTGGGCGCAGGCACTTCAGACTCTCCTCGAAGGTGGCCTGACCGACACCGTCGTAGACCGCTGCGGCGCCCTCTCCGCCGGTGAGCTCGCGAACCGCGTCGGAGACTGTGGTTTGGTCGTACCGGACCACCTCGGCGGCGCCCGCTTCGCGCGCCAGCCTCTCCTTCTCGGCGCTCGACACCGTGCCCACCACGCGAGCCCCGCGCAGGGTGGCCATCTGTGTGAGCAGCAGCCCGACACCGCCCGCGGCGGCATGGACCACCACCACCTCACCGGTCTGGATGGGGTGGGTGGAGTGCACCAGGTAGTGCGCGGTCAGGCCCTGGAGGAAGACCGCCGCGGCCGCCTCGTCCGAGACCGCGTCGGGAACGGGCACCAACTCCGCAGCGGGGGCGGCAACCAGCTCCGCGTAGCTGCCGCGTGCCGCCTTCCACACCACCCGCTGTCCGGGGGCGAACCCGGAAACGCCGTCGCCGACGGCCAGCACCCGGCCCGAGCCCTCGCCGCCGAGGACGAAGGGCGGCGTTTCCGCGTACTGGCCCACGCCGCTGCGGGCGTAGATGTCCATGAAGTTCACGCCCGCGAAGGCAACGTCGACGAGAACCTGCCCCGCACCGGGAGAGGGCGTGTCGACATCGACGATCTCCAACACCTCCGGACCGCCGTAGCGGCTGACGCTCACCGCCTTCATCGCACCAGCTCCTCATGTCGCGCTGCCGGAACGCGCAGGGTACAAGGGCCCCGCGACGTGACCGTGCGAGGATACGAGGCCGTCAACGAGGGAGGATGCCGCGCCCCATGGAACCGGTGATCCTGCCCCAGATGCTCATCGGTGGCAGGTGGCTGGCCGGACAATCGGGATGCGTGTTCGCCACCGTCAACCCCGCGACCGGCGAGACCCTCGCTGAGCTGCCTGAGGCGGACGGCGCCGACACCGCGGCGGCCGTCGCGGCGGCGGCAACAGCGCTGCCGGGGTGGGCAGCCCTTGACGCTGCCGAGCGGGGCCGCATCCTCATCCGCCTGGCTGACGTTCTGGAAGCACACGGCGATCGCATCGCCGAGCTCGAGACCGCGGACAATGGGCGGCCGATCCGCGAAACACGAGCCCAGGCCGCCCTGGTTCCCAAGTGGTACCGCTACTTCGGCGGCATGGCCGACAAGCTCGAGGGGGCCACCATCCCCGTCGAGGGCAGATACCTCAACTACACGCGCCGTGTTCCGGTCGGCGTCTGCGCGGCAATCACCCCGTGGAACCACCCCACTCTGATCACCGCCAAGAAGGTTGCACCTGCTCTGGCGTTCGGCAACACGGTGGTCGTCAAACCCTCCGAGCTGGCCCCCCTCGGTGTCCTCGAGCTGGGACGCCTGGTGGCGGAGGCCGGCCTCCCTCCAGGCGTGCTCAACATCGTGACCGGGGGAGGCGACGCCGGCAAAGCACTGGTGGCCGACCCGCGAGTGGCGCGTGTCGATGTGACGGGGTCCACCCGGACAGGCATTGCCGTCGCCACGGCTGCCGCGGCCGGTGTCAAGCGGGTGGGCCTCGAGCTCGGCGGCGCGGCGAGCAGCCTGGTGTTTGGCGACGCCAATCTCGACAGGGCGGTGCGCGGCACCCTCTTCGCCGCCATGGTGGCGCAGGGCCAGTCCTGCGTCGCCGCCTCGCGTATCCTCGTCGAGCGGTCCGTCGCCGATGATTTCGCGGACCGGCTGGCAGGCAGAGTGAAGCGTCTGCGCCTCGGCGACCCGCGGCATGAGGCGACGCAGGTCGGCCCGCTGATCACCTCCGCGGCCGCCGCCCGCGTGCAGGCCTACGTGGCCGCAGCGATCGCCGGCGGAGCCACGGTTCTCGCCGGCGGATCGCCCGCCAGGGATCTCCCCTCTGGCCTGCGCGCTGACGGCTTTCACCAGCCAACCGTGCTGTGGCGAGACCGCCCCGACCCTGGCCTGTTCGCGGAGGAGGTCTTCGGCCCCGTGCTCACGGTGATGCCCTTCAGCACCGAGGAGGAGGCCGTCCTCACCGCCAACAGCACACCGTTTGGTCTTGGCGCAGGCGTGTGGACCGGTGACGTTGCTCGCGCTCACCGTATCGCCGAGGCTCTCCGCGCAGGGGTCACCTGGATCAACGACCACCACCGCATCGACGCGGCATCCCCATGGGGCGGGTTCGGTCGATCCGGCTACGGACGCGAGAACGGCTTCGCAGCAGCGGAGATGTTCACCGAGGTCAAGAGCGTCTGGGTTGGGCTGGACGAGCGGCGCATGGACTGGTACGACGGCGATGCCGACAGCCCGACGCGGCTCAACTGAGCCGCACGCCATGTTGGGATTGCGCCTCCATGAGTGGGGAGGAACGCTGCGATGGGAGGAAATGCCAATCCCCAAGCCGGCCGGCGGCGAGGTGCTTGTGCGGGTGCGGGCCTGCGGCGTCGGCCTGACCGTCCTCAACTGCATGCGAGGTGAGCTCGGCAACCAGCCAGACGACCTCCCGCGGGTTCCCGGACACGAGGTGATCGGGACCATTGCCGAGGTGGGCGAAGGGGTGTCCCGGGAAAGGCTGGGTGAGCAAGTGTTCGCGTACTTCTACCTGTGCTGCGGGGAATGCGGTCACTGCCGTGCCGGCAACGAAAGCATGTGCGAGCGCCTGGCGGGCAATCTGGGCGTCCACCGTGATGGCGGCTACGCACCGTGGGCGGTAATCCCCGCCCTCAACGCGCTGCCGCTGCCCACCGGGCTAGACCCCGTGCTGGCCACCACCATCCCTGACGCCATCGCCACGCCGGTCCATGTCGCCCGGCGG
>DAINCY010000008.1:0-3892 GCA_036732145.1 Candidatus Dormiibacterota bacterium
TGCTCACCCCACCCCTCGGCCGCGCCTCGCGCGCCGGCTCGGCATTCGCCTCGCTCCCTCGTACAAGGGCGGGGCAGATCCCCGCCCCTCGGAGGGTCGGAATGAATCCGACCATGCTCACCCCACCCCTCGGCGCGCCTCGCGCGCCGGCTCGGCATTCGCCGAGGTTTAGTCGGAGTTGAGCTCGTGGATGAGCCGGAGTCCGACGAGCGTCAGGTGCGGATCGACGGCCTCGATCTCCGGGATCAGCGGAGCAAAGAGTTCGGCGAGGCCGCCTGTGGCGATGACCCGGGTGTTCTCGCCGATCTCCGCACGCATCCGCGACACGATTCCCTGCACGAGCCCGACATAGCCGAAGACAAACCCCGATTGCATCGACGCTGCCGGGCTGCGCCCGATCACCGAGGCCGGCGCAGCCAGCTCGAAGCGGTTGAGCTTGGAGGCACGGCTCACCAGCGCGTCGAGACTGATGAGGATGCCCGGCGCCGTCGCCCCGCCCAGGAACTCCCCCGCCGCCGAGACCACGTCGAAGGAGGTGGCCGTGCCGAAGTCGACGAGGATGACGGGGGCGCCGTAGAGGTGGCGACCGGCCAGCGCGTTGGCGATGCGATCGGCACCGACCAGTCGCGGGTCCTCGTACTTGATGCTGACCCCAGTGCGGATGCCAGGGCCCACCACGAGCGGGGCGCACCCGAAATACACGCGGGACATCTCGTCGACCGACCGCGCCAGCGGAGGCACGACGTTGGCGACGGCCACCGCGTCGATGGCGGCGATCTCGATGCCGCGGCGGCGGAGCAGGTCGGTGGTCGTCAATCCGAGCTCGTCGCTGGTGGAGCGCTCGTTGGTGTGGAGGCGGAAGTCCGCGACCAGCCGCTCACCGTCGAACACCCCCACAAGGATGTTGGTGTTGCCGACGTCGATGGCGAGCAGCATGGCGCGGCATTGTAGAAAGCGCCGAGCCATTTCCGGCGTGCTGCACTAACGTTGGCCGGCAGTGATCGGGCTCATCGACATCGGTGGAACCAAGCTGCTTGCCGCCGTCACGGGGGCGGATGGCCAGGTCGGTCCGACCACCCGGCGGCCAACCCCGCACCGCGGGGACGTGGTGGCCACCCTGGTCGAGATGCTCGATGAGGTGCGCGCCGGCCGTCCGCTCGAGGCCGTCGCCGCCGCGCTGCCGGGCCCCTTCGATCGAAGGACAGGTGCGCTCGTCAACCCCCCGGGACTGTCGGGCGACTGGCACCGCCTCAACCTGGCGGCGCCCCTGCGCGATCGCTTCGGTTGCCGCGTCGTGCTCGAGAATGACGCCAACTGCGCTGCCCTCGCCGAGGCGCTCCTCGGGGCCGGACGGGGAGCGCGGCTGCTCGTCTATTACACGGTGTCGACAGGCATCGGCAGTGGGATGGTGCGAGACGGGAAGTTGGTGATCGGGCGGGGAGACACCGAGGGTGGCCACCAGGTGCTCTGGCCGGAGCGGGCCGGCGGTCCGCCCTGCGAGTGCGGCGGAGCCGGCTGCCTCGAGGCGATCGCCAGCGGCCGGGCCATCGCCAGGCGATTCGGCCGGCCCGCCGAGGAGATCGAGGACCAGGCGGTATGGGACGAGGTCGGCGAGTGGCTGGGTCTGGCCGTGGTCAATGCCGTCGCCCTGCTCGACTGCGACCGAGTCGTCTTCGGGGGCGGGGTTGCCGGCGCTCGGTGGCCCCTCATCGAACCGGCCATCGTCGCCACCGTGAGCCGGCACCTGAAGCTGCAACCGGCTCCACAGATCCGGCTCGCCGAGCTCGGCGAGGACCGCAACCTCACCGGTGCTCTGCTGGTGCTGCGGGCCACCGACCAGTAGCCGCCCGGCCGGTCCGCAGCTGAATGCAGCCGCGCATCGCGCCGAGGTCGCCGGCGAGCCCAGCGGCGGCCGCTGTGAAAACCGCCCCGCCTGCGACCATGCGTGCGTGCGCCCCGGTTACCTGGCCTGTCCCAACAACTGTCCCGAGGGACGCTTCGAGGCGCTCAATGCGCCGATGTTCGTCGACCGCCACGGCCGCTATGCCGGCCACGACGGCATTCGCGCAACCTACGTCTGCGCTGTCTGCCAGAGCGTGGCAGTCGACGTGGCGGCAGCCGCCGCCGAGATGCACCGCCGTGGCGACGAGCAGACGGTCACGCTCACCTGCCCATCGTGCGGCATGCGCATGCTGCCGCCCGAGGATGACCCCCTGGCCATCCTCATCGAGTGCCCGGCCTGCGAGACACGCTTCGAGGTCGAGGAGGGCATGTCGCGATTGCACGGCGACAGCGACCGCGAAGACGACGACAGCGACGACTGACTCAGCCGGGCGTCTGCCTGTCGAGCGCGCGCAACGCCGCTCGCGCCGCCCACCACCCGCACATCCCGTGCACAGCGCCGCCTGGGGGGGTGGCGGCGCTGCAGATCAGGATGCCGGGGTTGGGCGTCGTGTACGGCGGGATGCGAGCGGTGGGACGGGTGAAGAGCTGGCCCAGGCTGAACATGCCGGCATTGATGTCGCCGCCGACCAGGTTGGCGTCGTAGGACTCGAGGGCCGCTGTGTCAAAGACATGGCGGGCTGCGATGAGGTCGCGGAAGCCGGGAGCGAACCGCTCCACCTGGCCCTCGATCCGCTCCGTCATGTCCTGCCGAGATCCGTTGGGCACGTGGCAGTACGCCCAGGCGGTGTGCCGTCCCAGCGGGGAGCGCCCACTGTCGAACAGCGATGGCTGGACGAGGATGACAAACGGTTTCTGCGCATGGCGACCAGCGGCGACGTCGGCCTCGGAGGCGACGATCTCCTCGAATGAGCCACCGAGGTGGACGGTGGCGGCGGCCGCACAGCGAGGATCGGCCCACGGGATGGCGCCGTTCAGAGCCCAGTCCAGCTTGAAGACGCCCGGTCCGTACCGATAGCGGAGCAGGCTGCGGCGGTAGCGCGGCGGCAGCGCGTCGCCACAGATGCGCTCGATGTCGCGCGGAACCAGGTCGAGCAGACGGATGCGAGCCTCGGGAAGCTCGTCCAGAGAGGAGATGCGCCGGCCGGTCTCGATGGTGCCACCGAGGTCGCCAAGGTGGGCGGCCAGCGCCCTGGGCACGTTGCCTGCGCCGCCGCGCACGACCGGCCAGCCGACGGCGTGCCCCACCATCGCCATCACCAATCCCATGCTGGAGCTGGCGGGACTTTTCAGCGACAACATGGAATGCGCCGCCATGCCGGCGAACAACGCCCGCGCCCTGCCGCTCCGGAAGACGGCTCGCGCCAGCACCGCCGCCGGAAGCAGCGCCGGGACACCGAAGGCGGCCACAAGCAGCGGATGACTGGGCGGCCGCAATGGACCGAGAAACTGGTCGAGGAGCGGCTGCTCGTGGCGAGTGGCCGCCGAGAGGAGGCGCCCGTACCGCCCGGCATCGCCGCCCAGGCCTGCGGCGGTCTCATCCACCGATCGCTCGAGCACGGCGGCGTCCTCTCCGTCCAGTGGATGCGCCAGAGGTGCGCGCGGGTGGATCACCTCGAGGCCATACCGACTCGCCGGAAAATCGCGAAAGAAGCGAGAGGACGTTGCAAACGGCAGCACCGACGCGCCAACGTCGTGAAGGAATCCGGGCAGCGTCAACTCCGCGGTGCGACACGCCCCACCGACCTCGTCAGCCGCCTCGATGACGTGGACTGACAGTCCGCGCTGCGCAAGAGTGATGGCGGCAGCGAGACCATTGGGGCCGGCACCCACGACCACAGCGTCGTAGCGGGTGGTCACCGCCCGAGTGTAGGGAGGACAGGGCTCCGGCGCGTCAGACCAAGGCGAACCACCCACGCGACAAGCCGACATGGTGCGAGCAGGTACCGTCCGGCGCGCGAGGCGCGCCGAGGGGTCGGGGTGAGCAGGG
>DAINCY010000008.1:3902-47647 GCA_036732145.1 Candidatus Dormiibacterota bacterium
GATTCACTCCGACCGTGCGAGGGGCGGGGATCTGCCCCGCCCCGTTAGAGCGACGGGAGCAGAGCGACCGTCGCCCCGATCGGACCGAAGAGCTCCCCCTCCTCGCGCGGCCAGTAGCGTGAGAAGCGGCCGTCGAAGCCCCAGAGCAGACCGTCGTGGCCGACGTTCGGGCCATCCTCCCAATGGGGGGTGTGACCGTGCACCAGACGCCGGGCACCGAAGTGCTCGAGATAGAGGTCGAGGCGCCGCCGCTCCACAAACGCCTGGCGACCGAACAGGGTTCGCACCGCGGAGAAGACGCCGCCGGGCTTGGCCAACCACTCTCGGGCGGTCGCATTGACCGCGTCGACGCTGTCACCGAGGGCCGCGTACATGTCGTCGTCGGTGTGCTGCACCAGGGTCCCGTCGTCGAGGAGGAGGAGGAAGGGAAGTCCGCGCAGCCAGGATTCGAGCCCTGGATCTGCGGCCACGGCATCGAGGTCGGCCCAATCGCCGCGGCGGTGCAGCCACAGCGCCTCCAGTTCCGCGCGATCGCGGGCTCGCCAGGGCTCGGGGGGCTCAACACCGCGGCGGCGCTCCAGAACGGCAAGCAGGAAGAGGTCGTGATTGCCAAGCACCGAGCGGCTGTTGCGGCGCTCCTTTGCGAGCCGTGCGGCGGCCGCTCCACCACCCCGCCCGGGCCTGCCTCCCTGGAAGAAGTCGCCGAGAAACACAGTGTCGACGTCATCCTCGGGGTACGGCTGGAGCGCTTCCTCGAGGCGTTCGACGTCGCCCTGGACATCACCGACGACGAGGAGGGGACGGGCCATCCACCGAGGATAGCGATCAGCCCTTCGGCTTCCCGGCGCGGGCGCGACGGTCGGCGGCCTCGCGGACCGGGCTGCGCCGAGGGCGCGCCGCAGCGCCCACCTCCTTGGCGGCGGTCGGTTGTCGTGCGAGAACGGTGACCACACGGCGCGTCTTGGCCACCATGGTCGCCGCCCTGACCAGCTGGCGCGCCACCATGCGCGGTCCGGGCGCCCCCGGCATCTCGCGTCGGCGCAGGGCCGCGTCGATGTCGAAGAGCTCGACGATGTCGTCGCCGGCGAGGTCGGTCATCTCCCGCCACTGAGCTGCGGTGATGTCACGCAGCGTGCGTCCCTCCTCGACCGTGCTTCGCACCGCAGCGGCGACGAGGTGATGAGCGGCGCGGAAGGGCATTCCGCGCAGCACGAGGTATTCCGCAACGTCGGTGGCGAGCAGCGCCGGATCCGACGCGGCGGCGCGCATGGCGCGACGGTTGAAGCGCAGGACGCGCACCACGTCGGTCATCACCGCCACCGCCGCCATGGTCGTGTCGACAGCGGCGAAGAGGGCGACCTTGTCCTCCTGCAGGTCGTGGTTGTACGCCAGCGGCAGGCCTTTGAGCATGGTGAGCAGGGCGCACAGCTCGGCGATTCCGCGCGACGTGCGACCCCGCACCAGCTCGAGGACGTCGGGATTCTTCTTCTGCGGCAGCAGCGACGAGCCGGTGGCATGCGTGTCTGGCAGCTCCGCAAACCCGTACTCGCTGGACGTCCACAGGACCACCTCCTCGGCAAATCGCGAGAGGTGCACCATGGTCAGGGCGCACGCGGCGGTCAGCTCGACGGCGAAGTCGCGGTCCGCGACAGCGTCGAGACTGTTGGCGCTGATGCTGGCAAAGCCCAGCTCCTCGGCAACGCTGCGGCGGTCGAGCGGCAGTGTCGACCCTGCCAGTGCCCCACTGCCGAGCGGGAGCACATCGCAGCGATCGTGTGCGTCCTCCAGGCGGCCGACGTCGCGCTGCAGCATCTCGACGTAGGCGAGAAGGTGATGCGCCAGCGAGATCACCTGGGCGCGCTGACCGTGGGTGTAGCCGGGCAGCAGCGTGGTTCGATGCTGCTGAGCGCGGCGCGTGAGCGCCTCCTGCAGACCGGCGACGGCAAGCATGAGTTCGCGGCTCACGCCCTTGGCGTAGAGGCGCAGGTCGGTGGCGACCTGGTCGTTGCGACTGCGTCCGGTGTGCAGCCGCCCGGCGACCTCGCCGGCTGTCTCGAAGAGGCGGCGCTCGATTGCGGAGTGGATGTCCTCGTCGCCACCTGAGAGCACGAACTCGTTGCGGTCGAACTCGCGGCGGATCTCGCGCAGCGCCGATTCGATGACGCGGGCGTCGGCGCCACTCACCAGGCCCACCTTGCGCAGCATGTGGAGGTGCGCGATCGACCCCTCGACGTCCTCCGCATAGAGGCGCCGGTCCACGGCGATGCTCGCCGTGTACTCCTCGACGCGTCGCGAGGTCCGCGACCCAAGACGTCCGGACCACATCTTGGTCGCGGTGGCCGACGTCGCCGCCTGCGTGGTCACCGCATTCGCGACCGGCGCGGGCGGCGTGGCGCGGCCGGCCCGCTTGGCGGCGGTGTCGCGCCCCGCCACCTCGGCGTCATCGTCCGCGCCCGCGCCAACGATGCGGATGCCTCGAGCCATCAGGGCGCCCGCCGGACCTGTCGCGGCAGCGACAGTGGCGCGAGGTCCTCGAGCGCTCCCTGGACGCGCGCCTGATTGCGCAGTGGAAGACCGAACAGCTCGATGAAGCCACGCGCAGCGCCGTGGTCGAAGGTGTCTCCGTCGCGGTCATAGGTGGCCAGGGAGGTGCTGTACAGAGAGCGCTGAGCGCGTCGCCCTGTCACCGTCACCAGGCCGCGAGCGCAGCGCACCCGGATCTCACCGGTCACGTGCTCCTGCGTCGAGGTCACAAATGCCGCCAGGGCGTTGCGGAGGGCGCCGAACCAGAGCCCGTCGTACACCAGTCGCGCCCAGTCGCCGCTCAGCTGTCGCTTGAGATGGCCGACGTCGCGCGGCAGCGCAACTGTCTCCAGGGCCGCATGGGCCTCGTGCAGCACCACTGCTGCGGGAGCCTCGTACACCTCGCGCGACTTGATGCCCACCAGGCGGTTCTCGACATGGTCGATGCGCCCCACGCCGTTGCGTCCAGCCACGCGGTTGAGGCGCAGCACCAGGTCCTCCGCGGACAGCCGGTCGCCGTCGATGCTCACCGGGATCCCCTGCTCGAAGGCGATGGTCAGCTCCTCGCCGGCGGGGACGGTGGTGGCCGGGTTGACCGTCCAGGCGAAGACGTCCTCGGGCGGTTCGCTCCATGGGTCCTCGAGCGGACCGCATTCGACGCTTCGTCCCCAGAGGTTGGCGTCGACGCTGTACGGCGAGTCCGCGGCGCCCGCGATCTCGATGCCGTGGGCAGCGGCGTAGGCGATCTCCTGCGGACGGCCCATGTCCCAATCGCGCACAGGGGCCACCACCTCGAGCTCGGGAGCCAATGCGGCGGTGGCGACATCGAAGCGCACCTGATCGTTGCCCTTCCCGGTGCAGCCGTGCGCGACGGCCACCGCGCCCTCTTCGCGCGCGATGTCCACGAGCAGCTTGGCGATCAGTGGTCGCGCCAGGGCGGTCGCCAGTGGGTACACGCCCTCGTAGATCGCCCCCGCACAGAGGGTTGGGAAGACGAACTGTTCGACGAACACACGTCGGGCGTCAACGACGTGCGCGGCAACCGCGCCGGCACGCAGTGCCCGTTCGGTGACCGTGGCTGCGTCGCGTCCCTCTCCTCCGAGGTCGGCGGTGAGAGTCACCACCTCGTAGTCCAGCTCGTCCTGCAGCCAGCGCACCGCCACCGAGGTGTCCAATCCGCCGCTGTACGCGAGCACGCAGCGGCGACGCTCGCTCACGACGGCTCCTCCCACGCGCTTCGCAGCCGCGCCAGCAGCCGCTGCGCCGCCGGCCGCGACCGGGCGATGAGCAGGACCGTGTCATCGCCGGCGATGCTGCCGGCCAGTTCGTCGAAGCGGGCGCGGTCGATGGCGGCGGCAACCAGCGACGCGCTGCCCGGCTGCGCATGCAGGACTCCGAGCAGGTCGATGAACTCGATGCCTTGGGTGTGCTCGGTGAGCGCGTTGTGGAGGCGTTGACGAGCGAGGGGCTCATCCACCTCCGCTCCCGCCTGGGCGTAGCGGACGCCGCCCCCCGCGGGAACCCGCAGCAGTCCAAGTTCGCGGATGTCGCGGCTGACCGTGGCCTGGGTGACGTCGAGGTGCCGTCCCGCGAGAGCGGCGACCAGTTCCTCCTGGGTGCGGATGGTGCGCGTGCGCACCAACTCGAGAATGGCACGCTGGCGCGAGCGCTTGGCTGTCCCGTTGGCCACCGATCGCTGGGCTGTGGTGCTCACGCCCCGCCCTCCGTGCGCGCGATGTCGAAGGCTTGGCGAAGCCTGCGCAGCGCCTCGTCGATCTCCTCCTCGGTGATGGTGAGCGCGGGCAGCATGCGCAGCACTCTGTCGCCGATGGGGTTGACGATGACGCCGGAATCGAGCGCCGCCCTCCCCGCGCGGGACGCAATCGGCTCGTCGAGGACCAGCCCCAGCATCAGGCCACGACCGCGGACGGTGGCCACGGGAACGCCGTCGGAGCGTAGCGAGAGCAGGGACTCGCGCAGGTACTCACCGACGCGCGCAGCGCGGTCGACGAGGTTGTCATCCTCGATGGTGCGCAGCACCGCGCAGGCCGCGGCGGCAGCCAGCGGATTGCCGCCAAATGTTGAGCCGTGGTCACCGGGCTCGAGGACGTCGGCCCGGGCCGCGGCGAGGACTGCGCCGACGGGGACGCCCCCACCGAGACTCTTGGCTACGGTCATCACGTCGGGCGTGATGCCGGCATGCTGGTGCGCCCACCAGCGGCCGGTGCGGCCCATGCCGGTCTGCACCTCGTCGACGACCAGCAACAGATCGCGTTCGTCACAGAGAGCCCGAACGCCGGCGACAACCCCGTCGGGCAGCGGGACCACGCCACTCTCTCCCTGGATGGGTTCGAGGAGGACGGCGGCGACGCGGTCATCCGCGGCGGCGCTGATCGCCTCCATGTCGGCGGCGACGTGCGTGAACCCATGCGGCAACGGTTCGAAGGGCTCGCGATAGCGCGGCTGCGCCGTGGCGGCGAGCGCGCCCAGGGTGCGCCCGTGGAAGCCGCCCTGCAGGGCCACGATGCCGGTGGCGCCACCGCGATGACGGCGCCCCCACTTTCGAACGAGCTTGATGGCTGTCTCGTTGGCCTCACTTCCGCTGTTGCAGAGGAAGACGCGGCCCGGGAAAGCGGTGGCGATGAGCCGCTCGGCGAGCTCCACCTGCGGGACCGTGTAGTACAGGTTGCTGGTGTGGATCAGGCTGGCAGCCTGGTCGGACAGTGCCTGCGTGACTGCGGGGTGGGAGTGACCCAGGACATTGACACCGATTCCTCCGACGAGGTCGATCAGCTCGCGGCCGTCCGCGTCACGCACCCACACTCCGTGGCCCGACTGAATCGACAGAGGTTGGCGCATGTAGGTGTGCATGAGAACCCTCTCGGCACGGTCGCGCAGCGCGTCGAGCGCGGAGGCGGCGCCGCTCACGAGGCGGCCGCTCCGGCGGCGAACATGGTGCCCACCCCCTCGGCGGTGAGGAGCTCGAGGAGCAGTGCATGAGGGACGCGACCGTCGATGATGTGAGCAGCATCGGCGCCGTCGAGGGCGCGGAGCGCCGCACGGACCTTGGGGATCATGCCGCCGGTGACGACTCCCTCGGCGACCAGCGTCGCTGCCCGGCTGCGATCGAGTTCGCTGAGCAGCGCGCCCTCGCGGTCGTGGACACCGTCGACATCGGTCAGGATGATCAGCTTGGTGGCACTCAGCGCGATCGCAAGCTCGGCGGCGACGGTGTCGGCGTTGACGTTGTACGCCTCGCCGTCGTAGCCCATTCCAATCGAGGCCACGACCGGGATGCGGCCCTGATCGAGGATCGAGAGCACCGGCTCGACGTTGACGTGGTCCACCTCGCCGACAAGACCGAGATCCTCGCCCGAGTCGTGCGGAGCCGGCCGCACCAGCAGCGTCGGACCGTCTTCTCCGGAGAGCCCGATGGCACTGCCGCCCAGGCGGTGGATGCGGGACACCAGGTCCGGTCCCACCTTTCCGGTGAGCACCATCTTCACCACCTCCATGGTGGCGGCATCGGTGACCCGCAATCCGTTGACGAAGCGAGGGGTCATGCCCATGCGCTCCTGCCAGCTGCTGATCTCCGGGCCACCGCCGTGGACGAGGACCGGTCGCATGCCCACGAAACGCAGCAGAACAATGTCCTGCAGCACGGCGTCGACATCCCCGCTGGCGGTGGCGGCAGCGCCACCCAGCTTGATGACCATGGTGTGGCCACTGAAGCGGCGGATGTATGGAAGCGCTTCGATGAGCGTGTTCGCGCGGCGCAGTCGTTCCTCCATGGTCTCGATGGTCACGGTGCTGCCCTCATGTCGTGTAGTCGGCGTTGATGTGCACGTAGTCGGCTGAGAGGTCGCAACCCCAGGCGCGACCGCTGCCCTGGCCCGCCCCGAGCTGGAGCTCGATGTCGATGCGGGGACGGCTGAAGGCAGCGCGGATGCTGTCGAGCTCGACGGGGACGGGTTGCCCGGCAGCAAACACGTCGATGCCGCCGATGGCCACACGACAGCGGTCGAGCGCAAAGCTGGCGCCGCTCCGTCCCAGCGCCGCGATGATCCTCCCCCAGTTCGGGTCGGCGCCGTGCACGGCACATTTCACCAGCGAGCTCAGCACCACGGTGCGCGCTGCGCTGCGCGCCTGGGTGTCATCGCCGGCTCCGTGGACGTGCACACAGATCGACTTGGTGGCCCCCTCCGCGTCAGCCGCCAGCTGGTCGACGAGGGACGTGCAGACCTCCTCGACAGCGTCGCGCAGAGCGCTGAGCTCAGCTGTCCCCGCCTCAAGCACGGGGCCGCCCGCGCCACCGTTGGCGAGCAGGAGGAGCGTGTCGTTGGTCGAGGTGTCACCGTCGATGCTCAGGCAGTTGAAGGTCCGTGAGCAGACGTCGATGAGCAGTTGCTGGAGCGCCTCGCGTTCGACGGCGGCATCGGTGGTGAGAAATGCAAGGAGGGTTGCCATGTCGGGATGGATCATCCCGGCCCCCTTGGCCATGCCACCGACTGTGCAGACGCGGTCGCCGAGCCGCACCGACGCCACCGCGGTCTTGGTGACTGTGTCGGTGGTCATGATCGCGTGTGCCGCCCATTCTCCGGCCCCTGCGCTGAGCGAGCCGGCCGCGCTGCGCACCCCCTCGATGACGCGCTCCATCGGCATCGGGCGGCCGATCACCCCGGTGCTGCAGACGAGCACCTCCGACGGGTCGGCGTCGCAGCAGTCCGCAGCCGCGGTGGCCATGCGCAGCGCGTCACGGAAACCCTGTGGCCCGGTGCAGGCGTTGGCATTGCCACTGTTGACGACAACGGCTCGGATGGGTGTCCGGCGTCGTAGGGTGAGCTGGCTGATGACCACCGGAGCGGCCTTGACGAGATTGCGCGTGAAGACGCCGGCGGCGGTGCACGGACGGTCGCTGACGATGAGCGCGATGTCGAGGCGACCGTCCTCGCGGTCCCCTCGGATGCCGGCCGCCGACGCCGAGGCGCGGAAGCCGGCGGGCGCGCAGACGCCGGTGCGCTCGGCGGTGAGGGGGCGGCTCACGGCCATGAGGACGCGGTGGCGAGGCCCGCAGCCTCGTGAAGGCCGAATCGGACGTTCATCGCCTGGATCGCCTGACCGGCCGCTCCCTTGACGAGGTTGTCGATGGCCACCGTGACCACCAGGGTGTCGCCCTGAGAGGTGCAGTTGAGGGCGGCGACATTGCTTCCCAGCACACTCTTGGTCGGGGGCGGCGCGTCGTCGTAGCGCAGGAACGTCTCGTTGTCGCAGAGCTCGCGATACAGCGCGCTGATCTCCTGCGCCGCGACTCCCTCGCGCGGCTGCAGGTACACGGTGGCCAGGATCCCGCGCGTCATCGGCACGAGGTGAGGAACGAAGGTGAGCGACACCTCGTCGGGGGACGCCGACCGCATCCGCGAGAGCATCTCGCCGCCGTGGCGATGGCCGTCGACACCGTAGGCGCGAACCGACTCGTTGACCTCAGCGAAGTGGAGTGCCACAGACGGCGATCGGCCGGCACCACTGACGCCGCTCTTGGCGTCGACGATGACGTGCGACCTGACGAGCCCAGCGCGAAGAGGCGGCAGGATGGCGATCAGGGCAGCTGTCGGGTAGCACCCCGGCGCCGCGATCAGGTCGGTGGTGCGGATGCGGTCACGCTCCATCTCCACCAGCCCGTAGACGGCACGCTCGCAGAGGTGCGGCGCGGGGTGGAGGACACCGTACCAGCGCCGGTACTCCGCGGCGTCGGCAAGGCGGAAGTCGGCACTCATGTCGATGACCACCGCGCCACCATCGAGCCACTCCTGAGCGTGACCGGCGGCAAGGGTGTGCGGCAGCGCGGCGAACACGACGTCGACGTCGCCGGGGTCGAAGCCGTCCCCGACCAGCAGGTCGATCCCGCTTCCCGGGACCGCCTCGGAGAAGCGACGACCCGCCGAGCTGTGTCCCAGCAACGTCGCCAGCTCCACGTCGGGATGAGCGGTGAGCAACTCGACACACTGCATGCCGATGTATCCAGTGGAGCCGGCCACAGCCACGCGCAGACGTCGGGATGCAGCCACCTCGCCAGTGTAGACGGTGGCTGCATATTTATGCAGGAGCGGCCCTCCTGCGTCAGCCGGCGGCGCTCGACCGTGGCCGTCGTGGGGCGCGGGCGCGTGTTGGCTTCCCGCTGCGCAGCCCATGCACGCCCAGCGATCGGTGCCGAGCCCGCTCGATGTTCACCGCCGCGCCGATGAGCGCGAGATGGGTGAAGGCCTGAGGGAAGTTGCCGAGCAGCTCCCCGGTCCGCGCGTCGGCCTCTTCTGAGTACAGCTGCAGCGGCGACGCGAACGCGAGCAGTTTCTCGAACCAGCGCTGGGCGTCCTCGAGCCGGCCCACATGGGCGAGTGCGTCTGCCAGCCAGAAGGAGCAGAGCAGAAAGGCGCCTTCGCCTCCCGGCAGCCCATCGCTGGTGGTGGCGACGTCGTAGCGATGGACCAGGACGCCGTTGCCGAGATGTGCCGCCACCGCATCGATGGTGCTCAGCAACCTGGGATCGCCGTCCGCGAGGAACCGCACCTGGGTCATGCGCAGCAGAGCGGCGTCGAGCTCCTCGCTGTCGAGCGCCTGGGTGAAGCTGTTGAGCCTCTGGGAGTACCCGCGCGACGTGACCGCGCGATGGATGTCGCGTCGCGCCGACCGCCATCGAACAGCGTCGTGGGGCAGTTGGAAGCGCTCCGCGATGCGCAGTCCGCGATCCACTGCTACCCAGCACATCATCTTGCTGTAGGTGTAGTTGTCACTCTGGCCGCGCGGCTCCCATATCGACGCGTCCGGCAGCTCCCATCTGTCGATGGCGAGATTGACGACGGCACGCAGCTCAGCCCACAGCGTGCGGCTGATGGTTCCCCCGAACCGCGCATAGAGGTACGCGCTGTCCAGCAGCTCTCCGTAGACGTCGAGCTGGAGTTGGTGGATGGCGGCATTGCCGATGCGCACCGGTTTTGAGCCCCGGTAGCCGGCGAGTTGGACGAGCTCCTGCTCGTCAGCTCGCGCGTCACCATCGAGGGTATAGAGGTTGGCGACGTCGGTTCCACGCTTGCCAAGACCAATGCGCATGAGCCACCCGAAGAAGGCGTTGGCCTCGTCGACCATGCCCACCTGGAAGAAGGCATACAGCGTGAACGACGCATCGCGCAGCCAGGTGAAGCGGTAATCCCAGTTGCGCTCTCCGCCGATCTCCTCTGGAAGGCTGGTCGTGGGGGCGGCGACAATGGCTCCCGTCGGCGAGTAGGTCATCAGCTTGAGGGCCAAAGCGGAACGCACCACGGGCTCTTGATAGGGGCCCTCGTAGTTGCACCGATCGATCCACCTCCACCAGAATTCCTGAGTGATCCGGGCCAGATCTCGCGCATGTTCGACGCTCCACTCGTGTCGCCGGCTGGTGCACGGTCCGCGCCGATCGCTGCGCAGCGCGAGGGCGATCTCCTCGCCTGCCCGCATCCGCCAGCGGACCGTGGAACCTGTCACCGCAACCGTGGACTGCAAGCAGACGTGGAGAGCTGAGCTGTTGCCGTGGATGCGGTACCCCTCAACGGTGAAGCGCGGGGACGTGGCTGCGTAGTCGGGAGCGGGCTTGAATTGGTGACGGAGCGTCACCGTCCCGGTGAGGCACTCCACGATGCGCACCAGCCGCGGTTCACGATGGGGGCGGGCGTGATGTTCGATCGTGTCCGCGTCGACCGGCATGAAGTCGGTGACCACGGCCGTGCCGGCAGCAGTGGAGAAGATGGTCTCGAGGATGTTGTTGCGGTCGCGGTACCGCTGGACCACTCGGTACTCGTCGACCGGGCACACCTGCCAGTGACCGCCGCGGCGGGCGTCGACGATGCGGCCGAACACGGACGGGTCGTCAAACCGCGGCAGGCACAGCCAGTCGACGCTGCCGTCGGCGCCGACCAGGGCGGCGCTGCGACAGTCGCCGATCAGCCCGTAAGCAGCGATCGGGAGGTAGCCGCCGCTGCGCTCGAACCCTACCGCCATGGGCCGCGCCGCCACCGCCACCACGGATGCCCGCCCATCCCGAGCAGGTTCGCCGCCCGGTTGAAATCGGCTCGCCCGCCGGCGCGGTCGCGCAGCGCCCAGGCGGTCACGCCGCGGTTGTACACCGCCACCGGGTCATCAGGTGCGAGCTCTGCCGCGCGCCCAGCGTGACGATGCGCTGCGTCGACGTCACCGGAGCGAGCCAGGAGAGTGGCCAGGGTGGTGTGGGCAGAGGCGGATCCCTCCTCAGCGGCCACCGCGTGCTCTGCGGCCAGCAGTGCTCCGCGGTCGTCACCGCGACTGGAGCGCACCGCGGCCACAAGCAGCAGCCGGTTGGGATCGGTGGGCGATTCGGCGAGCAACGCCTCGGCACGTTCCGCTGCATCGGGAGCGTTGAGATCGAATCCCCATCGCGCCGCCATGCGGGCCTGGCTCCGCTGGTGCAGCGGCAGCCGGAGTCGCTGCGCCGCCGCCGGGAGCCTCGGTGGCGTCGCCCCGATGACCTCCGCGGTGCGTGGAGAAGGCAAGGGCTCGGCAGGTGGCTTCCTGCCGGCCTGGCCCGAGCTCAGTAGTGATCCTCGGGCCGCCCGTCCTCGTCGTCCACGTCGCTCTCCTCCTCGGTGCCGGCGACCACGGCGGGCTCGAACTCGTCGTCCAACTCCTGCATGCCAACCAACTCCTCCGGATCGGCGGCGGTGGCGGGCGGCGACCCTCCGTCGTCGTCCCCGTCGCCGAAGACCTCGTCATCCACGCCACGCTCGGAGAGCAGGGAATCCTTGGCGTACGGGCGGAAGTCATCGCGACGCGCGCTCCGTGAAACCGGGAAGGAGGACTTCCTGGTGTTCTCCTGAGCCTGGAAGATCTCGCGGACGATCAACTCGATGCGCTCGTCCTCGACACGAGCGACCGCAGCGGAGTAGCGGTTGCCGGTTTCCATCAGGGGTCGCAGACGATGGCTCAGCTTGGATTCCACCGCGCCAAGGGCAACGCCTCGTGAGGTCTCGGCCAGCAGCTGGGTGCCCGAGGTGATCAGCTCAACACTATCGCCCGGTGTGACCGCAACCCCGATTGCGGCGCCGCCGCGCGGGGGGCTGAGCATGGTGCGCCCGCTCTTGCCAGGCTCTTCACTGAAGAGCTCCACGTCGATGGCTCCGGAGGGGGCGGCGGGGCGAGCACGCGCCTCGAGCAGGGCGGCGATGCGTCGCGCCTGCTTCTGAGCGATGAGGTTGAGCGGATTGAGCTCCAGGGACGAGTGATACGCCTCCAGCGCCTCCTGGAGATTGCCCAGCTCGCTCTTCGCCTTGCCGAGGCGGTTGCACGTCTCTTCGTCCGCGCCGTGGCGTTCAATGACAGCTTCGTTGATGGCCAGCGCGTCGGCCCAGCGGCTCTCGAGCGCTGCTGCGATCGCCTCTTCCACATACAGGCCGCGAGGCTTCACGTGTTCCGTATCAGCCAACACTCACTCCCCAAAGCACCGCAGCCCGGTTCGCTATGATACCGGCTCAGTGCGGCGCTCCCGTTTGCTCCATTCCACATGACGCGGATCATCTCGATCGCGAACCAGAAGGGCGGCGTCGGCAAGACGACGACGGCGGTGAATCTGGCAGCCGCGCTCGCCGAGAAGGATCTGCGAGTCCTCGCCGTGGATCTCGATCCGCAGGGGCATCTCACCATCAACATGGGCTGCCGTCGTCCCGACGACCTCGAGAAGTCGGTGTACAACGTGCTCACCGATCACCGGGTCGATGTCACCGAGGTGCGGCTGCGTTCCGAGGCGATGAAGCTGGACTTCCTTCCTGCCAACATCGAGTTGAGTGGCGCCGAACTGCAGCTGGTCACCGAGTTCGGGCGCGAGTCGGTGCTGAAGGACAAGCTGGAGACGGTGCTGGACGAGTACGACTACATCGTCATCGACTGTCCCCCCTCGCTCGGTCTGCTGTGCGTCAACGCGCTGGTGGCCTCAACGGACGTGATCATCCCGTTGCAATGCGAGTACTTCGGCATGAAGGGTATGCAGCAGCTGCAGCGCACCATCGACCGAGTCCGGGCCAAGTTGAACCCGGAGCTACGCATCGCGGGAATTCTTCCCACCATCTACAAGTCGCGCACCCTGCACAGCCAGGAGGTCCTCGAGCTGGTGCGCGAGCGCTACGGCGACGAGGTGTTCGACATCACCGTCGACTCATCGATCCGCTTCGCGGAGACGCCTCTCGCGGGACAGTCCATCCTTCAGTACGCGAGCGCCTCTCCGGGAGCGCGGGCCTACCGCGCACTGGCCACAGCGGTGATCGCCCAGGAGGGCGGCTCGGCGGGGGGCGCGGCCGAGCTGCTCGGGACCCCAACGAGGGTGCGGGCGGGTCAGGCGTGATGAAGGGATTCCGCCGCGCCCAGTTGCGCGGGTCGGAGGAGCTCTTCCGTCCCACGGACGAGGCCGAGCCGAGGCAGGAGCTGATGGCGGTCGACGTTCCCGCCGAGGTGAGGACGGTGCCCGCCGCTCCCCATCCCAACCAGCGCTCGGTGCGGCTCAGCAACGATGAGATCGAGTTGCTTGCTGACGCCGTGCAGCACCTCAAGTTTCCCCACCAGCAGAGCGGCAGGCCGTCGATGGAGCGATTCGAGCAGCTCGAGGCCCTGCGACACAAGCTTCTCGCCAACCTCTGAGCAACCGGCTGGGTTGATCCGGGTGGAAGTCGCCGAGACATTGCGCGTCGAGTCGGTGGCGGCTTGGCGTGCATGGCTGGCAGCGCATCACGCGGACCGCCGTGAGATCTGGCTTGTCACTGACCGCAAGGGGCCACATCAGCGCACGCCCAACTACGACGACATCCTCGACGAGGCTGTGTGCCAAGGCTGGATCGATGGACTGGTGCGCGGTCTCGACGATAGTCGGTACCTGATGCGCTGGACGCCCCGGCGGCGCGGTGGCAACTGGACCGCCACCAACCGCGATCGCGCCCGCCGCCTGTCCACTGCGGGCCGGCTGACGGCCGCCGGTCTGGCTTCTCTCCCTGACGACCTGCGTGCCGAGCTGGGATGACGTGACTGCAGAGGGGCGGGGCAGATCTCCACCCTCGCGCCCGCCTCCTTGACATGTAGTGATCGGTCAATCAATAATCGCGGCAATGAGCACCGCCACCCGTGGCGCCCCGGCTGCCCGCACCCGCCTCAGCGCAGAGGAGCGCCGCGGTCAAGTGGTCTCGGCGGCGATCGTGGAGTTCGCACAACAGGGCTACCAGGCAGCCTCCACCGCCGCCATCGCGCGGCGAGCCGGCATCTCGCAGCCGTACATCTACGCGCTGTTCCCGAGCAAGCAGGATCTCTTCATCGCAGTGCACGACGAGGTCATCGGACGGATCCGCCGAGCGTTCGCAGAGGCCGCCGGGCGCGGCTCGACCCCTGCCGAGAAGCTGGACCGCATGGGCGAGGTCTATGCAGAGCTGATCGCCGACCGCGATGCGCTCCGCGCCCAGCTGCACACCTACGCCACCGGTGATCCGATCATCCAGGCCCACGCCGCGCGCTGCTACCGGGACCTCTACAACGAGGTCATCCGGCTGTCCGGCGCCGAGCCAGTCGAGGTGTCGATGTTCTTCGCCTGCGGGATGCTGGCCAACGTGACCATCGCTCTCGGACTCGATGACATCTGCGCGCCCCTCTTCGACTCCCCTCGCACGCTGGAGAGCCCCCGCCCGCTGTAGGAAAATTTTTTGACCGAACACATGATCGGTCCATCAATAAGGAAAGAGATCATGGCCTCCTCGCGACGCACCGGCTGGACCCTTGCGCTGGTCTCCGCAGCGCTCTTCATGGTGACCCTGGACAACCTCGTGGTCACCACCGCCCTGCCCAGCATCCACCGCGAACTGGGCGGCGGCATCGACAGTCTGGAATGGACCGTCAACGCCTACACCCTCAGCTTTGCCGTTCTTCTGCTCACGGGTGCGGCGCTCGGCGACCGGTTCGGGCGCAGGCGGATGTTCAGCGTCGGGCTGGCCGTCTTCACGCTCGGCTCGGCGGCGGCGGCGCTGGCGCCCAGCATCGGCGCGCTCGTCTCAGCGCGCGCCCTCCAGGGGGCCGGAGGCGCACTGGTCACCCCGCTCACGCTGACGCTTCTCTCCGAGGCGTTCCCGGCGGGGCGCCGAGGGGTGGCGCTGGGCATCTGGTCCGGCGTGAGCGGCCTCGGGGTGGCGCTGGGACCGGTGATCGGAGGCGCGGTGGTGGACGGCATCTCCTGGCACTGGATCTTCTGGCTCAACGTGCCCATCGGGCTGGTGATCGCGCCGCTGGCGCGGTCGCGCCTCATTGAGAGCTTCGGGCCCGCTGGTCGCGTCGACCTCCCCGGTCTGGCGCTCGCCAGCGGCGGGCTGTTCGGTGTCGTCTATGGTCTGGTCCGCGCCAACGCGCTCGGTTGGACCAGCGCGACCATCCTCGGGTCCCTCGTGGGTGGCGCGCTCCTGCTTGTGGTCTTCGCCGTGTGGGAGACCAGAGCTGTGGCGCCGATGCTGCCATTGCGCTTCTTCCGGAGCCGAGCCTTCTCCGCCACCAATGCCGTGTCGCTGGCCATGTACTTTGGAATGTTCGGGTCGATCTTCCTGCTCGCGCAGTTCTTCCAGATCGTGCAGCACTACTCGCCACTCCAGGCCGGCCTGCGCACACTCCCGTGGACGGGAATGCCAATGATCGTGGCCCCCATCGCCGGGGTGTTGTCGGACCGCGTCGGCAGCCGCCCGCTCATGTTCTCGGGGCTGGCCCTGCAGTCGGTGGGGCTGGGCTGGCTGGTCGCCGTTCTCGCCCCAGGCACTCCCTACACGTCGTTCATCGGCCCCTTCGTGCTTGCCGGCGCCGGTATGGCCATGGTGTTTGCCCCGGCCGCCAACGCGGTGCTGTCCTCAGTGCGCGCCGCCGAAGCGGGCCAGGCGTCCGGCGCCACCAACGCCATCCGCGAGCTTGGTGGCGTACTCGGCATCGCCGTGCTCGCTTCCGTCTTCACGGCGGCCGGCGGGTACGCCACGCCGGGCCTCTTTGTCGCAGGACTGCGTCCCGCGGTCGCCGTCGGCGCGTCGGTGCTCGGCGCGGGCGCGCTCGCGGCACTGCTGGTGCCAGGCCTGCGCCGGCGTGGCGACGCGGCGGATGGCGACGAGTCCGCGGTCGGCGAGCGGGTCACCGTGGCGGCCTGAGCCTCCGGGAGCAGGAGGTCGACGAGCGTCAGCGATTCCCGCTCGTGCGGGCCCCGGGACGCGATGACGGCTTCGCTCGTCATCGACGCGCAGAATGGCACGACCTGCGGCCAGGGCCAGGGTGGGCCTCGGGTCGCCCGAGTTGCCAGTCAGTTGCCAACCAGGAGTTCGTCTGTGGTCGTCGGCACCCTGCAGATCACTCTCCATGTCCCGGAGAGCCACTCGCTGAAGGACAAGCGAATGGTGGTGCGTTCACTCACCAGCCGCATCAGGAACACGTTTGCGGTGGCGGTCGCCGAGGTGGGTGAACAGGACACCTGGCAGACGGCGGTCGTCGGCGTGGCCTGCGTCAGCAACAACGCGCGCCACGCAGACGAGATCTGCCAGAAGGTGCTCGCCTACGTGGAGAACGACGCCGACGGGGTGGTCGGCGGCTCGCGCTTCGAGTTGATCCACCTCTAGGACAGTTCTCGCGCTTGGCGCCGGCTGCGAGGGGAACTGGCGGCCGAGGCTGCGCGGCATCGGCGGTCCCCGATGATTGGCAGGTGACCACCGAACGAGCGCCCGGCCACAGCCAGGAGATCGAGGCGGCGTTGGCGGCCTTTGAAGCCTCGCTTCCGTTCGCCCTCGACGCCTTTCAGCGGGAGGCGATCGAGAAGCTGGAACAGTCGGCAGGAGTGCTGGTCGCCGCCCCCACCAGCAGCGGAAAGACCCTGGTCGCCGAGTACCCGATGTGGCGCTGCGTGCTCGCGCCAGAAGAACTGCGCCGGCCCCTCGCGCGGGTCATCTACACGTCGCCACTGAAGGCGCTCTCCAACCAGAAGTTTCACGACCTGGCCGCCCGCTACGGCGCCGCCAACGTCGGTCTGGTCACCGGGGAGCACACCATCAACGACGGTGCGCCCCTGGTGGTCATGACCACCGAGATCCTCCGCAACGTCCTCTACGACGATCCCTCCCGGCTGGACCTCGTCAGCGACGTCGTGCTCGATGAGATCCATTACATCGACGACCATCCGCGGGGAACCGTGTGGGAGGAGATCATCATCGAGACCCCAGCCCACGTGAGGCTGATCGGGCTGTCGGCGACCATCAGCAACGTCGATGAGGTCGCGGCATGGATGCGCGGATTGCGCGGTGACCTCGGCACGGTGGTGCGCACCGAGCGTCCGGTTCCGCTGCAGATGTGGCTTTCGATCAGCAACCATCTCGAGCCGCTGTTCGACGCACGGGGCCAGGTGGCACGCCAAACGCTGGACATGGCGGCCAACGACTCGATGCATGAGGCCCGCTTCCGCTACATGCGGCGCGCCCCGGATAACGATCTGTTCCATGTCATCGATGAGCTGCGTGTGCGCTCCATGCTCCCTGCGATCTACTTCATCTTTTCACGGCGTGGCTGTGCCGAAGCCCTGGGACGATGTGCCGTGCACGGGCTGGATCTCACCGATCGTGCCGAGAAGGAGGCCATCGACGCTCGCCACGGCGAACTGGTGCAGCGCATCGAGGACGCCGACGAGCGCCGCGTCTTCCGCCAGGCGATCGACCCTTCGACCCTTCGCAACGGAATCGCCATGCACCACGCGGGCATGCTCCCCTCGGCCAAAGAGGCCGTGGAACGGCTCTTCATCGAAGGGCTGATCAAGGTGGTGTTCGCCACCGAGACGCTCTCCTTGGGACTCAACATGCCGGCGCGCGCGTGCGTGGTGTCGTCGTTCACCAAGTTCGACGGTACCGGCTTCCATCCACTGACCGCCGGCGAGCTGACGCAGCTGATGGGCCGTGCCGGTCGCCGCGGCATCGACTCCGTCGGTCACGGGGTCATTCTCAAGGAGTGGGACGTCGACGTCCGCGATATCTACGACGCAGCCATCGGCCGGGAGATGAGTGTCGACAGCAAGTTCGCGCCCACCTACACGATGGTTCTGAGCCTGCTGCGAACCCGGTCGGTCGACCGTGCCGAGGAGCTTCTCGACAAGTCGTTCGGTCAGTACCAGAACGTGCAACGCGCCGACAATTGGACCGAGAAGCGGCACAACCTCGAGGAGCAACTCGCCGACCTGCGCCACCGCGTCTTCCGCCATCCCAAGGTGGCCTGCACAGAGCGCACCCTGACAACTCATCTGAGCCTCTCTGACGCGGTCGAGGAGCTGCAGGCGGCGGTGCGGCGGGCCAAGCGCGAACACTGGCGCGACTCCCGGCGCGGCCGTCACAGCGGACGGGGTGCGGATCCCGGGCAGCGCTTCGAGGCCATGCGCCGCCAGCTGCGCCAGCAGCAGCAGAAGCTGCACAACTCACCCTGCCACAGCTGCCCGTTGCTGGGCGACCACCGGGCCCACCGGGCCGAGACACGTGACATCGAGGAGACACTCGAAGGTGGGGAGGCCGAGCTCGAGTGGGCGCGGCACCGCTACCGGCGTGAGTTTCGCTCGCTGCGCAACGTGCTCCACGAGGCCGGCTTCCTCGAGAACGACGCGCCCAACGAGCTCGGCCTGCTGGCTGCCTCACTGTTCGGCGAGAACGCCCTGCTCGTTGCCGACGCCATCGCCGCCGGGCACCTCGACCCGCTCGACCCTGCGGAGCTGGCGGCGGCTCTGGTCACCCTCGTCGCCGAGGACCGCGGCCGCGACCGCCCTCAGCCATCGCGACGCCACTTCCCCACCGCTGCCGTCGAAGTTGCGTATCGCCGTCTGCGTGGCTCGCTCCAACGGCTCGCCGCCCTGGAGCGCGACCAGGGTCTGCAGACCCTGCGCCCGCTGTCACTCGACTACATCAACGCGGCCCACCAATGGGCGTCAGGCGCACGTCTCGCTGACATCGAAACGCCCGCCGCCAACGACATCGGCGACGTCGTCAAGGCCATGAAGAACCTCTACTCGATGCTCCGCCAGATGGAGCAGGCGCTGCGCGACCACCCTCTGTTCAGCCGGGTTCGGCGCGCGCGCGAGGCCATGGAGCGCGATCTCATCCGTCGCGTCTAGTGCCACAGCCTCAGCAGGGTATTGAGCGATGCTGGTAGCATCGTCGTCGTGTACGGGAATGCGGTGGCAAGCACCGCTTTGATGATGCGCCGCGGAGGTTTCCGAACGTAGCGGCGCCTTGCGCCCTCCGTGCGGAGACCTCCCGGAACGATTCCGGGAGGTTTTTTATGTCCAGTGTCCATCCGGCCAGCGAGGTTGCGCGCACGACTGTGGGCGGCGAGCACTTCGTCACGGGGCTGCGTTGCCGTGCCTGCGGGCATGACCACCCCGCCGAAGCTCTCCACCTCTGCGAGCTGTGCTTCGGACCCCTCGATGTGGTGTACGACTACGAGGCAGTCGGCGCCACGATCTCTCGCGAACGCATCGAGGCCGGGCCACCGACTCTGTGGCGTTATCGCGATCTGCTTCCGGTCGACGGCCGGCAGATCATCAGCCTGGGCGAGGGCTTCACGCCGCTCCTTCATGCCCGCAATCTTGGTGCCGAGCTGGGGTTGCGCAATCTCCATCTCAAGGACGACACCCAGAATCCCACCAACTCTTTCAAGGACAGAGTTGTCGCAGTTGCGCTCAACTGGGCTCTGCAGAACGGCTTCGACACCATCGCCTGCGCGTCGACGGGCAACCTCGCCAACTCCGTGGCCGCGTACGCCGCGCGAGCCGGAGTGCGCGCGGTGGTGTTCATCCCCGCCGATCTCGAGCTGCAGAAGATCGCTGCCACGGCGATCTTCGGCCCCACCATCGTGCCCATCGCGGGCAACTACGACGACGTCAACCGGCTCTGCACCGAGCTGGCCGACGATCTCGACTGGGGCTTCTGCAACATCAATCTCCGCCCCTACTACAGCGAGGGGAGCAAGACGCTGACCTTCGAGACCGTCGAGCAGCTGGGTTGGCGCCTTCCCGACGAGATCGTCATCCCGGTCGCTTCGGGTTGCCAGTTCGTCAAGCACCGCAAGGCTGTGGCCGAACTGATCGATCTGGGACTGGTCGCGGAGGGGCGCGTCCCACGCTTCACCGGCGCGCAGGCACTGGGGTGCTCGCCAGTGGCGACGGCATTCGCGTTGGGCAGTGACATCGTTCAGCCGGTGAGGCCGAACACCATTGCGCGCTCCATCGCCATCGGCAACCCGTCCGACGGCGTCGACGTGCTGCGGATTGCTCGCGACACCGGCGGCGTCGTGGAGAGCGTCACCGAGGAGGAGATCCTCGAGGGCATCGAGCTCCTCGCCGCCACGGAGGGGATCTTCACCGAGACCGCCGGCGGGGTGACCGTCGCCGTGCTGCGCAAACTCGCTCGCCAAGGCCGCTGGGAGGGCCACGAGACCGTCGCCGCGTACATCACGGGACACGGGCTGAAGACGCTGGACGCTCTCAAGGGCCGGCAGCGCGTCGGAGAGCCGGTCGACCCCCAGCGCCGGAGCGTCCGCCAGCGGCTCGCGGAGGTTGGGCTCGCGTGATGTCACTCCTCGCGGAGCATGGCCTCGGGAACGCTGACGACTCGATAGGGCATGTCGGTGATGTCATAGAAGCGCAGCGGCTTGCGCAGCCGCTTGGCGATGCCGATCTGCACCTTCACTCCCAGCGACAGATTGCCAAACACCCACATCTGGTCGCAGCGAACGATGAGGTTGTTGAAGGCTTCGCGCACCGTCTCCTTGGGGACGGTGTGGAGCAGGTAGTAGTCGAAGAGCATGAAGGGCGAGATCGGCACCCCACCCTCGTCCAGGACGAACTTGGTGATGTGCTGGCGCCAGTAGAAGTTGCGGTTGCTGATCGCGCAGTAGATAAGTTGCTTGGGGCGTCGCAGGGCTCGCTCCGCCTGCTCGGCCGGGCTGGCCTTGGGACGCGGGGTGAAGATGCGCTCGAGGATGTCCTCAGCGTCCTTGGTGGCAGGCGCCGGCGCCGACAGGGGCACGGCATCGGTCTCGGGCACAGCCTGAATTACCTGTGTGGCAAAGCCGAAAACGGCCCGCGGATCATAGCACCGGTCTGCTCCGACCGCGCCCCGGGCCGGTGAGCGGTTCGCGACGGTGTCACGCCGCGGTGGCCGACGCCCACGCGGCGAGGTCGCGGACTCGGTCGAGCGCGCCGTCGAGAAGGCGCAGGTGATGCGGGTCGTTCAGCCAGCGACTCTGACCCGAGGGATGAGGCAGCGGGACGAGCACCGGCGCCGATCCGGGGATCCCCGCAACCACCTCGCCCTGCAGAGACCAGGCGTGGCCCACGATCGCCTCGAGGCGGCGACGCGGAAGGAAGCGGCCGTGTGCCAGGGTACCGATGCACACGATCAGGGCTGGCTGGAGCAGTTCGATGTACGCATCGAGCCATCCGCTGCAGAGCGCGACCTCGCGGGCGGTGGGCCGGCGGTCGCCGGTGTTGTCGGGCAGCCGACCCGGGAAGCACGTGGTCATCGATGTCATGAACACGCGCTCCCGCACCTCTGCCTCGCCGGCAAAGCCGGCGCGCGCGAACCAGCGCATCAGCTGTGCGCCCGCACGCCCGGCGAACGGCCGCGTCACGTCGTCCTCGACCGGTCCCGGTGCCTGGCCGATGAGCATGATGCGCTGCCCGCCACGACCACTGAAGACCGGATGCGCACGCACCAGGTGCCCCGCAGTCACGCAGCGCACGCAGGCGCGATGATCACGCTGGATCGCCGTGATTGCAGCGATCGCAGCCGCGGACATCGTCCGATTCTAGAAGCGAGCCCCGGGAGCGGCGCTATGATCGTGGGGCCGCCAGCACCCTGTCCTCGTCCTGCCCCGGCGCGCCGTAGCCAGCATCGACCTGCCCAGGACCGCAATGTCTGACGACCCCCCGCGTCCCGCCTCCGGACAGCAGTCCGACCCGCGTCCCACGGCGGGTGCGCCGGCGTGGTGGGGTGCGCTGGGGCGACTCGATCTGCCGCTGGATGGCGAAGACACGCCGCCGCCCGTGCCCTTGGCGCCCCCTGCGCACGCCCCAGCCCCAGCCGCGATCCCGGCCCCGAAGGCGGAGCGGCGGACGATCCGCTGGCGCGTCTGGGGGTCGAACCTCGCGGTCCTCGCGGTCGCCGTGCTCATCGTGTGTGTGGCGCAGGGCGTCGTGTCCGTGTCGATGTTCCTCACCTGCGCGCTCCTCTTCGGCGTTCCGCTCGGCGTCGCCGCCATCACAGCAACGGTCGTGGCACGGCGATCACGCTGAACTGCCCGACGGGGGGTGAGGGGTGAGCAAGCAGCGACCCGAGCGACGTCGCCGGCGCGATGGCGGCGACGACCTCCCCGTGATCGCCGTCAATGCCCAGCTCCGCGCCGAGGCCGCGGCGCTGCGACGGGCCTCCCGACGATTCAGCGAGGCCATGCTCCCCGATGCCGCCGCGTCCGGCGCACCCCAGGATGCTGAGCTGTTGCGTCGCCTGCGCAGCGAGCCCATCACCGGGATCGGCCGGGTTGTCTACTCAACGAACGCCGTGTTCCTCGCCGAGCTGGAGGGCGCCGACCCCGATCATCCCCTGGAACCCCTGCGCGCCATCTACAAGCCGGCACGCGGGGAGAGACCTCTCTGGGACTTCCCGCTGCAGACCCTGCACATGCGCGAGGTGGCCGCGTACCTCGTCAGCGCCGCCCTCGACGATGGCATCGTCCCTCCCACGACGCTACGAGACGGCCCTCACGGACCGGGCTCGATGCAGCTGTTCGTGCACGGCGCCGCTGAGGATGCCGCGGTGGAGGGCGACGCGCTCGAAGAGCAGCTGCGCAGCCTGGCCGCGCTCGATGTGCTCATCAACAACGCCGACCGAAAGAGGGCTCATCTGCTGCTCAGCGACGCCGGCCGCCTGCACGGCATCGACAACGCCCTCAGCTTCCTCCCCTATCCGCGCCAGCGCACCGTGCTCATCGAGCTCGGAGGTGAGCCGCTGCCGGACGAGGTGGCCGCACGGGTGCGCGCGCTGAGTGTGGACGACCAGCGTCGTGCGACCCTCCGCGAGCACCTCAGCCATCTGCTTGAAGGGGCGGAGGTGGCGGCGTTCGACGCGCGCCTCGACCTGCTCGCGGCGGCACCGGTCTATCCCCACCTCGACCCCTGGGACGGCCGGCCGTTCGAATGGTGGTGATGCCCGGACGAGGTGGCGCCGTTGCGGCCGTATACTCGTGCCTCGATCCCGCGGGCGCCCGTAGCTCAGTTGGATAGAGCGCCGGCCTCCGGAGCCGGGTGCGGGGGTTCAAGTCCCTCCGGGCGTACCAATCTTGACGCCGTGCGAACTCCTCTCCCAGTCGCGGCGCGCTCGTTGCATCTTGTGATGCCCCGCGCCGCGTTTCCTGCCGCTGCATATCTGTGGCCGAAGCTCGCGTGGCCACTCCCGTGCACGTGGCGTCTACTTGGCACCGCAACGCCTTGACATGGCACGGCCAGTGATGCCATAGTGGTGCCACATGGACCTCCGGCTGTACGTCGAGAACATCCAGCGCCAGCTTGTGGTGGCCGCCGAGGCAGGCGGCGACGACGCGCGCGCGCTTGCTGAGCGCCTTGTTGCACCCCTGGACGCCGCCATCCGCCTCACGGTGCAGGAGGCGCTGGCGGTGGCGGTGGAGGAGATCACCTGTGAGCTCGCGCCGGGTTCGGTCGAGCTGCGCCTGCGCGGACGTGACCTCGAGTTCGTGGTGACACCACCGCCGGTCGATCCTTCCGTCAACGACCTGCCCGGGGGCGCCGGTGACACGACGGGGAACGGCTGGCCGGGGACGGCGACCGGCGTCGCGCCGCCCGCTGCCGTCGAGGGCGACGATGGCGAGATGTTGCGCATCAACCTGCGCATGCCCGACCACCTCAAGGCCCGGATCGAGCAGGCCGCGGGCGGTGAAGGGCTGTCGGTCAACGCCTGGCTCGTGCGAGCGGCTGCCGCAGCGTTGGAACGAACCGACGCCAGCCGTCGACGCCAACGACACGCCCCGCAGGGCCCTCAGCGCCACACCGGCTGGGCGCGCTAGCTGAGCGGAAGCCAGGAAAAGCCACGCACGACGCCTCGTAACAGCGCGAGCGCCCGCTCAACACCAGAAGGACCGCCATGTCTACTTTCGATACCCCTGAACCCATCTCCGTCACCGTGGAGCTCGGCGTCGGTGACATCCGAATCGTGGCAAGTGACCGGACCGACACGGTCGTCGAGGTGCGCCCGAGCAACGGTGCCAAGAAGTCCGACGTGACCGCCGCCGAGCAAACTCGTATCGAGTACGCCAACGGCATGCTGCTCATCAAGGCACCCAAGGGGTGGCGGCAATACACCTTTCGCGGGGGCGACGAGTCGATCGATGTGCAGATCGACCTCCCGGCGGGCTCGCACGTCCGGGGCGGTGCTGGCATATCGGCGTTCCACTGCACCGGTCGCCTCGGCGAATGCCGCTACAAGACCGGCATCGGTGATATCCATGTCGATCAAGCGGGCCCAGTAGAGCTCAAGGCCGGCGCCGGCGACATTGGCGTGGGCCGGGCCGTGGGCCACGCCGACGTCACCACGGGGACTGGCGCCCTGCGGATCGGCAGCGTCGACGGCACCGCCGTGATCAAGAACTCCAACGGCGATACGTGGATTGGCGAGGTCACCGGCGACCTGCGAGTGAGCGCGGCCAACGGCGCAATCGTTGTGGACCACGCGCACGCGACGGTTGCGGCCAAGACCGCCAACGGCGATGTCCGCCTCGGCGAGGTGGCGCGTGGTGCCATCCTCGCCCAAACCGCATGCGGCAAGGTCGACATCGGAATCCTCGACGGTGTCGCCGCCTGGCTGGACCTCCACACCAGCTTCGGCAACGTGCAGAACGAGCTGGACGATGCTCAGCGTCCTGCACCAGGCGAGGACGCGGTCGAGGTACGCGGCCGGACCTCCTACGGCGACATCACGATCCGCCGTTCCGTCGCGCGTGCCGCCGGGCAGGACGAGGCGTGACCACCACCACACGTCGGCCGGCGCTGAAGGCCACCGGCCTGCGCAAGTCGTTCGGCGACAAGGTCGTCCTCGACGGCATCGATCTCGACATTGCCGAAGGGACAACCTTCTCGCTGCTCGGTCCCAACGGTGCCGGGAAGACGACCACTGTGCAGATCCTCGCGACGCTGCTCAGCCCTGATGCGGGTGAGGTTCACGTCGCCGGCTTCGACCTGAGGCGCGAACCCGACGCGGTACGCGCCGCGATCGGTGTCACCGGCCAGTTCTCGGCGGTGGACAACCTGCTCACCGGCGAGGAGAACCTCGTGTTGATGGCGGATCTTCACCACCTGGGGCGGCGAGCAGGCCGCCGCCGTGCCGGCGAACTGCTCGACCGGTTCGACCTGGTCGAGGCGGCCGGGCAGATGGTCGCCACCTACTCGAGTGGCATGCGACGCCGGTTGGACCTCGCCATGACGCTGATCGGCGACCCGCGGATCGTCTTCCTCGACGAGCCAACCACGGGCCTTGACCCCCGCAGCCGCCGCACCATGTGGCAGATCATCCGCGAGCTCGTCGCCGCAGGGATCACCGTCTTCCTCACCACCCAGAACCTGGAGGAGGCCGACCAGCTCGCCGACCGCATCGCCGTCCTCGACCACGGTCGCCTGGTCGCCGAGGGCACGTCCGACGAGCTCAAACGCCGGATCCCCGGTGGCCATGCACGGCTGTACTTCAGCGACCCCAATGGGCTCGCCGCCGCCGCCAACGTCTTCGGTGAGTCGTCGCGCGACAGCGACCCGCTCGTCCTGCAAGTCCCGACTGACGACACCACGCAGTCGCTGATGGCGTTGCTCGAGCGAATCGATCATCACGCCCTGGGCGTCGACCGGGTCACGGTGCACATGCCGGACCTCGACGACGTCTTCCTGGCTCTGACCGGCCACTCCAACTACGAAAAGGATGCATCAGCATGAGCACGCTCTCGTACGCCATGCGCGACTCGGCCACGATGTTGCGCCGCGACATCAGACACTCTTTGCGCTACCCGATGATGACCCTCAGCGGCGTCTTGGTGCCCATCTTCTTCCTCCTGCTTTTCGTTGGAGTATTGGGTAATACCCTGCGTGCGGGGCTCGGAGCTGCCGCCCCCGCGGGCGGCCACTACGTCGACTATCTCGTCCCCGGTGTCATCTTGCTGACCGTGGGAGGCAGCGCCGAGGCGACTGCTGTGGCGATCTGCACCGACATGAAGGAAGGCATCATCGCGCGCTTTCGCACCATGGGGATCGCTCGCACCTCGGTCCTGACCGGCCAGGTCCTCGGAAGCCTGATCCAAGCTCTCATCAGCGTGGCGCTGGTCGTGGCCGTCGCACTGGCCTTCGGATTCCACCCGACCGCCACCCCATTGGAGTGGTTCGGTGCGGCCGGCATGTTTGTCCTGGTCACTCTGGCCCTAACCTGGTTGGCCGTGGCTTTCGGGTTGCTGGCCAAGACTCCCGAGGGCGCGAACAGCATGTCGCTGATCCTGATCGTGCTGCCGTTTGTCAGCAGCGCTTTCGTGCCCACCGGCTCGATGCCGGCCGGGGTACGCTGGTTCGCACAGAACCAACCCTTCACCCCGGTCATCGAAACCCTGCGCGGGCTTCTCACCGGCACCCCGATCGGGCACAGCGCCATCCTTGCTGCCGCCTGGTGCGCCGGCATCACTGCCCTCGGCTACCTGGGGGCCCGCGCTCTTTACAACCGCAACCCGTCGCGCTGACACTCCAGGGCAAACGCCCACCGGCGCGCTCGCAGCCCTCAGGAGCGCTCAGCGGAGGCGTGGGATCAGCCGCCGACGGTGATCTGCCCGTTCATCCCCGGGTGGAAGGTGCAGTGATACTTGTACGTACCGGCGGTGGTGAACTGCACCTGCCACGTGTTGCCCTTCTGCAACGTCCCTGAGGTCAGCGACGGCTGACCGTCGAAGGTGACGTTGTGGGCCGTGCTCCCGGTGTCCTTCCACTGGATGACGCCGCCCTTGGTGGCGGTGACCGCGGTCGGGTCGAAGGCCAGCTGGTCCGTAGCGGCGACGTTCGCCGCGGGCGTTCCGAGCCCCGTGCTCTGGGCGTGACCGACCTCGGCGGGGGCGGCGGCGGTGGCGGCGGCGGACGCACTCGGCCGGACCGGGCCGGGACGGGGCAGCGGGGTGGACGGATACCAGGTCACCACCCCGGTCGGCGCCGCGAGTGTCGCGCCCTCGCCACACGCACTCAGAGCGAGCGCAACGCCGACCACCGCCAGCATCGAAGTCAACCGGAACCCGACCACAGCCAGGGTCTTCCTCCTTGAGCGTGCATCCGCCGACTGCGGCAACCACGCAACGGCGGCGCGCGAGGGCGTGGCAGCCATGGTAGGACACGGTGCCCGCGATCAGTCGCTGCCGCCTCCCTCACGGGTCTCGCCAGTACCACAGCAGCCAAGCGGCAGTGATTGCTCCTGCAGCCGGATCACGTCAGCACCCAGACGGCGCTCAGCGGAGGTGTTCGAACCGCCAGCTGGTGCATCCGCGCCGCGCCCGGCCGCGACATGAGCAGATGGCCCGGGGCCCGGGGCGCCTGCGGACCGCGCTGGGGTCGGCCGTGTAGGCGACCAGCGCCTCGAAACGCTCGGGACCGATGATCCCCTTGGCCAGCGCGCGGAGCGCCCATGCCGGCGGTCCCTGCGCCTCCCAAAATCCGCGGCGTGGCGATTCGCTCATGCTGCGGAACTATAGAAGGCCGGGCAAAAATGGCGCCCCCGCATGGACATCAGTCGATGTCGTCGGGGAAGCGGATCATCAGTCCGTCCTGCACGTCGTAGAGGGCCTCCATCCAGTCCGGGATGCTGACGGCGGCCGGGTTGCGCTCGCACAGGGGGTGATCCGCGGTGCGGATGAAGGCGGAAACCCGTTGGCACAGCTCGGCCGGGATCAGCTGCTCGTCGGCGAGGTTGAGCATCTCGAACTGGTTGAGCATGTCGTCGATGTCTCGGATCCTCTTGCGGCGCGCATGCCGGGCTCGGATCTCGGAGGTCCAATAGTCCTCGAGCTCCTCGATCCGCGTGCAGGTCTCCCGGATCATTTTTGCTTGCACCACAATGAGGATTGGCGTGCCCAGCCCGGACACGGGCGATCTCCCGGACGGAATGCTAGCACCGCGTCGAAGAACGTCAAGCATTGACATGAGGGCAGAACTGTGAAAGAGGACACCGCCGACGCCGACGCCGTCGAGCGTGCCGGGCGACATGCGTTCCCCGGATTCCGGCTGCGGGCGAGGGCCTCGACCACGAGCACCCAGGACGTGGTGCGGGCGGCGGCTCGTGCCGGGGCAGCACCCGGCTTCTGCTGCATGGCCGCCTCCCAGAGTGCCGGCCGGGGCCGTCAGAACCGGACCTGGACCGCGCCCTCGGGATCGGCGCTGCTCTTCTCGATCCTTGTCCGAGTTCAGCATCCCCGCCTCGGCGGGGTGCCGATAGCGGCCGGACTGGCGGTGCGAGCGGCGATCGCCGCCTGCGCCGGCTGCGAGAGCCGCCTCAAGTGGCCCAACGACATCCTCGTCGCAGGTCGCAAGCTGGCAGGGATCCTCTGCGAGGTCGAGCCTGGCGCCCCGGGGCACGGCACCGCCGTGGCGATCGGCGCCGGCGTCAACCTTGCGGTGCCGTCATTCCCGGTCGAGGTCGCCGGGGTCAGCCTTCACGACCTGGTGGAATCGCCTCCCTCGGCATCTCGCCTGCTGGCCGCCGTGCTGCCCGAACTGGCCTCGCGACTTGAGGTGCTGGAGCGGGCGGGGATGGCTCCGCTGCGCACCGAATGGATGGAGCACGCTGCCGGGATCGGCGCGTTGGTCACGGCGACATCGAGGGCAGGGAGTGTGACAGGCGTCGCTGAGGGCATCGATGACAACGGTGCGCTGATCGTGCGCGGCGAGGGGGGCGCGGTGCGGGTGCTCGCCGGGGACGTGCACATCCTGGGTCAGGCGTCGAGCGCCCGATCCGCCGGAGCCGGCTGACTACGGCGACGGCGAAGCAGACGGAGACGTCGCGCCGCCGGGGGTCGTGCTTCCGGCAGCGCCGGCGGCTGCCTTGGTCGCCGCCCCTGGGGTCACGGTGACCTGGCCGTTCATGCCGGCATGAATGGTGCAGTGGTAGGCGTACGTCCCCGCGACGGTGAACTTCACCTCCCAGGTCTCGCCGGGACCCAGCGTGGGCGGGGAGTTCAGCGTCCCATGCGAGTCGAAGGTGACATTGTGCGGGACGCTGTCTGCAGTCACCATCCACTGGACGAGCTCGCCGGTGGCGGCGGTGATGTTGCCGGGCGCGAACTGGAGCGAGGCATTGGCAGCGACCTTTGCTCCGGCTGGTCCGAGGGTTGCCCCCGCGAGGCCCACAATCGGCCCGCTGCCGCCGCCCGCCCCCGCCGGAGGCCCGTTGCCGCAGGCGCAGAGCGTGATGAGGAGACCGAGGCCTGCGGTGATCACGATCGAGCGCGTCCGGGTCATGCCGACGTTGTCCCTCCTGGCGGCGGCACCCGGGCGACCAGGCGGTCCGCTCGGTCGCGGTGCCATCGATGAGATGTCCCCCCGGATGGTAGGGGATGGCGCCGCTCAGCCGCCCCCTGCGGCTCGCCTCAGCTCGAGGCTCGCTGCGCGTCCTCCTCGTCGCGCGCGGGATCCCCGAACACCCGCCAGAACACCACCACAACCGCGGCGAAGTAGATGAGATTGCCGCCTCCGAACATCACCACTCCGGCCAGCTGCTGATCGACCACCGGGGTGAGACCCCACAGTCGAGGCGCGCGTGCGTAGAAGTCGTAGAAGGGGTGGGACGCGACGGTGAAGAGGAGGCCAAGGACTGTCGCCGGCACGCCGGACGCCGTCAGCATGGTGATCTTCGCGAACGTCCCCACCCACCGCCGGCGGTCGGCCCCCCGCATCGGGTCGATGAGCGGCCACCAGAAGAGCACCCCCACCGCGATGAAGCTGAGGTGCTCGACGACATGGATCGGTTCGGTGGTCAGGGTGGCGTCGTAGAGCGCCGGGATGTGCCACACCAACAGCACTCCGCTGAACACGAGAGCCGCAGACCACGGGCTCACCAGCAGCGCCCAGGCTTTGCGCCAGGGGTCGGGCGGGCCGGCGGCTCGCGACCGCATGCCGACCAGACCGAGAATGCACAGCGGGGGCGCCACCATCATCAGCAACAGGTGCTGGATCATGTGCAGGGAGAAGAGGTACTGGTCGCCGCCGGTGTCGATCGGCGAGAGCAGCGCGATGAACCCCACCATCAGGCCGGCACCGAAGAACCACGGACGCGTGCGCGGCGAGCCCACCCACGCGCTCACGTCGTCGTCGGCGCTCAGCAGCCCGCGACGCCAGGCGAGCACGTACGCGACGGCGAGCGCGGCCAGGCCGAGTAGAACCGTCGGTTCCCAGGACCAGTCACCCAGCCCGAGGTGTGCCACCTCCACGATGGCTCAGCCTACTCCGCCACGCGTCGCCAGACGGCGGAGAGCCGGTCAGTGGCCGTCGAGCGACTCGGGCAGCTCGTTGAACTCGCTGCGAGCGGCGAGGTACCAGACCACACAGCTGGCGACCAGCCAGACCAGGCCAATCCCCCAGACCAGCGCCCCGACCGCGTTGCGCACCTGATCGACGAATCCCACGAAGGTGGTCGTCAGCGCCAGCGCCGCGCTGATCGGCACGAAGCTGGGTGGGGGGAGGTGGATGTGGCCGTGCTCCCCGTCAGTGGCGTCCGCCTCGTGGACGGGAGGGATGTGGTCGGGCACGCCGCCTCCTACTTGACCGCGTTGAGGAACACGGCGGCCCACACAAAGGTGACGCCGATCAGGCAAAGGAGCACGATGAACATGGAGATGCCGCTGCGCATGTTCTTGCGAGCCAGCTTCTTATCCATGCTGCGTCGTCCTCCCTGGGTCAGCCGACCACGCGGTCGACCGCCATGACCGCGAAGAGCAGTGCCAAGTACAGCATCGAATAGTAGAAGACCCGCCGCGCGGCGCGCGCGGAGGGGTCGCGAACAGCCACCGCAGCGGTGGCGAGGAAGCCGGCGTCGAGCAGCCCCGCGCCCATCATGTAGATGTACCCGAAGGAGTGGGCCAAGAGCGGCATGATGGTCACAAGCGCGAGGACTCCCGTGTACAGAAGGATCTGCCGCCGGGTCTCGCGCTCGCCGAGGATCACAGGCAGCATCGGCACCGACACGCTGGCGTAGTCGCGGCGGATGAGCAGCGCGAGCGCCCAGAAGTGCGGTGGGGTCCAGTAGAAGACCACCGCGAAGAGGAAGAGCGCGGTGAGCGTGAGTCGACCCTGCACCGCCGCCCAGCCCACCAGTGGCGGGATGGCGCCCGCAGCGCCCCCGACGACGATGTTCTGCATCGAGTTGCGCTTCAGCCACATCGTGTACACGAACACGTAGAAGAGCATCCCGCCGATCGCGAGGCCCGCGGTCAGCAGGTTGACGGCAACCGTGAGCAGGCCGAACGCCAGCACTCCGAGAATGACCCCGAAAGCCAGCGCACTGTTCGGTTGGATCCGACCCGCCGGAATCGGCCGGCTTCGGGTGCGTCCCATGGCGGCGTCGATGTCGCGGTCGAACCAGCAGTTGATGGCGTGTGCGCCGCCGGCGGCGAGCCAACCGCCGGTCAGTGTGGCGACGGTGAGGCGCAGCCCGGGCCAGCCGCGTGCTGCCATGACCATGGCGAAGACGGTGGTGACCTCGAGAAGAAGGACGACGCGCGGTTTGGTGAGGGCGATGTAGTCGCGGACGGTCTGTGCAGGCCGAACACCGATGCCCGCCCCTCTCGCCGGCTCGAGGCCGACGGCGACGCTCATGACGCCGTGGCTCCCACGCGAACAGGACGGTCCACGCGGCTGCCGTCCGAGACGTCGGCGGCGGCGACACCGCGGGTGATGACCGTGGTCATCACGACGCAGGCCCACAGCCCGCTCGCCAGAGCGAGGTGAACCGCGCGGACCGCGGCGGGCAGGCGGAGATCGACGACCAGCGCGCCGGCGACAACCTGGGCGACGATGAGCACCGTCACGCTGAGCGTTGCCAGGTGCAGTCCGCGATCACCTGGCCGCGAGCGTCGCAACCGCATCATGGAGTAACCGAGCAGGAGCACGACCGAGCCGGCGATGACCCGATGGAGGAGGTTGACATCGGCGACCTGCCCTGACGACAGCTGGAATCCGTTGCCACACAGTGGCCATCCCGCGCATGCCGACCCGGCGCCCTGATCGACCACGAGCGCGCCGCTGAGCGCCAGAAGGTACGTCGCCGCGGTGGCCACCGTGGCGAGGCGCACAACTCCCTCCGACGGGCGGGGGCGCTCGGATCCGGCCATGTTGGTGCTCACCGCGATCCACACAAGTGCCCCAAGCAGAAGGAGCGCATTGGCCAGGTGAACCATGATCACCCCGCTTGGCAGGTTGAAGAAGACGGTGACGGCGCCGAGGGCGATCTGCAGCAGGTACAGGAGCACGACGACAAAGGCGCCAACGGCCAGCGGCCGTACCCTCCGGTAGCGCAGCCACACCCATCCGGCCAGCGTGAAGAGCAGCACAGCGGCGGTCACCGCCAGCCAGCGGTGGGTGAACTCGATGAGCGCCGTCTTCTCGAGGGGAGGCAGAAGTCCACCACGGCAGAGCGGCCACTGGTCCTTCTCACCACATCCGAGTCCGCTCCCCGAGACGCGCACCACCCCGCCCATGACAATGAGCAGATACGTGACCAGCGCCGTCGCGATGGTGAGGCGGCGGAAGGCGCGGGACGGGCTGAAGTTCACAGAGTGGCCGGCGCCGCGCGGCGCGCTCGGCGCAGGTCGCGAACCGGACGGGCACTGGACACCGCAGGGACGACGTCGAAGTTGTGTGCCGGCGGTGGCGATGACGTCGCCCACTCCAGCGTGTTTCCTTCCCAGGGATCGGCGGGGGCAGTCCTTGGTGAACGCATCGTGACCACGAAGTTGATGAGGAAGACAGTGACACTGATGGCGATGAGGAAGGCGCCAAAGGTCTCCAGGGAGTTGAGATCTCCCCACCCGCGATTGTCCTCGTAGGTGGCGATCCGTCGGGGCATGCCCAGCACGCCGAGGATGTGCATGGGCATGAATGTGAGATTGAGGCCGATGATCATCAGCCAGAAGTGGAGCTTGCCGAGCCTCTCGCTGAGGAACCGGCCGCTGACCTTGGGGAACCAATAATAGATGCCGGAAAAGACGCCGACGACGCTGCCACCGAAGAGCACGTAGTGAATGTGGCCAACGATCCAGTAGGTGCCGTGGAGGGTGCGGTCAACCGCCAGGCTGCCGAGGTATACGCCATCGATGCCGCCGATGAGGAACATCAGGAGGAACCCGGCCGCGAAGAGCATGGGCGTGTCATATCGAATGCTGCCACCCCACATGGTGGCCAGCCAGTTGAATATCTTGATTCCTGTGGGCACCCCGATACAGAGCGTCGTGAACGCGAAGAATTCCTGAACCACAAGGGGCAGCCCGGTGACGAACATGTGGTGCACGAACACGACGAAGCCGAGCACCGCGATGGCCACCATCGAGGCCGCCATGGCGCGGTAGCCGAAGATGGGCTTGCGCGAGAACACAGGGATGACCTCGCTGATGATCCCGAACGCGGGCAGGACCATGATGTACACCGCCGGGTGGGAGTAGAACCAGAAGATCAGCTGGTAGAGGATCGCGCTGCCCCCGTGATTCACGCTGAAGAAGGTCGCACCCACCTGCCGGTCAAGCAGCACCATGGACAGAACGCCGGCGAAGAAGGGCGAGGCGAGGACGATGAGGGCCTGCGTCACCTCCATCGACCACACGAACAGCGGTAGCCGTGTCCATGTCATTCCCGGGGCGCGCATGTTGTGGATGGTGGCGAGGAAATTGATGCCGCCGAGCATGGAGCTGACACCGAGAAGGTGAAGCCCGATGATCCAGAGGTCCTGGCCGACCTGGGGTGAGTAGGCCCTTTCGGTGAGCGGCACATAGCCGGTCCAGCCCGCAGCGCCAGTCCCACCGAAGAGGAAGCCCGAGTACATCACCATGCCGCCGAGCGGAATCAGCCAGAAGGAGAGTGCGTTGACGCGTGGGAACGCCATGTCCCGCGCTCCGATCATCAACGGCACGAAGTAGTTGCCGAAGCCCGAGAGGACCGGGATGATCCAGAGGAAGATCATCGTCGTTCCGTGCATGGTGAAGATCTGGTTGTACTGCGCTGGGGTGAGGAACTTGTTCTGCGGCTCGGCCAGCTGGATGCGCACCAGCAGCGCCATGACCCCGCCCACCAGGAAGAAGAAGAAGGTGGTGTAGAGGTACATGATCGCGATCTTCTTGTGATCGACTGTGGTGATCCAACCGAGAACACCACGGTTCTTGTCCCACCGCGCCGCGAAACGAGCCTGCGGCACCGGTGCGCTAATCGCCGCCATCAGTTCTGTCCCTTGTGAGTCGCGGGCCGGTTCCGGTTGTCAGACGGGTGCACGGGGCGAAGCTGGCCGCCGGAATGCGCAAGAAGGATGGCGATCATTTGGACCTCTGCTGCAGCAGCCATTTGTCGAACTGCGTCTGTGGCATGGCGATCACTTCGAGAAGCATGCTGGCGTGCCCCGTGCCGCACAGTTCCGTGCACTGACCGTAGTAATGACCGAGCCGTGCCTCCAGCCACAGGTGGTTGGTCTGGCCGGGCAGGGCGTTCATCTGACCCGCCAGTGAAGGCACGTAGAAGCTGTGGTTGACCCCGCAGCCCTGATCAGAGATGGCGTCGGCGAGGCTCTCGCCGGAGGTGACCTTCTGGAGCAACGCGGCAGCCCGCTGCGCCGCGTCGCCGGCGGCCGCGAAGCTGTGGGGCTTGGTGACGCACGGCGGGTCGGTGGAGACCACCTGCAGGTCCACCGGCACGTTGGCGGGCACGTAGAGGATGGTGAAGCTCTGAACATCGTTGGCGGTGGTGTTGTGCTGCCCGGTGTAGTCAAAGGTCCAGCTGAACTGCTGGCCGATCACGGTGACGTGCATGACCGGACTGGCGGCGGTGCTGGCGGGGGCGTCGTTGATGAAGCCCATCTGGGACACCGTCAGGCCAAACAATGAGAGGAAGACCACCAGCGGGACACCGGTCCAGAACAGCTCCAGCCGCGTATTTCCGTGGAACTGCCGAGGCTGGTCGTCATCGTGCTTGCGACGGAAGCGGAACATGCTGTACAGGAGCATCACGACCGTGAAAATGCCGAGCACCAGGGAGGCGCCGAGCACCCAGTTGAAGACGAAGTGCATGCTGTCGGCGACCGGGCCGCCGGGGTGGTCCGGCGACGTGTCGACGAGGTTCGTGGCGAGTAGGTTCACCTGGACCGGCTCTCCGCATCCCATCCGCTGGCGACAACAACACGGGGTGCCGCCCACGCGGCGGACGGCAGGCGGTCCGTCGCGAGCCGCGGCCCCGGCCGGCCCCTGTCGACGCCGTGAGCCAACCTGGGGGGCATGATCGCACAGGCATCGCGACGGCGGCAAACTGCGGCGGCGGTCATTTCTCCCATGGACGGGTGGTGGTGCGGATCTGGCCCTTCACCAGCTCGGTGATGTCGACGTTGGTCAGCGCCGCCCTGTCCCACTCGCCACGGTTGCCCGGCGGTTTGGCGGGGTCGGGAAGAGGCTGGCCGCCAGAGCTGGTCGGCCGCGGTCGCATTCGCCTGATGATGTCGAGCAGGCCCATCTCAGCCCCTCACAGGTGAAAATATCGGAGCTTTGGTGATGGTTCTCCGCCGAGCGCGATCTCACGCGCACCGGCCGTGGCGTCCACGACCGCGCTTCCCCAGATGAACAGTCCGTACACCAGCAGGCCGATGAACACGAGGATCGCCATCATGCCAAAGATCATGGCCAGGATCAGACGGCCGTCGGCGATCCATTGCCGCCCGAGCGCGCTCCCGCCGAGAAAGAAGAGCACGTCAGCCCCCAGGCAGCCGCTCGCCCACGCGAAGTAGTAACGAGCCTTGCGCGCCTGCCCGTTGTAGAGCTGGCCCGCGCCCGGCACGATCGAGAGAACGGCCGCGATCCGCCAGTCCCGGTGGCGCGCCCTGGCCACTGCGCTCAACCCCACCTCGTTCAACGGGTGAAAAATGATCGGTAGCAGTAGTACGCCGCCAGCACCAGCGAGCCGAAGGCCCAGATGCTGACGAAGATGACGTCGCCCCAGCCGGCGTCACCGGGATCGAGATCAGCGAGCATGACGTGAAGGGTGGCGATCATGTGGTCAGTGGGACTTGAAGTTCTCGAGGAAGTGCTCGCCCAGGATGATGATCACGCAAAGCCCGATGAGCACGGCAAACATGAGAATGGTGCCAAGCAGGTCGCGGGCGAATGTGCGGCGTCTCATGCGCTCACCTGACCTCTCCCTACGGCAGGGTGGTGTAGGACTCCCAATGGCGGATGAACTGGATCAGGGTGTGGATCTGAGTCTCACTGAGGATCCGGCTGCCCGGCTTCTGCTTGTCGCGAGTGGGGTCGTAGGTGAAGTCGGAGGCGGTTGAACCCCAGTTCGGCATGATGCTTCCGATGTGCTCGAAGTCAGTGAACCCGTACTCGATGCAGCGGTAGTAGTAGTCCTCGTTGAAGTAGCCAAGGCGGTCCTGATTGTTGAGCGGTGGCCCCTTGCCGCCCTCCCCCAGGACCCCGTGACAGGTGACGCAGTACTTGTAGTACAGCTGCGCTCCACCGGTGAAGTCGTACTCGGGGTTGATGATCAGGTTCTGGTGCGCGTCCGCCTGCGTCAACGTCAGCCGGCCGCCGCTGTGGCAGATGATGCACCCCACCTGGTCGATGCCCACCTTCTGGAGCGACGGATCGGTCTGGCCGGTGTCGATGGCGGTCGGCGCAACCGAGGCGGGCAGCGGGCCGGGCAGCGTGGTGCTCTGATTGATCGCGTAGCCCTGCTTGGCGTTGGTCGCCGTACCGGTCACCGAGTAGGGTAGGAATCCGGTGCCGGTGGCGCCGTAGATGCTGTAGTCCATGGCCGCCACGACCCCCTTGCCCGTTGCCGACTGCACGCTGGGGCCGTTGGCGATGTACGCAGGGTGAACGCCGGTCAGGTGATTCTGGGTGATGATCGCCTGGGCATTCGGCTCGTACTTCATGAAGTCCTGGGCGAGGCGCTGGGCGGTCAGCTCGGGACCGATGGTGCCGATGTCAGGAACGTGGCAGGAGATGCAGCGCTCGACGCGGAAGGTGTCGCCGCGCTTGGCGTCCGGAAAGACCGGGAAGATCTGCTGAATCTGGATGTTGAAGGCGGTGGTCTTGTGGTCCGACTGATAGCGCTGCTGGATCGTCAGATAGTCGCGGTCCTGGCTGTCCCGGATGGCGGCGATCCCCACCAGCGCGATCATGAGCGCGGACAGGATCACCCAGAGCCATCTCATACCGGTGCCTTGACCCCCGGATGGCCGAGGATGCGCGTCCAGTCCCAGTTGAAGGCCAGGCCACGGAAGAACACCCCGATCACCACGAAGCAGACAGCGAGGCAGAGGTAGATGGTGAACAGGCCGATCGCCACCTTGCGGTCCTGCGGGCGGCGGCTGGGATTGCGATCAAGGTACGGCGTGAGCAGCATGAAGATGATGACGAAGCTCGGGAAGGCAACTCCGGCCATGACCGGGGGAAAGCGCTCGAGAAGTTCCTGGAGACCCAGGAAGTACCAGGGCGCCTTGGCGGGGTTCGGGGTGATCGCCGGGTTGGCGCGCTGGAGCAGCGGTGCGTTGACCTGAATCGACACGCCAAGCAGGAAGATGAAGCAGGCGAGGCCCGCCAGGAACTCCTTCCAGACCAGGGCCGGGAAGGTGACCACGGTCTCCTCCTCCTCGCGGCGGCGCACCACCAGCGGCATGGATGCCAGCTCGGGCCCGGTGCCCCGCGGTCGCGGCGTGCGCACCGCGGTGGGTGCCGTTCGCCGAACCGGCACAGTCGCTTCCTCGCCGGGTCCGCCGGAACCGTCCCCAACCACCGTCGCCATCGCTCAGAGGCCTCCCGTGAACCCGTCTTTGCGGACGCGCCAGAAGTGTATGACCATCAGGATGAACCCGATCAGGGGTAAGGCGACGACGTGTAAGACGTAGAAGCGTATGAGCGCGCCCTGGCCGACGCTGCGTCCGCCGAGCAGCAGGTAGCGGGTGTAGGGCCCCGCGATGGGCGCGTACTTGGCCATGTTGGTGCCCACGGTGATGGCCCAGACCGCCAGCTGATCCCAGGGCAGCAGGTACCCGGAGAACGAGAGCAGCAGCGTGATCAGCAGGAGGAACGTCCCGATGGCCCAGTTGAATTCACGCGGCGGCTTGTACGAACCCTGGTAGAAAACCCTGGCCATGTGCAGCCACACAGTGATCACCATGCCGTGCGCCGCCCAACGATGCAGGTTGCGGATGACGAGGCCAAACGTGGCGACGAACTGCAGGTCCTTGATGTTCTGGTAGGCCTGGTCCACCGACGGGATGTAATAGAACATGAGGAAGAGCCCGCTGATGGTCAGCAGGATGAAGAGGAAGAAGGAGAGCCCGCCCAGGCAGAGGGTGTAGCTCACGCGAATCGCCGACTTCTTGACCCGCACCGGGTGGATGTGCAGGAAGAAGTTGGTCAGCGCGGTGCGGGCGGCGACCTTGTCCGTCGTTGGCAGCCCGTGACGGAAGATCGACCCCCATATCTGGGACGCGAACGCGCGGAGCGGGTTGCCCTCGGTCGGACGGGTGCTCACCGCACCTCCCCCATCGGTTCTCCCTCTGCCATCCTGGCGCTCACACCCCCACCGTCGCGCCGTTGCTCTTACCGGTCTTCGGATCCAGCCGCCACTTCGGGACGGTGGTGTCGCCAGCCTGACGGTACACGGTCAGGGCGGCCCGGTTGACGACGAAGTGCTTGTCGGGCGTGACCTGGATGTCGACCCAGTCCATGGGCCGCGGCGCCGGGCCGTAGAAATTGGTCGAATCGATGTAGTAGCGGCTGCCGTGGCACGGGCAGGCCCACCCGTTGCGCGTGGCGACGCTGCCGCCCTCTGCGGTGTAGTGCTTGGCGACAGTGTCCGAGGAGTCGGCGACACCAGTGCCACTGGTCACATCGCTGACGTAGTTGGGAGTGCACCCGAGGTGCGTGCAGACCAGATAGACGGCATAGATCCCGGTCGAGTCCAGGACGACGGTGACGCGATTGGCGGTATCGCTGACGACGTTGACCTTGAGGGTGCCGCTGCCCGTCAGTTCATCGACGGTGAACCCCGTCTTGAACTGCGGAGGCGACTCCAGCGTGGCGCCCGGAAACATGAACTTGAGGAGCTCGATGCCACCGAAGAGCGTGGCTCCCAACGCGCCGACAGCGCCAACAAGAAGCAGGAACTGGCGGCGCGTCGTCTCGACTCGCGACCGCAGCTTGCCGCGTGGCGTGTCGTACGGGTTCAGCGCCATGAGAGCCTCAGGACGGGGAGTACGGCGACGAGGCGAATTCTAGCGGGGGGTCGATTGCCGCCGCCGTCACACGAACGGGTTGCTGGACGGCGGCGTGATGATGTCGGCGAAGACGATTGTCGAGATCATGATCACCACGAAGGCGACGACGATGACCAGACACCCGAAGTCGGAACGGAGGGCGAGGATGAAGCGTTCGACCATTTCTTCCCAACACAGCCGACCTCGGGCACGACGGCGCACAGGATAAGCGACGGTCCGTCCCACCTGCCTCTCGCGTGGTTCGGGCACAGGGCACGGCCCGCTGCTACCGTCATCGCGCCGTGAGCGATTGGCGCACCCTCGAGATTTATGCGACCTTCATCCAGGTCACCGGAGAGATGGAGATCGTTCGTCCTGACCGGGTCAGCGACGCCGTCAACCGCTTCGGCGACTTTCTCCACCTGCGCAACGGCTGGGCCGAACCGCTGTCGGTGAGCTACCCGATTCTCAGTCGCACCGAGCCGGAGGTCACGGTTGCCAAGGCCGGGGTGGTCTTGATCTGCCCGCTTGATGACGCCGGTGACGGCAACCCGGCACTGTGGCGCGAGAGGGAAGCCCACCCCGCGTCCATCAACACCCAGGCCTTCTCGTTGGTCGGAGACGTCCACCTGGAGCCGCGTCACACTCTTCAGGATCACCTCGAGCGCTTTCCGGGCGATTTCATCCCGATCACCAACCTGTCCGCCCTCTGGGTGACGGCGATCAGCTCGGGGACGCACGCGGTGCAGCGACCCTTCGCGCTCCTCAACCCGGCGGCGATCCTCAGCTTCTCGCTGAGGTAGGCGGGTGTTGGCTGGGTGCGGCCTGCCTGGGTGAGGCGGTTCTTTCGGGGCGAGGCAGATCCTCGCCCCCTGAGCGCCCCACTCCTCGGCGCTACTCAGCGCCGAGCTCGCTTTGCTCGCGGGGAACTTCTGCCCTAGATTGGCCTGAACGGCACGCGAGCCGATCTTTAGAGAGGAGGCCGACCAGCCCCCAAGCCCGGTTAGATGACCAGGGTTTGTTGTGCGGCTCGTTTGCGGCGAGCGGTCTCGACCGCTCCGATCAGCAGGCAGGTGACCGCAACGCCGGCGAAAGCGAGGCCGATGAACACCTTGATGGTGCGCGTCCCCACCCCGAGCGAGCTGCCCGAGTCGTTCAGGAAGGCCTTCTCGGCGGGAGCAGCCCAGACGGCGGTGATGAAGGCCATCACCACCCAGAGGGAAGCGATGAAGTACCAGATCGCAGCCGGGTTGGGTCGGCCGGCTCGGGGGCGGGCGGCGAAGTAGAACGCCGCCAGCGAGACGGCCTCGAGCATGACGTAGCCGTTGAAGAGGATGAAGGCGAACCAGAAGCTGAGCTGCTCCGCGGTGCGCATGCCGGCGAAGCCGTTGATCGCGAACGCGCTGCCGGAATCCGCGAGGATATGCATCGGTCGCAAAGATACAACGAAGCTCCCCTGACCGGCGCCGCCCCGTAACGACCCGGCGAGGGATAGGCTTGTATTCAGGCCATGCCCACCGCCCCATTTCCCCATGCCACGATCGACACGGCGACGGGCCGCGCGGCCACGCCGGTGGCACAGATCCTCTCCCTCGGTGCGTACATCCCTGACGGCGTGATCACCAACGCCGAGTTGGAGGCGATGGTCGACACCTCGGATTCGTGGATCGTCGAACGCACCGGCATCCGGGAACGGCGCCGCGTCGCCAGCGGTGAGACCGCCGCCGCGATGGGGGCACGCGCGGCCAGAGAGGCGCTTGCCAGGGCGGGCAACCCCATTCCCGGCGCAATCATCGTGGCCACCTGCACCAGCGAGACCAGGCTGCCCTCGAGCGCGTGCCTCATCCAGGAGCGGCTCGGAATCGGCGGCATGCCGGCCTTCGACATCAACGCCACCTGCTCGGGTTTCGTCTACGCCCTGGCTCTCTCGGATTCGCTGATCCGCAGCCGGACGGTGAGCACGGTCTTGGTCATCGCCAGTGAGGCTCTCACCCCGCTGGTGGACTACACGGACCGCTCGACGTGCGTCCTGTTCGGCGACGGCGCCGCGGCGGCGGTGGTCGGCATAGGAGAGGGCGACGGGGGCATCCGTGCGGTGCGCTGGGCTGCCGACGGCGCTGACGCCGGCCTCATCTATTTCGGCACCCGCGCCGGCGAGGTGGACGGAGACAGGGCCATCCGAATGGCCGGGCGGGGCACGTTCCGCACGGCGGTCGAGCGTCTCGCGGAGGCGGCTCAACAGCTGTGCGAGGACGCCGGCTGGGCGGCCGAGGACGTCGATTGGTTCATCCCGCATCAGGCCAACCTGCGCATCATCGAGGCCACGGCCAAGCGGCTCCGTGTTCCCATGGAACGCGTGATCGTCAACCTCGAACGGGTCGGCAACACCAGCGCGGCCTCCATCCCCCTCGCCATCCACGAGGCTGCCGCGGCCGGCCGGTTACGGCCCGGCGACCGCATCATGAGCGTCGCTTTCGGCAGCGGGGTGACCTGGGGCGGTGTCGCCCTCGAATGGACCGGCAACCCCTCCCGGTGACGGGGCGGCGCGACGCCGCACACCCGCTCGCCGCCCCCGGGCCCAAGCTCCGCCCGGTCGCACCAGCGGGCACCGTCGAATGCGATGGGTGCGGACGGCGCTTCGTCGAGGCTCGTTTCGAGAAGCACCTGCGCGTCTGCCCCGACTGCGGCCGGCACGCGGTGGTGCCGGCTCTCACTCGCGCCACGCAGCTGGCCGACCCAGGAACCCTCGAGCCCGTTCCCATGGATATCGGCGATCGCGATCCTCTGGGTTTCGACGATGGCATTCCCTACCCGTCCAGGGTCGCCGAGGCGCGCGAGCGAACCAAGCTGCAAGAGACTTTCGTGATCGCCCGAGCCGCCATGGGCGAGGTGCCCGCGTTCCTGGCCTGCATGGACTTCGGCTTCCTGGGCGGATCGCTGGGCAGCGGCGCAGGTGAACAGTTCGCTCGCGCCTGTGACCTCGCCGTCGCCGAGCGCCGCGCCCTGATCGCGGTCTGCACGTCCGGCGGCGCCCGCATGCAGGAGGGCATTGCGTCGCTCGCTCAGATGGCACGCTGCTCCGCGGGCGTGGTCGCGGTCGCTCGCGCCGGTCTTCCCTACATCTCAGTCCTGACCGATCCCTGCTTCGGTGGCGTCACCGCATCCTTTGCCGCGCAGGCCGACGTCATCCTCGCCGAGCCACACGCGCGGGTCGGCTTCGCAGGCGGGAGAGTCATCGAGCAGGCCAGCCACGATCGGCTGCCGGAAGGCTTCCAGACGTCCGAGTTCCTACTCGCTCACGGGATGGTCGACGCGGTTGTCGAGCGCGGCATCCTGCGCAACACGATCGCGCGGCTGCTCATCGGATTCTCAGCGCGCCAATGACTGTCACCACCGACACCGCCGAACGGGAACGCCTCGCTTTTGCCGCCGTCGAGCTGGCGCGCAACCCCGGCCGTCCCCGCGCGCTGCAGGTGATCGCCGGAGCGTTCACCGAATGGACGGAGCTGCGTGGCGACCGGCTGTTCGGCGACGACCGAGCTGTGGTGGGCGGGCCGGCACGGCTCGACGATCGCTGGGTCATGGTCATCGGCCAGGAGAAGGGAACCGACGCGATCAGTCGTGCCCTGCACAACTTCGGGATGCCGCACCCCGAGGGATATCGCAAGGCGCAGCGGCTCATGCGCACCGCCGAGAAGTTCGGCATGCCGGTTGTCTGTCTCGTCGACACCCCGGCAGCCCACGCCGGGGTCGGCGCCGAGGAACGGGGCCAGGCATGGGCGATCGCCCAGTCGTTGATCACCATGCTGGAACTGCGCGTCCCCGTGGTCAGCGCGATTCTCAGCGAGGGGGGATCGGGAGGAGCGCTGGCACTGGCGCTGGCGGATCGGGTGCTGGCGCTGGAGAACGCCGTGTACACGGTTGCCCCGCCCGAGACCTGCGCGGCGATTCTGTACCGCGATGCAGGGCAGCGGGCCCGTGCTGCCGCCGCACTCCGACCCGGCGTTGCCACGGCGTACGACATCGGGCTCGTCGACGAGCTCATCCCCGAGCCGATGCCGGGTGCGCACGCGCATTCGGAGCTGTGTGTGGCGGCGCTGCGCGGCGCGCTGGTGCGACATCTCGACGAGCTCTGCGCCAAGAACGTCGACGTCCTGCTCGACGAGCGCACCCAGAGATATCGCCGGGCCGGCGATCGATCCGCGCAGAGGGCCTAGGCCGTCATCTCGACAGAGCTGCTGCCGGACGCGTCGCGCTCGGGTCGCTTGAGGAAGAATGCGGGGATGATCCCGATCGCCGAGAGGATGGCGATCAGGACAAAGGTGCGGTCGAAAGCGTCGCTGAAGACGCCGCCCGCGTACTGATGATTGAACGCGTCGAGCACCGCGTTGCCAGTGCTCGGCTGCCTACTGCCCGCGCTTTCCTGCGCGGACGAAGCGGCGATCTTGCTCTGCAGGACTGCGCAGTACTGTTGCGCCGAGAGCGCCGGTTGGTGGAGGGTGTTCGCCGCCGCGACCACAACCGCCGCCGGAGGCGCGCACGTCGTCTGCTTGGCAGCGGTGGTGAACTGACCGGCCAGCACCGTGACAAGGACCGCGATGCCGACCGATGACGAGAGGCGCTGCA
>DAINCY010000009.1:0-45814 GCA_036732145.1 Candidatus Dormiibacterota bacterium
TCTGGCCGGTGGTGGCCTCGACCAGCGCGGTGCGGAGCTTCTGCTGCTGCTCGAGGAGCTGCTGATACGAGAGGTCAATCGCCTGCGACGGATCCTCCATGCGATCCAGAGCGGCGTTGCTCTTCTCCTGGAAGATGTTGCTGAAGCGCCGGAACACGCTCATCGGGTTCTCCTTGCCGTCACGTTGTGAACACCGGCGGGAAGCGTGGATTCGAATCCAGGGTGGCTGGTGGCCACTTCAGCTTCGAGAGCACTCGCCGCCGGGACGGAGGCTACCACGGCGGCCTTCCGGTGCCTATGCGGCCGGAGGCGCCGCTGGTGTGTCGGGCTTTACGGCCGCTCGGTAGCGCGGCGGGAGCATCGACGAGACGTTGTCCATGATGGCCGCGGCCGTCGCCCGGTTGTCGCTGTGCGCACCGAGGCGGCCGGCAGGGAGCGTGACCGGTGGGCCGAAGCGGACGTGCACCTCGGCGCGGTGGATCCGTGTGGTGCCTCGAGGGAGGGCGTTCTCGGTACCCCAGACCGCCACGGGGATGACCGGGACCCCGCCGTGTCGCGCCAGGAAGCCGACCCCCGCCTGCGGCTCGCGCAGTCGCCCGTCCGTAGAGCGCGACCCCTCCGGGTAGACAACCACGATGTGTCCCGTCTGGAGAAGGTCGAGGGTGTGTCGAAGCGCCGCACGGTCCGCGCTGCCCCGCACCACGGGGAACGCGTGGAAGCCGCGGAACAACCAGCGCCACCGAGCGCGAGTGAAATATTCCCCCTTGGCCATGTAGAAGACATCGAGACGCGGGATCAGGGCCCCCATCAGCGGAGGATCGATGGTGCCGACATGGTTGCCCACGAGCAGGGCCCCATCGCGGCGCGGAACGTTGTGCAGACCCTCGACGTGGAGGCGACGGCCGAGGACGGTGGCCACGAGCACGCGCATGATGCCGCGCAGGAACCCGTACATCAGTGGGGCCGCAGAGGCTGCAGCCCGGCGTCGCGACAGATGTCGAGCGCGTGGGCGATCATGGCCTCGACGTCCATTGCGTCGGTGTCGATGACGTGCGCGTCCGCCGCCTGCCGGAGCGGGGATTCGGCACGATCGGTGTCGGCTCGGTCGCGGTCGGCGACCTCGGCGCGCAGGACGCTGTCGTCAGCGGAAGCCCCGAGGGCGCGGAGTTGAGCCAGCCGCCGCTGTTCGCGCACCAGCTCGGGCGCCTGCAGGTAGAACTTGACCGCCGCGCCGGCGAAGACGACGGTGCCACAGTCGCGCCCGGCGGCCACCGCGCCGTCGACAGCAAGCGCTCGCTGCGGTTCAAGGACAGCAGCGCGCACTGCGGGCGTGCCGGAGATGACGGCGAGAAGGCGGGCGTGGTGCGGATCGCGGAGCATGGCACCGGCGGGCACGCCATCCACGGTGACGCCGTCGTCGTGTGAGCCCGGATCTGTGCCGACCTTGATCACCGTCGACTGCGCCAGGCGGGCGAGTGCTGTGCTGTCGCGCACGTCGACTCCGGCGCGAACGGCGGCCACCGTGATGCCGCGGTAGAAGAGCCCGGTGTCGATGAGCGGAAGCCCCAGCTCGAGGGCCAGCGCCCGCCCCAGCGTGGACTTGCCGCTGCCGGCCGGGCCGTCGACCGTCACGATGCGCCGGCTGTTCACCGCCTCACCGCGCCGGCGGACGTACCGCGCCCTGCAGCGCCTCGAGCTCAGCGTCGACCAGGCTGCGGCTGGCGCCTTCGGCGAGGTCTCCGAGCGTGACCGGTCCCACCGCGGTGCGGCAGAGATCCACCACCCCGCTGCCGACGGCGGCGAGGAGGCGCCGCACCACGCGCTTGCGCCCCTCCCCCATCACGACGTCGACCGTCTCGCCGCCGGCGCGGCGCACCTCCAGCGCACGGGCGGGTCCATCGTCGAGCATCACGCCGCTCAGCAACTCGTCGATCTGGGCGTCGGATAGCGGCGATGTCGGAGTCACGCGGTAGGTCTTGTGGACGCCGTGGCGAGGATGGGCGATGCGGTGGGCGAGCTCACCGTCGCTGCTGAGCAACAGCAGCCCCCGGCTGTCTGCGTCGAGGCGGCCGATGGGCGCCAAGCCGGGGATCTTCGGCACCAGGTCACGCACGGTGCGGCGACCGTGCGGGTCGCGCATGGTGGTGACCACGCCTGCAGGCTTGTTGAGGGCCAGCGTCACCCTGGCTGGGAGCTGTGCGATCACGCGCCCACGGTCCACCTCGACTGTGTCGGTGTTGCCGTCAACCTTGTCGCCAACCTGGGCGGTTCTGCCGTTGACCCGCACCCGTCCGGCGGCGATGAGCTGGTCGGCGCTGCGACGGGAGGCGACTCCGCGTCGGGCGAGGAAGCGGTTCAGCCTCTCGCCGCCGCCGGTCAGGGCGGTCAATGCGCGTCCCCCACGTCGGGCGCCGACCCCGCGGCGGTGCTCAGCGACTCAATGGCTTTCGCTTCGCCCAGCTGCGGGAGGTCGTCGATGCGTTCCAACCCGACGATCTGCAGGAAGCGCAGCGTGGTGCTGAACAAGCGGGGGCGGCCAGGAGTGTCCTGGCGGTCCACCTCGGCGATCAGGCCGCGGCGTTCGAGACTCTCGAGGACCGCCTCGCAGTTGACGCCGCGAATCGACTCGACGCCGGCTCGGGTGAGCGGCTGGCGGTAGGCGATGATGGCCAGCGCCTCCAGGGCGGGGCGGCTCAGCCGGGTGGGGCGTTCGGGTTGCAAGGCGCGCTGAACCGCCCAGGCTGTCTCGGGACGGGTCACCAGCTGGAGCTCGTGCCCGTGCCGCTGGAGCATCAGCCCGCGAGAGCGGAGCTGGGTCGCCAGAGCTTCGGCAGCGAAGGCCACCGCAGCGGGGGTGCAGCCCAGGACCGCGGCGACCTCGGCCAGCGTCACTGGGCGGTTCAACGCGAAGCACACGGCCTCGAGCGCCACCGCCAGATCCTCTGGCTCGGCGCCGGCCATCCCCTCCGGGACCACGGCGCGGCCGAAGACGTCGAGGGTCAGCTCGAGGGTCTCGTCGTCCTCCGAGTGAACGTCCGGCCCCATCTCATCCATCGGCGCGCACTGAAATCGGGCCAAACGGCTCGTCCTGCTCCACGATGGCCTCGCCGAGGCGGAGGAGCTCTAGAAGGGCGAGGAAGCACGCCACTGCCTCCAGCCGGCTGGAGACCCTGGCGAACAGCTCCTCGAAGGCGAGCCGGCCGACCCGAAGGCGATCGCGCAGCTCGTCGAGCTTCTCCTCAACGGAGAAGGTGACCGCCCCCAGGGGCAGCGGCTCCATCTCGCTCAGCCTGGCCAGCACCTCGCGGAACGCTGCGGCCAGCCGCTCGGGCGCGATCCGCAACCGCTCGACGGGGATCACGTCGGCCGCGACCAGGCTGAGGAAGCTGCGCCCCCCCTCCTCCGCCGCCTCGGCGAGAAGCGCTTCGGCGGCGGCCTTGAAGAGCCGGTACTCACTGAGGCGCCGCCCCGCATCCTCGCCGGCGTCGCCCTCATCGGCGTCCTCGATGGCGCCGTTCTCCGCCGGGTTGAGCCGCGCGGCCTTCAGGGCCACGAGCCGCGCTGCCAGTGAGAGGAAGTCGGCCATCTCGCGGAGGTCCACGTGCTCACCGGCGGCGTCCATGCGCGCTCGGAATGTGCCGGTGATCTCCGCCACGGCGATGGCATCGAGATCCACCTCACCGCGCTGGGCGCGCACCACCAGCTGCTCGAGACTGCCGGTGAACCCGGGGACCTGGACCGCAAAGCGCAGGACCGGGTCGTTCGACCCAGCGTCGGCTGCGGTGACGGGTCCTTCCGCCCGGCCGTCGGTCATCTCACCGGCATGGTACGGATCAACGATCGGTCGATCCATCAGCGCCCGGCCGGACGCGTGCGGCGAGCGCGGGAGCCCGAGCCCGCCGCGATCGTCTCGACGGCCTCACCGCGCAGCTCGATGGCCCGCGCCAGGGCCGCATCCGTGACCCGCCCCGACATGAGCCGGGCGATCTCCTCGAGGCGCGGCTCACCATCGACGGGCTCGATGCGGGCGACGCTGCCCCCGGCGGTGTCCTGCTTGCGCACCACCAGGTGGCCGGCCGCCCGCGAGGCGATCTCAGCGCGGTGCGTCACCGCCACCACCTGGCGGTGACGGCCCGCGGCAGCCAGCAGGTCGCCGACTCGCGCAGCGGTCTCGCCCCCGATGCCGGTGTCCACCTCGTCGAGGACCAGCAGGGGCGAGCCGGCCTCGGTGACGCAGGCTGACAGTGCCAGCACGAGCCTCGACAACTCGCCGCCGGAGGGACCAGCGTCAAGCGGTACCGGCGCGGATCCGCGGTTGGTGGCGAGGCGGAACTCCACCTCGTCGATCCCGGCGGGCCCGCAGTGGAGCATGGCGCCTCCCACCTCGACACCGTCGGCGGCAGCGCGACGCTCGGTGGCGATGCGGAGCCGGGCATGGGGCAGCTCCAGGAGGTGGAGCGCTCTCTCCACCTCTCCCTCGAGGCGGCGCGCCGCCCGGCGGCGGCGTTCGGAGAGCTGCAGGGCCACAGCCCCGGCGCGCGCACGGGCGGCTGTCACCTCCGCCTCGGCCGTGGCCAGGCGGGCACCGCCATCCTGGCCGGCGGCGAGCAGATCATTGGCAGCCTCGAGTGCCTCGAGAGCTTCCGCGATCGAACCGTGGCGTCGTCGTACCCGCGCGAGGGTATCGAGCCGCTCCTCCACCTCGGCGAGCCGGCCCTCGTCCAGCCCGATGCCGTCGGCGTGGCTGCGCGCCGAGGCTCCGAGTTCGCGGAGGCGGTCGAGCAGGTCAGCGGCCTCGCCGGCAAGGCTGTCCAGGTCGGCGTCAAGGCCATCGAGGGAGGTGGTGCTGTCGAGCGCCGCTGCCAGGAGGTCGGCGGCGCCCGACGACTCCTCGTCACCCGCCGCCGCCCGGCGCAGTTCGGACGAGGCCAGCATCAGCGCGGATGCGTTGCGCAGTCGGAGTCGCTCGGCGCCCAGCCGGTCGTCCTCGCCTGGCACCAGGGCCAGTGCCCCGAGGTCAGCGATGAGCTGACGGGCGGCCTCCACCTCGGCTGCGCCCGCGGCCTGGCGGCGGCGCACCTCATCGAGGGCGGTTTGCGCAGTGCGCCAGGATCCGACCGCGTGACGCACTTCGTCGCGAAGGTCGATGGCCGCAGCCGCGAGGTCGAGCAGGTCGCGCTGGCGTCCGCGCTGCAGCAGCCGCTGGCTGGCACCCTGGAGGGTGATCTCAGCGAGTGCCTCGCCCGCCTCACGGAGCACCGCCTGGGAAACGAGCGCCCCGTTTATCCGGCAGGAGCCCCGACCTGCACGGCTGAGCTCCCGGGACAACGTGGTCAGATCGTCCGGCGGGACACCGATGTCGCCAAGGCGACGGCGGAGGAAGGGCGGGATCTCGTCGAAGACGGCGACGGCGCGTGCGGAGTCGGCACCATTGCGGACCGGGTCGCCATCGACGCGGCCACCGAGGGCCAGCCGCATCGCGGTGATGCAGACCGACTTTCCCGCGCCGGTCTCGCCCGTCAGAGCGGTGAAGCCCCGGTCAAACGGCACCACCATCTCATCGAAGACAGCGAGGTCGCGGATGCGGACCTCGACCAGGCTCAAAGCCTGGCCTCGATGACGGGTGGCCCCTCGTCGCCGCCGCCGCTCGGACGCAACACGGCGGGACGCTCCAGATCCTTGAGCGGCAACCCGAAGCGCACCTTCTCGCGCAGGCGGCGCAGGAACGAGGGCGAGTTGTCGAAGCGCACAAAGGCGAGTTCCGGCCCGGGCCTGATGATCATCTCGGCACCATCGCGAAGGCGGATCTCCGAAATGCCGTCGGCCGCGGCATTGACCCGGCCACGCTCCACGGTGATGCGCAGGGTCACCATCTCGGGCAGAACGATGGCCCGTGAGATGACCGCGTGCGGGGCCAGGGGCACCACCACGACCGCACGCACGCGGGGGTCGATGGGAGGACCGCCTGCGCTCAGCGCGTAGGCCGTCGAGCCGGTGGCGGTGGCGACAACGACGCCGTCTGCGTCGAAATCACCGAGCAGCTCCCCGTCCTGCTCCACGCGGATGCGAGCCACGGCCACGCCGCTGGACTTCACCGCAACCTCGTTGAGGGCCAGCGTCTGCCAGGGCGGGTTGTCCCCTTCGCCGGGGACCGTCGCCTCGAGCATGGAACGACGCTGTGTGTGACAGCGGCCCGCGGCGAAGTCCTCGAGCGCGCCGGGGAGGTCAGCCACCTCGACGTCGGTGAGAAAGCCGAGCCGGCCTCGGTTGACCCCCATCACGGGGATGCCCCGCGGCGCAGCTAGGCGAGCGCCGTACAGAAAGGTGCCGTCCCCTCCGATGGTGACGAGCAGCTCGGTGGCGGCGGCGTGCTCGTCGAGCGTCGCCTCAGGCTCGCGAACCTCGATCCACACGTCAAAGCCCAGCTCTCGTGCTCGGGCGGCGGCCGCCTCCGCGGCGTGCTGTTCACCGGGATGAAGAAGGAATCCGATCTCGCGGCTCATCCGCCTGCTCCGGGGAAGCACAGGTGTACCAGCCACTCCTGATTGCCCTTGGTCCCGCGCACCCTTGCGGGAACGGGGTCGGCGACGGTGGCCGCGAGGGTGTCGGTCGTCCAGGCCATGAAGGCGTCAAGCGCGCCGGCAGTCGCGGCCGCGTCGCGCACCACCCCTCCGCGGGCCACCAAGGCGCGCGGTAGCTCGAACTGCGGCTTGAAGAGGGCCACGACCTCGGCCCCGGGAGCAAGCCGCGCGAGATTGGGGAGAACCGCCCGCAGAGAGATGAACGAGAGGTCGAGGGTCACGAGGGAGGGCGGCGGCCCGTCGAGGCGCGTGAGGGTGCGCACATTGGTGCGATCCATGACGCGAACGCGCGCGTCGGCTGCCAGCCGGGCATGGAGCTGGCCGTGCCCGACATCCACGGCGTAGACCAGGAGCGCGCCCCGGTGCAGGAGAACGTCGGTGAATCCACCGGTGCTCGCGCCGGCGTCGAGGCACACCCGCCCAGAGCAGTCGATGACGAAATCGTCGAGGGCAGAGTCGAGCTTCAGCCCTCCCCGACCGGCCCACGGATGGTCGCGGTCGGTTAGGCGCACCCGGGCGGCGGCATCGACGGCCAGCGCGGCACTGCTGGCGCGCTGGCCCTCGACCTCGACGAGGCCGGCGGCGACCAGCGCCTGGGCTCGGAAGCGGTTGTCGGCGAGCCCGCGCTCGATCAGCAGGTCGTCGAGGCGAGGGTGCGACAGGGCGGACACGCCACTCATCCTACACAGATCAGAGTATATGCGTTCAAAAAGGGATATCGTCAGGGTTGATGGCGACACCGCGCGGGGCGGCCGCGGGGCGCGCCTCGCCGAACAGCTGCTGCTCGGCGCTCCGGGCGTGCGGGGGCGGTGGGGCCGGGGTGTCGACGGCATCGGTGGGCGGCTGGAAGGGCCTCTCCACCTCCCCTGCCGGGCCGACCACGAGCTGGGTGATCTTCTGCTCGGTGCGGTCGAGGAGCTGGGCGCAGTGCCGGGTCAGGGCGGAGCCGCGCTCGTACGCGCTGATCGCGGCATCGAGCTCCACATCACCGCGCTCCAGGCGGGTGATGATCTGATCGAGCTCGGCGAGGGCCGCCTCGTAGCTCATGGTGGTGATGTCGTCAGCCATGGTTGTCCCCGTTGGTGGCTCGCTGTCCCGGACGGTCATCGTACATTCGTTCGCGATCGGTCGGGACCTCCACCCCCTCGGGCAAGACCTGGCTGACGAGGCTGCCCCATGCCAGCCGAGTGCGCAGCACCGCCCCGGGCGCCACCTCCGTCGACCTGGTGATCACGCCGCCGGTGGCGGCGTCGACGGTGATCGAATAGCCGCGATCGATGACCCGCAAAGGCGAGAGGGCCTCGAGTCGGCCGTGCACCCCTTCCAGGTGATGGCGGTGCGCGGTCACGAGGCTCCTGACCTCGTTGGCCAGCCGCGTGGAGCGCCCGACCAGGCGCTCGCGGTGCACGGGCAGCGCGCGCAGCGGCGAGCGCAGGGCCAGCGCGCCACGCACGCGCTCGAGATCGCGCTGTCTCCTGGTGACGCCGCCCAGGAGTGCCCCGCGAAGCCGCGCCTCCCGCGCATGGAGGTCCTGACGCATTCGCGACACACCCCCCGCCGGAGAGACCTGGTCGAGCCGCCTCATCCGGCGCTGGGCGCGGTCACGCTTGTGGACGAGGTCGCGGCGCAGTGCGTCGCGGAGCCGGCGCTCGCGGGCCCCGAGTTCTCCGCGAAGCTGGCCGGAACTGGGCGCCGCGGTCTCCGCGGCCGCGGACGGTGTTGCGGCGCGATGGTCTGCGGCGAGGTCGGCGATGGTGATGTCGGTCTCGTGACCGACACCGGAAACCACCGGCACCGGGCAGGCGCGGATGGCCCGGGCGACGGCCTCATCGTTGAAGGCCATGAGATCCTCGAGGGACCCACCACCGCGCACCAGCAGCACGACCTCGACGCCGCGCGCGCGTCCGGCCCGTCGCAGGGCGGCGACGATGGTCTCCGCCGCCCCGTCGCCCTGCACCGTGGCGGACGAGAACACCACGTCGACGCACGGCGCACGACGACCCATGACGGTGATGACATCGTGAAGGGCGGCCCCGGTGCGCGATGTCACCACCGCAACTCGCGCCGGGAGCAACGGCAGTCGCCTCTTGAGGCGTTCGTCGAAGAGACCCTCTGCGAGGAGCGCCCGCTTGCGTTGCTCAACGGCCAGAGCCAGCGCTCCCACCCCGCTCGGCTCCAGGCGATCGACCACCAGCTGGTAGCGACCCTGCTGCGAGTACAGGCTGACCTGCCCATGGGCGACGACTGTCATGCCGTTCTCGGGAGCGAAGGGAACGCGCATCGCGTGGGTGCGAAAGCAGACACAGGCCAGAGCCGAGGAGCTGTCCTTCACCGTGAAGTAGACGTGGCCTGAGGAGGGCCGCGTGAGGTTGCTGACCTCACCTTCCACCAGGACATCCTCCAACTCGGGCCGCGCCGCCAGTGCGTTTCCGACCAGCGTGGTCAGCTCCGTGACGGTGTACGGTCCGCGGCCCGTCACACTCGCTCACGCGCGATCTGCCCGAGAACGCCGTTGACGAACTGCACTGCGTCGTCGCCGGCGTAAGCGCGGGCCAGTTCCAGCGATTCGTCGACGATCACCGCCACCGGAGTGCCATCGCTCTCCAGCAGCTCGCAGGTGCCGAGGCGCAGGACCGCCCGCTCCACCTTGCCCACGTCAGCGAGCGACCAGCGGCTGGCGGCGGTCACCGATGCATCGATGCGCTCTCGATTCTCGAGGCAGCCAAGCACCAGGCGCCGCGCAAATGCGACCACGTCGGCGGTGGCGCCGACCTCCTCCGCCTGGTAGGCGAGGGACGTATCGGCGTCTTTGTCCGTGCCCTCGAGCTCGAACAGCACCCGCAGGGCCAGCTCGCGCCCACGCCGGCGGCGTCCGCCTCCGGCAGTGGTGGTCACGTGAAGACGACCTCGCTGACGAAGACGTTGACCGCTGCCAGGGGAAGGCCGAGCATCCGCCGGATGGCATCGCCGACGGCGCGCTGCACCTGCGCGCCCACTCCGGCGACGTTGGCCCCGGCCTCCATGACGATCCACAGGTCGATGCGCAGCCCGTCGTCGCGCAGCTCGACGCGGGCGCCGCGGTGAGCGACGCGACGGCGCAGGATGCGTTCGATGGATTGACCGCCAGGCCTGTACATGGCGTGCACACCGTCGACCTGCAGCGCGGTGAGCGCTGCGATCCACGCCACCACATCGTTGGCGACACGCGTGATCCCGAGGACCCCACGTCCATCGCCGTCCCCGTCGATCTCCATGGCCGGCGCGATCTCGGTCATCACACCCTCTCCACGTATTTGCCGGTGCGGGTGTCGACGCGGATGCGGTCACCCTCGTTGACGAACAGCGGCACATCGACGACCAGCCCGGTCTCCAGCGTGGCCGGCTTGAAGGCGGCGTTGGCCGTGTCGCCCTTGAAGCCGGGGTCAGTCTGCGACACCGTCAGCGCGACAGACGTCGGCAGATCGACGCCCAGCACCTTGCCATCGTAGGTGAGCAGGAAGAGGTTGTCGTTTTCCTTGAGGTACTGGCGTACGTCGCCCAGCTGATCAGGGGTCAGGGGGAACTGGTCATAGGTGGTGGTGTCCATGACCACGTAATCGTCGCCGTCCTGGTAGAGGTACTGCGCCTCGCTTCGCTCGATGCGTGCGCGGCCGAATTTCTCCTCGGGCCGGAAGGTTTCCTCGGTCACCGCCCCGGTCTGAAGATTCTTGAACTTGGCGCGAACGATGGCGGTGCCCCGCCCCTGCTTGTTGTGGGCGAATTCGAGCACCTGAAGGAGCTCGCCCTGGCGCTCCACCGTGTTGCCCGGTCGCAGTTCACCTGCGTTGATCATGGCGATGTCTCCGTGGTTGCCGCCCCCGCGAGACGGACGGCGGTCTGCAGCGCCATCACGTAGCCGTCCGCCCCGGCCCCGGTGATGACCGCGGTGGCAACCGCCGCCACGTACGAGGTACGACGGTACTCCTCGCGGCTGAGGATGTTGCTGAGGTGAACCTCAACGACGGGTCCGCCGAATCCCCGCAGCGCGTCGGCCAGGATCACGCTTGTGTGGGCGAGCCCGCCAGGGTTGATGACGATGGCATCGGCGCGCCCGCTCTCCTCTTCGATCAGGTCGATGAGCGCTCCCTCGTGGTTGCTCAGCTCCCAGCGCAGGTCGACCGCGAGGGCGTCCGCCTCGCGGCGGAGCCGGTCGTGAATCTCGGCGAGCGTGAGCCGCCCGTAGATCTCCGGCTGACGGCGCCCGATGGTGCCGAGATTCGGTCCGTTGAGCACCAGGATCCTCATGCGGTCACCGCCTTCGAGAGAGCGTGACGGACGGTTTCGGGTTCCACCACGATGCCGGTCACCGGCTCACCTCGGCGACGCAGCAGCACCCACCGCGCCACGCCTCCGCGCGCCTTCTTGTCGAGGCCGAGCTGGGCGGCGATCTCGGCCGGCGCCAGTCGCGGCGTCTGCGTCAGTCCGCAGGCGTCGAGCAGATCGTCCTGGTGAGCGATATCGTCGGCGGGGCACCCCGACTCCACGATGCTCAGCGCGCCGGCAACGCGCATGCCGAAGGCCACCGCCTCGCCGTGGTCGAGGCCGGAGCCGAGTCCCGTCAGTGCCTCCACCGCATGACCCACCGTGTGTCCGTAGTTGAGAATCGCCCGCCGGCCTGACTCGCGCTCGTCGCCGGCAACGACGTCGGCCTTGAGCTCGCAGCATCCGCGCACCAGCTCGGCGAGCGCCTCGCGATCGCGCCCCAGCCCAGCCTGGAGACGCCGCTCAACCAGCTCGCTCAGGTCGCCGCCGCCGACCATAGACGATTTGACAATTTCCGCGAATGCCGACCTGAAGGTGCGGTCGCCGAGGGGGTCGAGGACGGCGGGATCGCACAGCACCGCGCGCGGCTGCCAGAAGACGCCCGCGAGATTCTTGCCTCGCCGCAGGTTGACGGCGGTCTTGCCGCCGACAGCACTGTCGACCATGGCAAGCAGAGTGGTCGGGACCACCACCCACGCGATGCCGCGCAGGTACGTTGCGGCGACCAATCCGGCGACGTCTCCCAGAGTGCCGCCACCGACCGCCACGATGCAGTCGTCGCGCTCGAGACCGGCGTCGCTGCAGCGCTCGAGCAGGCCGCCGGCCACGCTCCAGCGCTTGGCGTCCTCCCCGCCCTCAATCGTGAACACGCTGGCGGCGACATCCTGGCGGCGCAGCCGAACCGCGATGTCCTCAGCCACGCGCGACACCGTCAGGTCGGCGATGATCGCCACTCTCCGTGCTGTCGCGGGCAGGTGCTCGGCGATGCCGTCGAGCACGCCGGCTCCCACCCGCACCAGGTAGGGATGGCCGGTGGCCACGCGAACGGCGCCGGACAACGCGGCTGCGATCCTGTCAGCCACCTCGGCGGGCGTGCAGCCATCGGTCCGGATGTGCACCTGTGCGTGCCCGTAGGCGGCGCTCCGGACCGCGCGCAGGTGGTGGAGCGCGTCCTGCGGAGCACCCGTGAGCAGTGGTCGCTCAGTCCCGTCCGAGCCCAGTCTGGCGATCAGCTGGGTGTCGGCGGCGTCGAGGCAGACCAGGGTGGCGTTGCGGCTCAGGACGTCGACGGCGCCCTGCTCGACGATGAGGCCGCCTCCCGCAGCGATGACCAGGGGTTCCGGCGATGCCAGTGCCAGCTCGGCCGCCTCCCGCTCCTCGATGCGGAAGCGCGCCTCGCCGAGGTCGGCGAAGACCCGCGCCACGCTCATCCCCAGACGGCGTTCGACGTCGGCATCGGTGTCGACGGAGCCGCGTCCCAGTCGCTGCGCCAGGAGTGGCGCCACGGTGCTCTTGCCACTGCCCGGCAGCCCCACCAGGACGACGTGGCCGATGGCGCTCATCGCAGCCGTCCCAGCGTGGCCCGGTAGGAGTCGAGGTTGCGGCGCAGCTCACCGACGGAGTCGCCGCCGAACTTCTCCAGCATCGCCTCGGCAAGGACGAGCGCGAGCATCGCCTCCGCGACCACCGCTCCCGCCGGCACCACGCAGATGTCGCTGCGCTCGTAGTGGGCGTTGGTCTCCTCGCCGGTGCGCACGTCGACGCTGCGCAGGGGTGACAACAGCGTGGAGATGGGCTTGAAGTGCACCCGCGCCCAGACGTCCTCGCCATTGCTCACGCCTCCGGACAGCCCTCCCTGGCGGTTGCTGTGGTGGTGGAAGCCGCGCTCCTCTGTAAACGCAGGCCGGTCGTGCACCGCCGAACCGAGGCTGGAGGCCGCCGTCAGCGCGTCCCCGAGCTCAACGCCCTTGACCGATGGAATGCTGCACATGGCCTGCGCAATCCGGCCGTCGAGCCGCCGATCCCACTGTGCGTAACTGCCAAGTCCAGCCACAACATGCTGGGCGATGACGACCGCCGTCCCGCCCAGGGTGTCGCCGGCCGCCCGGGCGGCGTCGATGGCCTCGACCATACGCGCCCCGGCTGCGGCATCGGCGCAGCGCACCGGGGACTCCTCGACACTCCCGGCATCGCCGTCATCCTCCGCCGCGACGACCTCGCCGATGCGGACGACGTGCGAGCTGATCGATACGCCGGCGATCCCCAGCAACGCCTTGGCAACACCCCCGGCCGCGACCCGCGCGGCGGTCTCCCGGGCGGAGGCCCGCTCGAGCACGTCACGGGCGTCGTCAAGGTCGTACTTCAGCATGCCGGCGAGGTCGGCGTGGCCGGGCCGCACGCGGGTGACCGCCTTCTTGGTGAAGCCCTCAGCGTCCACCTGCATCGGGCCTTTCCAGTTGTCCCAGTCGCGATTGACGATGGTCAGGGCGATCGGTGAGCCGAGGGTGCGGCCGCCGCGCACCCCGGCACTGATCGCGGCGCTGTCGCTCTCGATCTGCTGCCGCTTGCCCCGCCCGTACCCACCCTGACGCCGGCGCAGGTCCGGCTCGAGGTCACGTGCGGCGTCGAGCTCAAGGCCGGCCGGAATGCCGTCGACGATCACAGTCAGCTGTGGCCCGTGCGATTCGCCTGCCGTCAGCAACCTCAACATCCGGCGATTCTAAGAGCGCCCGCCTCGAACCAACTCTTTGGAGCGAGCCTCACAGCCCGCGGAAGAGGACAAGCGCGGCGCCCACGCAGAGAAAGGGCCCGTAGGGGATCGGGTCCTTGAACCCGCGCAGGCGCAGGACCAGGAGCACGAGGGCGACGAATCCGCCCAGAAAGATGCCGTAGAGAACGGCGTACACGGCAGCGATGTGGTCGAGGTCGAGTCCGATCCCGCAGACTGCGCCGACCAGGGCGCCGAGCTTGGCATCGCCGAGCCCGATGCCCCCGCGCGACACCACGTTCATGACCAGAAAGAACCCACCGATGGCCAGGCATCCGGCGATGGCATTGGCGACGGTGAGGCCCGGCGACACGAACGAGAGGGCCATCGCCACCACGACGGCCGGGTAGGTGATCCGGTTGAGGATCAGCCGGTGTTTGAGATCGAAGCCGACGATCTGCAGGAACACGGCCACCCAGAGGAGGTGGATGGCCAGGCCGGAGCCGAACGCTTCGTGCGCAGCGAACGCCGCGAATCCGACGACGCCGAGCAGCGGGGACAGTACTCGTTCGAGCCAGGTCCACCCGTAGCGATCCTGCTGCCACGGGTTCTCGAGCGACAGCGTCTCACCGGACGCGGCGGCCGCCACGGTCGCGGCGGTAACCTCGCGATCGTAGGCTTCCCGGTCCTCGCGGTCCTCCGCCTCGAGGCCCTCGACACGCTCGAGCACCACCGACAACCAGCCGGCGCCGAGCCCGACGAGCGCGCCGACCGGGGCGGCGATGGCTGCGGCAGTCGCGCTCATGGTCCCAGCGCCTCCTCCAGGGCCAGCCGCGCGGCGGCGTACGGCGCCTCGTCACCGGTCCAGCGCCGGAAGCTGAGCATGCCCTGATGCAGGAGCATGTCGGCACCGTCGCAGCCGCGCAGGCCGGCGCCCAGCGACGCCGCCACAAGGTCGACGGGACGGGGCCGGTAGCGCACGTCGGCGACCGTACACGACGCCTTGAGCTGTGCGGGCGTGAATGGCATGTCGCCGGCTCCCGCCGAGGTGGCATTGACGACGATGTCTGCCGTGGCGACGAGCCGTTCGAGATAGTCCTCGTCCCACAGCCCCACGCCCATGTCGCCGCCGACACCTCCTGCACCGAGACGGTCGAGGAGCGAACGCGCCTCATTGATGCGACGCGCCACCACCGTGGTCCGCTGCACCGGGACACGACTGAGTGCCAGGACCACCGCGGCCGCAGCCCCGCTGGCACCGAAAACCAGGGCACGGCTCTCAGGAACCGGCCAGAGCTGCCGCCCGCTGAGAGCCATCTCGAATCCCACGGCATCGGTGTTGTCGCCGACCAGGTGTCCGTCCTCGGTGACGGTGATGGTGTTGACGGCGCCGGTACGTGCCGCGTCGCCCTCCAACTCGTCGCAGACCGCGGCGAGGGCGAACTTGTACGGAGTGGTCACGTTGGCTCCGTGCCAGCGCCGCGCGCGCAGGTCGCGCAGCACGCCGGGCAGCTCCGATGCGCTCACGTTGACGATGTCGTAGGTGCCCTTGCGACCACTGGCGGCCAGCGCGGCCTCCTGCATGGCTCGACTGGGCGACGAGGCGATGCCCTGTCCGATCAGGCAGAGAGAAAAAACCTCTCCCATGTCATGCACCGCACGGTTTGCTGAGGTACTGCGTGATCTGCTGTTCGTGCTGCCGCTCGGTGACGCTGTAGTGATTGTGACCGGTGCAATCGGAGATGAAGAAGTAATTCGGAGTTGCCGCCGGGTGCACTGCCGCGACGATGCTGCCGACGCCGGGATTGGCGATCGGGGTGGGTGGCAGTCCGGGATGGATGTACGAGTTGTACGGGGTGTTCGTCGCCAGCTGCTGCGCGGTCAGCGTCCCACCGTTGATCCCCAGCCCGTAGAGCACTGTCGAGTCGACCTGCAGGAGCTGCCCGGCGGCGAGCCGGTTGTCGACCACGCCGGCGACAAGAGGCCGGTCGGCGTCGAACTTGGCCTCGCGTTCGGCGATCGACGCCACCGTCAGCGCCGAGTAGAGCTGCTGTGGGCTCAGCCCGTGCAGCGCCGGCATGGCCTTGTTGGCAAAGTCGGCGAGTTGCATCTGCACCACGTCGTGGGCTGTGAAGTTGTCTGGGATGTCATAGGTATCGGGAAACAGGAAACCCTCCAGAGATGCGCCGCTGGGACGACCTGCGAGGAAGGGCTCACTGAACCTGCCGCTGCGCACCTCAGCGAGGTACTGATCGGCAGTGATGCCCCGCCCGGCGCCCGCGATCCTGGTGGCCATCTGGCCGGCGCTGAGTCCTTCGGTCAGCAGAACGCGGTGGTTGCCGACCTGGGGTTGGCCCTCCAGACGTTGCACGACGTAGCTCGCGCTCATGGCGTCGTCGAGCAGGAAGTTGCCGGCCACCAGCTTTGACTCCAATCCCTGAAGGCGCGCATACCAACCGAACCAGAAGGTGCTGCGGATGAGCCCGTGGCCGGCGAGGTCTTTGACCAGCGAGTCCAGTTGTTCGCCGCCGCGCACGGTGATGGTGACGGCTGCGCCTGCGGTGCTCGCCGGTGGCTCCAGCTGGATGCGTCCGTAGAGGAGCGTGCCTGCCGCCAGCACCGCGAACAGGATGACGATGCCGACGATCGCAAAGACCACGCCGGTACGCCCGTGCTGGCCGCGTCTCACCGCGACGTGCTTGGGTGGGCGCGGGAGTCCAGCCAGCTCTGTAGCAGCAGGCTGGCGGCCACAGCGTCGACGGACTGGCGTCGCTGAGCGCGGCGGCGGCCCGCGGCGATCAGGCTGCGCTCGGCGGCCGCCGTGGTGAAGCGCTCGTCCCACATCTCCACCGGCAAGCCGGTCCTGGCGTGCAACTGGTCGGCCACCAGGCGGGCGTCCGCGGCTGAATCGCCCTCGCTGCCGTCGAGGCGGCGCGGCAGTCCGACGACGATGCACTCCGGCAGCCGCTCGTCCACGACCTCTTTCAGCTCGCGCCACAGCCGCGCCACCGGCCGGCGCGGGACGGTACGCAGAGGCGTCGCCAGGGTGCCGGTCTCGTCGCTGCCGGCGAGGCCCACGCGCACCGTGCCCACGTCGACACCCAGTGCCGGCGTGGTCACGGGCCGGTCTGGTTCACGAAGGACTCGTCGATCTCGATCCTGCTGGCAAAGAACGGCAGCCAGAAGAAGGGGATCGGCGATTGCTTCACGACGACGTTCTGAACGTGGTTGAGATGGTGCTCGATGATGTTGCGGACGTCGGCAGCGCTGTGGCCTGTGAGCTGTCCCTTGAGCGCTGTCAGGTCCACGGCCGGCCGGGAAAAGCTGGTGCACTGGATGCTCACCACCACCGTGCCGTCGTCGGCCGCCTGCGTGACCGATGCTTTGGTGCAGGTGATCGCGTCGGTGACCAGGGTGTCCCCCTGCGCGACCTGCTGCTGCAGATCGGCCTTGACATCGGCGGTGATGTCGGCCGGGTTGTACACCGCCGCCTTGCCGTGACAGGCGACGGTGATCTGGGTTGCCGCGAAGGCCGCATTGGCAGCAGGCAGCGCGGGGTTGACGTCGCAAGCCATGGTTGTGCCGTTGCCGCCGGGATCCTTGGCAATGGTCTTGCCGGCCGCCTTGGTGGTCAGGTCCTGGCTGGCCTGGCTGGTCAGGGTCTGCTCGCTCTGCGTGACCCGGTTTGTCCACCCGGTGACATCGCTCTGGCTGGCGACGGTGTTGGTCTTGGCGTCCGCTCCTCCCGTGGCCGCGGCTGGGTTCGTTTCAGTGAGATCGCTGGCGGCGCAGCCCGGGGGATGCGGACAGGGATTCCCCGGCCACTTGGTGATCGTGTTGGCGCCGACGTTGCCCCTTGCCTCAGGGGTGCCGTCGGACACAGGAACGGAATTGGCTGGGGAAACGCCCGTCGTGCAGTTTTGCGCTGCCGCTCCGTTGGGCCCGATGCAGATCACCGCACTCTGGGTGGCGAAGAAACGGATTGGAGGATTGTCCGAAGTATCGAACTCGTCGCCCTGCGAGACCGGGAATTGCGCTCCGTTGGGCAGGTCGGTCTGAAAGACGATGGTCGCCGACGCCCCCGTCGCCGGCAGCTGTTGCTTGCCGGTCGGAGTGGCCGTGAACTGCGCCGACTGGTCGCTGGTGACCACGGAGGTGACGATGTGGTCGGCCTGGCCGGCGCTGGCCGGGACGGGACTGCCCTGGATGGTGGGGTTGGCGTTCACCTGTGTGCCCGCCAGGGTGATGGTGACCTTCGCGGAGGGGGCCACCACCAGGAAGAGGATCAGCCCGACGATCGCCAGACCTGCGGCCACGAAGTACAGCGGCCGGCGGCGTCCCGCAAGCCGGCTGCGAGCGCCAGCTGCGGCTGTGCCGGCCGCGGCTGTGCCGGCCGCGGCCACCCGCGACGGTGGCGGCGGGGGCCCGAGGGGCGCGATCAGCCCGGAGGCGCCCCCGACCGCCGCTGCGGCGGGAGCCGCCAACGGACCCTCGTCGGGATGAGGCCGCACCGTCTGAATGCCGCGCTCGAAAGCGGGGACCGAAGCGTAGGTCGGCAGGCCGCCCACGCGAGAGAGCTCCTGAATGTAGGGATCGCCGCTGATCACCGACACCGTCTTGCCCGCCCCCATCCCCAACTGGCGGAGCAGGCGGACGTTGAGGGGAGTCTGCAGTCCGGCGGTGGCCGCACCGATCACCAGGGCGACCTCGGGGTCCGATGAGGTCCGCACCTTGTCGACGAGGTCGACGATCTCGTCGCTCGGTTCGGTGTAGATGACCTGGGGCACCGGCTACACCTTCATGGTCTTGAGGACCCGGCGCATCAGTCCCCCGAGCGGCTGGTCGGCCTCGTCCTCCAGAGAGATGGCGTGGTGAGCCAGTCCCATCGGCGTGACGTCCTGGCTGCCCACCAGCAGGCCCGTGGTGTCGAACACGCGGTGGACATCATCGGGGCCGAGAACGCGTACTGAGGGCGGGTGGGGCATGGGCAGGGTCTGGGCCCAGTCGAGGGCGCTGAGCTGCTCTGCGACCTCGGGGAGCGCCGCACCGCCGCCTGCCAGGCAGACCGTGGCGGGCAGCGGCTGGCCGCCGGCAAGTTCCTCGAGGGTCAGTGCCACCCCCTGGGCGAGCACCTCGGCCGTCGGTGTCAGAGCCTGGCGAGCCAGGGCGCCCTGTTCGGCGACGAGGCGGCCATCTCCGTGGGAGAGCTTGTATCGCTCCGCCTCGCCCATGGAGATCTGCAGCTCGCCGGCAAGTCGCTTGGTGAACGACCGCCCACCCAGGGCGAACATCCGCGTCGCCTCGATGCCTCCGTTGCGCACCAGCGCCACGTCGGTCGTGCCTCCGCCCACGTCGATGAAGATGGCGCCGCGCTCCTCGATGTCCTCGGTGTTGCAACCACGTGCCAGCGCGTAGGGCTCGGCGACGGTCGCCACCACCTCGAGGTCAAGTTCCTGGGCGATGGTCTGCAAGGCGCCGATGTGGTGCAACGGCGCGAAGGTGTTGAAGACGGTGATGTCCACCACCTTGCCCTGGAAGTCGACGGGATTGCTCACCGCATACCCGTCGATGCGCACCGAGGTGATGGTGCTGTGCACGAGCTTGACGTTGACCTCGGCCACTCCCAGCTCGTGGGACATCTGCCGCACCGCCTCCTTGAGGGCGCGGCGTTGCACCGCCTGCAGCCCCGAGGCGAGGTCAGCCTGGGTGATCCGCGCCTGTGGCTGCGGCCGCGGCATCGTCATGGTCGTGCTGAATCCACGCACCTGCTCACCGGCGATGCCCATGACCGCCTGCCCAGGGACGACTTCACACATATCCTCGGCCTCGGTGAGAGCGCGATCGCAGTTGTCAATCACCGACTGGATGTCGGCCACGGCTCCCCCGTGCATGTCGGTGAGCTGCTGGCGCACCCGCGATGCACCGATGACGATGCCCTTGTCCTCCTCGCGCTTGACGATCAGCGCCTTGACGAACTCGGTGCCGATGTCCAGGACGGTGTAGTGCGTGTTGAACTCAGCCCGGCGGCGCAGCAGCGAGAACTTGCGCTTGCTCACACGGCGCTCCCGCCGGCGCGGCCGACCGCCTCGCGAATCAGTTCCAGCGCCCGGTCGCGTTGACCCGGATCCCTGACCCCGCCCTGGGCGAAATCCGGTCGCCCGCCCCCGCGGCCACCCATGATCTCGGCTGCAGCACGCACCAGGTCACCCGCGCGCAATCCAGCCGTCCGCGCGGTGGGACCGACCTTGACCGCGAACGCTGCAATCCCGACGACGACCGCCACGCCGTCGGCGCCGAGCTGCTCGGCGAAGAGACGGTCGGTCGCGTCCACGATGCTGTCCGCGCTGGCGTCGCCGTCGACCAGCAGCGACGCATAGCGCAACCCGCCGACGTCCTCGATGGTTGCGTCGCCCGTAGCCGGCCTGCTGCCGCCGCGCCGTCTGGCCTCGTCGAGCTCGCGGCGCGCCGCTTTCAGCTGTTCCTGGAGACCCGCCACACGCTGAGGAACCTCCATGGGCCGCGCCCGCAGCGCCCGCGCAGTTGTGAGCAGCGACTCCGCCGTCTCCTGCCAGCGGCGCTCCGCGGCCTCGCCCACCACCATCTCGATGCGCCGCACCCCCTGGCCGATACTGCTCTCCGCGACGATGATCGCCGCGCCGACCTCACCGGTGTGGTGGACGTGCGTGCCACCGCACAGCTCGCGCGACCAGCCGCCGAAGTCGACGACACGAACGCTCTCCGTATACTTCTCGTCGAGCAGCGCTATGGCGCCGCTGGCGCGTGCCTCCGGCAGTGACATGACGTCGACGCTGCGCTGCAGGTCGGCCCGCACGTGGTGGTTGACGCGCGATTCGACGCCCTGCAGCTCGCCGGAGGTGAGGGCGCGGGGGAACGAGAAGTCGAATGTGGCGTGGTCGGGACCGACGAACGAGCCGCGCTGGACGACGCCGCCGCCCAGCACCTCGCGCAGGCCTTGGTTGAGGAAGTGGGTTGCGCTGTGGTGACGGGCCACCTGGGCCCGGCGCTCGGCGTCGACGACGGCGCGGACATTGGCCCCGGTGGCGAGCGTCCCCTCTTCCACACGGACAGTGTGGACGCGGGCAGGGCCCGCGTAGGTGGTGTCGAGCACGCGCGCTCGGCCGCCGTCGAAGACGAGGTCACCGGTGTCGCCCACCTGGCCGCCTGCCTCGGCATAGAAGGGGCTGCGGTCGAGGAAGACACCGTCCTCGGCACCCGCGGGAAGCATCTTGCGCGCCTCCTCGCCGCCGATCCGCAGGATCGTGGCCGGCGTCTCGAGGACGTCGTAGCCGACGAAGAGCGTGTCGGGCAGCTGCGGGCCGCCGTCGAACCCGACGCTCGCGCGCGCCGCCTTGCTGCGGGCGCGCTGCTCGGCCATGGCGGCCTGGAACCCCGGCCGGTCGACGGCGACCCCACGCTCGGCGGCCATCTCGACCGTCAGCTCGATGGGCAGGCCAAAGGTGTCATGCAGCCGGAACGCCTCCTCGCCGGGGATGGTTCCGGAACCGGATTCGAGCAGCGCTCCGAGCCGGTCGGCGCCGGCATCGAGGGTTCGCGCAAAGGCGTCTTCCTCGGCGCGCAGCGTGCTCTCCACAAGCTCGCGATTCTCGATGATCTCCGGGTAGGCCTCGCCCATGGCGTCGACGACCGCGCCGACGCTCGGCACAAGGCCCCCGTGTAGCCCGACGCGCCGGCCGTGGATCGCCGCTCGGCGGACGACGCGGCGGAGCACGTAGCCCCGCGCCTCGGTGCCTGGGAGGACGCCGTCGGCGATCAGGAACGTGGCGGCGCGGACGTGATCGGCGAGGACGTGCAGGCTGGCCGTGCGGGCGGGTGAGGGAGCGTCTTCGGCCACGCGCTCGGCGAACGACGCGATGATGCCTGTGAAGACGTCTGTGTCGTAGTCGCTCTCGACCCCCTGGACCACGGAGGCGAGCCTCTCGAGGCTCATCCCGGTGTCAACCGTCTTCTTGGGGAGCGACGGCCGGTTGCCCGATTGGTCCTGGTCGAACTCCATGAACACGAGGTTCCAGAGCTCAACCCATCGGCTGCCACCGCAGTCGTCGTTCGGCTGGCAGTCGGCTCGCCCGCAGCTGCAGCGTCCTCCGCGGTCCCAGAAGATCTCGCTGTCGTAGCCACACGGCCCCGTGAGGCCCGCTTGCCACCAGTTGTCCGCGACCCGCACGATGCGTTCGGGAAGCATGCCGATCGCATCGCGCCACAGCCGCTCCGATTCTTGGTCATCAGGGAAGACGCTGACCCACAACCGGTCCATGGCCAACCCGCAGTCGGTGGTCAGGAACTCGATCGCGTGCCGCATCGCGCCCTCTTTGAAGTACCCCCCGATCGACCAGTTGCCGAGCATCTCGAAGAAGGTGTGGTGGGTGTCATCGCCCACCTCGGAGATGTCGTCACGCAGGCCCTGCCCTCGGAAGCACTTCTGGCACGAGACGAGCTGGGGCGACGGCGGGACCAGCTCGCCGGTGATGAACCGCTTGAGCGGGACCATCCCGGCCACGGTGAAGAGCAGGGACGGATCGTCGTGGGTGATCAGCGATGCGCTCGCCAGACGATGGTGTCCGTGATCTTCGAAGTAGCGGAGAAAGCGTTCCCGGATCTCGTGGGTGCGCAAACGCCCGTCCAATGTGTGGGGCCCGCGGGCGCGAGCCGATGACTGCGGGGAATCGGCGCAATTGTAGCCGGTCACCGGCGCAACGCCTGCCGCGCGGACGTCAAACCGCAGCTCCGTCCCCCATCTCGCGACGGAGATGGTCCACCGCTGCCCTCTGCAGACGCGAGACGTGCATCTGGGAAATCCCCAGACGCTTGGCCACCTCGGTCTGGGGAAGCTCTTCGACGAAACGCAGCGCCATGATCTCCCGCTCGCGCGGGTTGAGGTGAGCCATGGCCTGCTCGAGGACGTCGCGCATCTCCACGCGATCGAGGTTGCTGTCCTCAGCGCCCAGCCGGTCGCCGAGAGTGATGGCCTCGTCCGCCCGTCCGGCCGGGGTCGCCTCCAGGGAGACGGTGTGCTGGGCCGGCGACACCTCGAGCGCGGCCAGCACGTCCTCGGGTTCGAGCCCGACGCGCTCGCCGATCTCGGCGATGCTGGGCGACCGGCCGAGCTCACCGGTCAACTGCTGGGCCGCGGCGTTGACCCGGAGGAGGTTTTCCTGCAGCCGTCGTGGCACCCGCACCGCCCAGGAGCGATCGCGAAAGTAGCGACGGATCTCGCCCATGATGGTCGGGGTGGCGAACGTGCTGAACTCGTTCCCCAGCGACGGATCGAAGCGCTCGATGGCATGGATCAGACCCAGGAAGCCCACCTGCTCGATGTCCTCGAGCGGCTCACCTCGATTGGCGAACCGCCTCGCGATGAAGTGGACGAGATCGGAGTTCAGATCCACCAAGCGGTCCCGAACCGCTGCGTCGCGGCTCTGGTGATACTCGCGGAGAAGACGCCGTACCAGGTCGCGCCGCTCGCTCGGCGCCGGCTTGGGAATGGTTCGGGGTTTCTCGGTGCCCGCCGCCCCGTCGTCACGGGGCAGGAGGCTCACGAAGCTTTGTATTTCGTCAGCCGGACTCGCAGACCACCGGTGCGCTCGTCGACCCTGTAACTGTGGTCGTCGACGAACAGCCCCATGAGCCGCAGCGCCAAATCGGTGGCGGCGGCCACCTCCTGGCGCTCCCGCTCGACCGCCTTGGCAACAGCCCGCTCCTGCACCGCGACCACCTGGCGGGCACAGCTGCTCTGCACCTGCACCTCGAGGCGCGCGCCCTCGACGATGAAGGTGAGGCGGATCTGCCCCACCCCGACGCCGCCCACCCGCACAGCGCAGGCGATGGCGTTCTCGCATGCCTGGGCGACAGCGATGGTCAGGTCGTGCACCGCCTCGACGTCGAAGCCCGCGACCGCGGCAAAGGCCGAGGCGGCGCGCTTGGCGACGACGATGTACGCGGGATCGGCCGGCATACGGAGCTCAGACGTGGTCCGTGTCATCCTGCTTCAGAAATACCCCTTGTCAGCGTTGGTCAAACGGTCGACTGTCCGAATCCTCGTCCGTGAGGGCCACCCCGGCAGCCTCGCGGCCCTGCGCGATGGCCTCGTCGATCTCGCCGGCGAGCTGCCGCGAGCGCTGACGCTCGCTGGCGCGCCAGTACACGATCGCCCCGGCCACGGCGGCGGCGGCGAGCAGACCCGAACGGCCGAGGGGGATGCGCAGGGCATTGCTCCGGTAGGTGGTGGTGGCGGGATTATCGACCACCCAGCCGTCGCGGGGCCACGAGCATCAGCCCGATCGCCTCGGCGACCACGATGCCCACGGCGTCGGCGGCAGGGTGGACGGTGCCGAGGGACGGGCCACCGTGCCCGCTCAGAGCCACCAGCTCAGCCCCCAGCAATCCCACCGCCGCGCACACTGTGGCCACCAGGTAATTGCCCCGACCAGGCACGAGAAGCCTCGTCAGCTGAGCTCCGATGGCCACGATCAGCACGGCGAGGACGATGCCCGGGCTCACCGTCGCAGCCTAGCGACCCCAACAGGCGAACCGGCGCCGGCCGGCGCGGAGTCAGCGCCGAGGAGTGGGGCGCTCAGGGGGCGAGGATCTGTCTCGCCACGTAAGAACGCGGTGCGAAAAGGCGCAGAGTCGGAGTTAGCACCCGGCGGCCGCGCCGTCCCGGGCTGAGCCCGAGTAACCAGGTGGGATCCCGCACGGCGCCTTGTCCCCCTCCACTCGCACGATGCGGAGGCCCGGGGTCGAGCGCTCGAATGAGGTTCCCGATGCGTTTGATGTTGGTCCAGCCGCATGTGGAGAGCTGCGACCAGCCGGGTGCCGCCGACGATCCTACCGCACCGTCCCGTCGATCAACCCTGACCGCGGTGTGACGTTTCGGTGGTCAGCGCGACGGTGCTGGGCGCAGGCGCAGGCCGAGCTCAGCAAGCTGCTCCTCCTCCACCCCAGCGGGCGCGCCTGTCATCGGCTCCTGCGCCTGTTGGTTCTTGGGAAAGGCGATGACATCGCGGATGTTGTCCTCACCCAGCCCTTCCATGACGAGCCGCTCGACACCGGCGGCGAACCCGCCGTGGGGCGGCACGCCGTATTGAAAGGCCTCCAAGAGGAAGCCGAACTTGCGCTGGGCCGCCTGCGCGTCGATCCCCATGGCCGCGAACACCCGCTCCTGGATCGCGGGGTCGGTGATCCGGATGCTGCCGCTGCCGATCTCCCGACCGTTCAGGACGATGTCGTAGGCACGCGAACGGATGTGCAGGGGATCGGTCTCCAGGAGATCGACGTCGTCTCGGTGGAGCATGGTGAAGGGATGGTGCAGGGGCGCCACGTCGCCCGTTTCCTCGTTGCGGTCGAACATCGGAAAGTCCGTCACCCAGATCATCGCCAGCTCGTCGGGGTCGGCGAGCGAACGCTCCCGCGCGAGGTGATTGCGCAGCGCACCCAGCGCGGAGGCGACGACCGGCAGGCGGTCGGCCACCATCAGGACGGCGTCGGCGACCCCCGCCCCGGTGATCTCGCCGATGGAGTGGAGCTCATGGTCGCTGAAGAACTTGGCGATGCCGCCCTCCCAGCTCCCCGCGCGGCGCCATAGGTACGCCAACCCGCGCGCCCTGAAGGTGCGCACCACGTCGGTGAGGCGGCCCTCGATGTCACCGCGAGTGAGATCGGCTCCACCCGGGACCGCGATCGCCTTGACCACGCCGCCGCCGGACACCGCATCGGCGAAAACGCGGAAGCCGCAGGAACGCACCACCTCGGTGAGGTCGTGCAGCTCCATACCGAAACGCATGTCGGGCTTGTCGACGCCGAAGCGCTCCATCGCCTCATGCCAGGTCAGGCGGGGGAACGGCGTCGCGATGGCGCCGCGGAAGCCGCTCGCGGACCACGCCGAGGAGATCGCCAGTTCCAGCACGGAAAAGATGTCCTCCTCGTCGACGAACGACATCTCGATGTCCAGCTGGGTGAACTCCGGCTGGCGGTCGGCACGGAGGTCCTCGTCACGCATGCAGCGGGCGATCTGGAAGTAGCGGTCGATCCCGGCCACCATGCAGAGTTGCTTGTACAGTTGGGGCGATTGGGGCAGCGCGTAGAAACTGCCGTGCTGAAGACGGCTGGGAACCAGGTAGTCGCGTGCCCCCTCCGGTGTTGCCCGGATCATCATGGGGGTCTCGATCTCAGTAAACCCCATGTCGCCCATCACGCGGCGGAGCTGTGCGATGAACAGGGCGCGGGCGCGGAGGTTCCGCTGCAGGCGTGGGCGTCGCAGATCGAGGTAGCGGTGGCGCAGGCGCAGGGCCTCGTCAACCTCGGTCTCCTCGTTGACCGGGAACGGCGGCGTACGGGCCACCGAGAGCACCTCGCACTCCTGGGCATGCAACTCCACCTCGCCGGTATCGAGACGGGGGTTGACGTTCTGCGGCTCGCGAGGGCGCAGCGCACCGCTCACGCGCAGGACGTATTCGAGGCGCACACCCTGCACGGCGGCCTGCGCTTGGGGAGCCGTCTGCGGGTTGATCACCACCTGGAGAATGCCGCTGTGGTCGCGGAGGTCCAGGAAGATCAGCCCGCCATGATCGCGACGCCGGTCAACCCATCCAAAGACTGTGATCGGCGTCCCGGCGTCCACGGCCCGTGGAGTTCCGCAGCCGGTGCGTTCGGTGCTCACGTGGCCGGTTCCTGCTCCGCGCGGAGCAATTCATCGGACACCGCCTCGAGCACCGTGTCTGCGGTGACGACCTGCTGCCGCCGGGTCCGGAGGTTGCGCAGCACCAGGCCCTCGTCGAGGCCGACCAGCAGCGCCAGCGGAGCGCCGAGGCGATTCGCTTCACGCAGCTTTTTGTCCAGGCCCCTCCGACTCACGTCTGCGATCACTGTGGTGCGCTGGCGCAGCTGGCGCGCGAGTTGTTGCGCATCGCCGGTCGCTGCCGTCACCGCCGCACACACCACCACCAGCGCCGCCGGCTGCGCCCCCGGCGCCACCCTCTGGTCGACCGCGATGCGCAGCAGCCGCTCCACGCCGAGCGCGTATCCCACCCCGGGCGTCGCGCTGAAGCCGAGTTCCTCCGCGAGTCCGTCGTACCGGCCGCCGCCGCCCAGGGCGTTCTGCGCGCCGGCAAGAGATGTGTGCCAGAACTCGAAGGCGGTGTGCGCGTAGTAGTCAAGCCCGCGCACCAAGCGCTGGTTGTGCGTGTAGGGGATCTGGGCGTCGTCGAGCTGAGCCACAACGTCGCTGAAGTACACGCGGCTCGGCTGGCTCAGGTGCTCGCCGAGCAGAGGCGCGCTCGTGACGTACCGCGCGTCGCGCTTGCAATCGAGCAGACGTATGGGGTTGACGTCGAGGCGCCGCTGACAGTCGGCGCACAGCGAGTCGCGCAGCGGGGTGTAGTACGCCAGCAGGGCCTCGCGATACCGGAGTCGATCATCGCGGTCGCCGAGACTATTGATCTGCAGATCCACGCCGCCGATTCGCAGATCGGCCATGAATCGCCAGGCGACCTCGATGACCTCTGTATCGTACGACGCGTCCCGATCGCCAATGCACTCGACGCCCACCTGGGCGAACTGTCGATATCGGCCGGCCTGCGGCCTGTCGTATCGGAACATCGCCATCGCGTATTCGACTCGCACCGGACGCTGGCGCTGTTCCAGGTGCGCTCCCAGCACCGCCCGCAGCGCAGGGGCTGTGCCTTCCGGTCGCAGCGTCATCGATCGCCCGCCACGGTCGGTGAACGTGTACATCTCCTTGTCGACGATGTCCGTCCCGCCGCCGATCCCACGGGAGAACAGCTCCGTCTGTTCAAAGACCGGTGTGTCGATCCGCTGGTACCCGTGCCGCCCCGCCACGCTCGCGTGCGTGTCATGGAGCCATCGCCACGCCGGTGCCTCGTCAGGCAGAACGTCCTTGGTTCCCCGCGGCGGTGCGATCGGGCTCATGGCCGCCCGAGTGTACCGGCCCGGCTCAGACAGTCTCCCGAGCCACCGTGTGGACGTCGCGCACGCCCTCGAGCCGCTCCAGAAGCCGGCTCAGCTGGGTGAGGTTGGCGATCTCGACGATGGTGGAGATGACCGCGGTGCGATCGTCGTAGACCTGGACGTCGGCACCGGAGAGGTTGATCTTGGACTCGGCGATGACCGCGGCGATGTCGCGGAGCAGGCCGGTGCGGTCCCAGGCCTCGATCTTGATGTTGACCGGGAACACCTGGTGACTGCCCCGCTCCCATTCGACCTCGACGATGCGATCGGGATCCGCGGCGTTGCGGACGTTGACGCAGTCGGCGCGGTGCACGGTGACACCCTTGCCCCGGGTGATGTACCCACGCACCGTATCGCCGGCAAGCGGTTTGCAGCATTGCGCAAGGCTGGTGAGCATGTCGCTCATGCCGTGGACGCGGACGGGGCCGTTGGTGGAGGGGGTCGCGCTGGTGAGCGGGATCCCGAGGACGGTGGTCTCGCTGGCCTGGTCGGGAGACTCGCGGTCGCTATAGCGCAGCACCACGCCGCGGGCGCTGACGTCGCCATATCCGACGGCTGCCAGGAAGTCGTCGATGGTGTTGAACTTGAAGTCCTCGGCGAGCTCGAGCAGGCGATCGTCCTTGAGCGAGCCGAGGGCCTGCTGACGCAGCCGGCGGAACTCCTTGTCGAGCTGTTCGCGGCCCTTCTGGACGTTCTCCTCGCGGCGCTCCTTCTTGAACCAGCTCCGGATCTTCTCGCGCGCGCTGCTCGTCTTGACGAAGGTGAGCCAGTCACGGCTGGGCGCGTGAGCCCCCTTGGTGGTCAGCACCTCGACGATGTCGCCGTTCTCAAGGTGGTAGTCGAGTGCCACCATGCGGCTGTTCACCTTGGCGCCGATGCAGTGGTGACCCACGTCGGTGTGCACGCGGTACGCGAAGTCCACCGGAGTGCTGCCCATGGGCAGCGAACGGACATCGCCCTTGGGCGTGAAGACGAACACCTCATCCTGGAAGATGTCGACCTTGACGGTGTCGACGAAGGCCTCGGCGTCGAGAACCTCCTTCTGCCAGTCCATGAGCAGGCGCAACCAGCCGTAGCGCTCATCGAAGCGGGTCTGCTGGACGCCCTCCTTGTAGTGCCAGTGGGCGGCGATGCCGTACTCGGCGGTGCTGTGCATCTCCTGGGTTCGGATCTGCACCTCCATCGGCTCGCCGGTGTGCGACACCACCGTGGTGTGCAGCGACTGGTAGCCGTTGCCCTTGGGCATGGCGATGTAGTCCTTGAAGCGCCCCGGGATCGGCTTCCACAGGGAGTGAACGGTCCCCAGCGCCCCGTAGCAGTCCTTGATGCTGTCGACCATGATTCGCAGCGCGATCAGGTCGTAGATCTCGTCGAACTCCTTGTGGGACCGCTCCATCTTGTCGTGGATGCTGAAGATGTGCTTGGGGCGGCCGGAGACTTCAGCGGTGATGTCGAGTCGTTCGAATTCACGCTGGAGGATCTCAGTGACGTCCTTGATGAAGGTGGCACGCTCCTCGGCGGCCTTGCTGACCTTGGCGGCGACGGCCCGGTAGTTGTCGGGGTCGAGCTGTGCGAAGGCGAGGTCCTCGAGCTCCCCCTTGATCTGCCAGATGCCGAGGCGGTGGGCCAGCGGTGCGTAGATGTCGAGGGTCTCGCGGGAGATCCGCAGGCGCCGCTCCTCGTTGTGAGCGCCGACGGTGCGCATGTTGTGGAGGCGGTCGCCGAGCTTGATCAGCACCACCCGGATGTCCTCGGCCATGGCCACGAGCATCTTGCGGATGTTCTCCGCCTGCGCCTGCTCACGCGTGTGGACGTGGATCTTGCCGAGCTTGGTGACCCCGTCCACGAGCTTGGCCACATGTGCCCCGAACTGCTCGCTGAGCTGCTCACGAGTGACGTCGGTATCTTCGACGGTGTCGTGCAGCAGGGCGGCGGTCAGAGTGTCGGCGTCGAGCCCGAGATCAGCGAGGATTCCGGCGACGGCCAGCGGATGAGTCACGTACGGCTCGCCGCTGAGGCGCGACTGGCCCTCGTGGGCACGCTCGGCCACGGAGTAAGCGTGCTGCAGCACCACTCGCTCCTCGTCGCGGAGGTACGAGGTCTTGGAGAGGAGTTCGTCGATCGCCATCTCCCTGATCATGGTACCCGCGTCACAGCGAACCCGAACGTGTGCCGCCGATATCGGGAATCTCGATCCAGACAGCGATCCACCACCCAGCCAACCCCTGCGATGGGAGAGCGTCCAGCGTCAACCGAGCCGATCCGAGTGGCCGGGCAGATCCCGGCCGGAGCGTGGCTATCCGGCGCGAAGGGAGACACGACGGGGGCGGAGCCCGCTGAGCGCGGCACGGCCGGAGAGGAGCGCGCCGACGTCCTCGACGTCGGCAGCCATGGTGGGCTTGCCCAACCCGAAGCCCTGTCCGAGGTGGATGCCGGCCGCCTTCATCAGGTCGGCGACGAACTCGTTCTCGACACCCTCGGCGATGACGGCCGCCCCGCTGGCACGCGCGAAGGCCATGGTTGCGTCCATGGCCGCGCGCGATCCCACCCGGCTCGAGGTCATGGTGAGGCTCCGCCCCAGCTTGAGGAACTCGCTGCCAGAGGCGGCGAGGAGCTCGAGGGTGGAGTGACCCTCGCCCACGTCGTCGAGCGCAAAGCGGATGCCCTCGGCGCGATACGAGGCGAGGACGCGGGCGAGCACGTCGTAGTCGCGGATGCGCTCGTGCTCGGTGATCTCGAGCACGACGGTCTTCGGCGCGCGCTCCGCGGCGCGCAGGAGGAGGAGCAGCTGATCGACGCCATGGACGGGATCGAGAAGGGCGGCTGCGCTGATGTTCAGGAAGAGATCAACGCCGACGGGAAGGTGCTTGGCATCCTGGACTGCCGTGCGCCGGCAGACCCAGTCGAGATCACGAATCTGGCCACCATTGCGGGCAGCCTCGAACACGTCCTCCACTGTGTCCATGGCCGCGAATCCCTCAGGACGTGCCAGGGCTTCGTAGCCCGTGACCGAGCCGTCGTTGAGGTCGACGATGGGTTGAAACATGGTGGAGAGCGCGCCTCCTTCGAGGATTCGCATGACCACGTCGGAATAGGACCTGTCGGCGATGTCACCGGCCTCGCCCCGCTCGTAGGAGCATCCCATGACCAGATCGCGGCCCGCGTGCTTGGCCTTGTACAGGGACTCGTCCGCCCTGTGCCAGACCGACACCGGGTCCGCGCCCGCCGGCGCTGCGCTCCATCCCGCGGTGATCCGGACCGGGCCGCTGGGGAGCACGAGCGTGTGCATGGCCACCCGCATGCGCTCGGCGACCAGGCTCGCGCCGAAGACCCCGACCCCGGGCAGCAGAGCCGCGAACTCGTCTCCGCCGACGCGCGCCATCACGTCCCATCCGCGCACGACGAGCCCGAGCGTGTTGCCCACCATGCGCAGCAATGCGTCGCCGGCGGCGTGGCCGTGAGTGTCGTTGACGTCCTTGAGGCAGTCGACGTCCACTGAGAGGACGGCGAACGGCTGGCGCGGGATGGTGCGCAGTGCCCGATCGAATTCGCGCCGGTTCTTCAAACCGGTGAGCGAATCAGTGGACGCCAGCTCCGAGAGCTCCATGACCGCTTCGTGGACGGCGCCTTCGGCGCGAGACTTTTCGAGGAAGCGTCCGATGTGGTGGCAGGCCATGGGGACGATGTCGAGCACTCCTTTGGCGGGACGCTCGACGGTTTCACGGAAGATGGCGAGCACGCCCAGGGTGCCGCTCTTGGTGCGGATCGGGAAGGCCAGGGCGGTGCGAATGCCCACGGCCGCCGCCTCGGCGGCGCGTTCCACCGAACCGTCGGCGGACGTCAGCTGGACTGCCGACGCCCGCCCGGTCTTCACGACGCGACCAACGAGCGCGGGCCCGGCACCGACTCCGAGAGCGCTGCCGGCGGACTCGAAGGCGGCGGCACCAGGCGAGCCGTCGGACGACGAGTAGCGCAGCTCGACCAGGCGAGCCTCCTCGCCGGCCAGCCAGATCTCACCGATACGGCCGCCGAGCGCCTTTGTCAACATGTCGAGGCTCTCCTGGAGCGCCACGTCCATGTCAGCCGACTCGTTGAACAGCGTCAGAAGGGCGAGCAGCATGGCGTCACCGCTCACCGCGGCGATGACTGGCAGATTTTGGTCAGCCTCTTCGGTCGCTGCACCAGGGCGGCGGCGCGTCCCGTGGCGGGCACGTGACACAGGGACGAGCCTCACCTGTGAGGGTTCGGCGTGCGGCACGGTCACACTCGGTGGCCTCGTGACGGATGTACGGCAGCTCCGACCCCTCTCGGCCACAATGGACGCGCCCCTGAGCCCCGTCTGTTCGCAGCCGTACTCAGCGCGCCGTTCGCGACAGGATTGAGGCGATTCGCGACAGGCCTGTCATTGCTGCCGTCCGCGACAGGATTGAGGCCGCCGCTCAGTAGGCGCGGGCGATCAGCGCCACATGCTCGGCCGGGCGCCCACATGCGAGGCACGGCGCGCCGTCAGCCGTTCGGTCGGCTCGCAGGTTGCGGACGGTGGCTGCGTGCACCGCCGCCTTGACCGCGGTCTCGCACTCCGGACGGTCGCAGAACGGTCCGCTGGCGAAGACCGGTTGCTCGGCGAAGGCGGCGACGAGGTCGTCGAGTGAGCGCACCTCCACGCTGCGCTCGTCGAGGAGCGCCTGGGCGCGCGAGCGGGTCGCCGACTGCGCGTCGTCGAGCAGACCCGCAAGACGGGCGCCCAGCCCTTGCAGCGGCACCACGCTCTGGCGGCCGTCGACGCGTCGCACCAGGGTGACGTCGCCACCGGCCAGGTCCTTGGCACCGACTGTGATGCGCAGCGGGACGCCTCGAAGCTCCCAGTGCGCGAACTTCTCGCCGGGGCGCATCCCCTCTCGGCGATCCACGCGAATGCGCACCTCAGCCCCCGCCTCTGACTCGATGAGGGCGCAGGCGTCCTCGACCAGCCGAGCCGCATCCTCATCATTGCTGCGCGCGATCGGCACCACAACCACCTGGAGGGGTGCCACGCGCGGCGGGATGATGAGCCCTGCCTCGTCACCGTGGGCCATGATCAGGCCGCCGATGATCCGCGTCGAGAGGCCCCACGACGTCTGAAACGGGTGCTGCTCGGTGTTCTGGCGGTCGCTGTATCTGATCCCGTACGCGGTCGTGAAGTTCTGCGCCAGATGGTGGGACGTGCCCGCCTGCAGAGCCCAGCCATCGGACATCATCGCCTCGATGCTCAGGGTGTAGCGGGCCCCGGCGAACTTCTCCGACTCCGTCTTGCGGCCCTTGATCACCGGCATGGCCAGCCAGTCCTCGGCCAGCTCGCGGTAGCACTCCAGCATGGTGTCCACCTCGGCGGCCGCCTCCTCATCGGTGGCGTGGAAGGTGTGGCCCTCCTGCCACAGGAACTCTGTGGTGCGCAGGAAGAGGCGGGTGCGCTTCTCCCAGCGACAGACGTTGACCCATTGGTTGATGAGCACGGGCAGGTCGCGCCAAGAGTGGATCCAGTCGGCGTACATCGAGCAGATGATCGTCTCGCTGGTCGGCCGGATCGCCAGCCGCTCCTCGAGCTCCTTGTCGCCGCCATGGGTCACCCAGGCCACCTCCGGGGCGAAGCCCTTGACGTGCTGCGCCTCCTTGGCGAGGTAACTCTCCGGGATGAAAAGCGGGAAGTACATGTTCTCGTGCCCGGTGCGCTTGATCATGGCGTCGAGCGCATCGCGGGTCCGCTCCCACAGGGCATAGCCGTAGGGACGGATGACCATGCAGCCGCGCACCGGCGTGTAGTCCGCAAGCTCGGCGCGACGAACAACGTCGACGTACCAGCGGTCGAAATCCTCGCTCTTGGAGGCGATCTGCCTGAGGCTGTGGTCAGGGGCCATGGCGCCCGAGTATACGGACGCCCCGGTGACCGTCAGTCAACCGGGGCGTCCACGACGTGGTCAGGGATGGCCAGCTAGTGCGATGCCAGATAGGCGCCGAAGGCCGAGAGTGTGTCCCCGAATGTGGCCTTGTCCGACGTCTTGATGGCGATCCCGTTGGTGTCGGTGAACTTGGTCTCGGACGTCCAGCACAGTGCGTTCGGCGCGTCCTTCTGGGCGACAAAGTTGAAGGCCGCGTCCAGCCCCGTCGGGAATGAGCCCGTGGTGAGACCGAGGTAGTCGGTGAGCTCAGTGCCCGTGTACTGCCACAGCATGTCGATGGTGCCGCTGCTCACAGCTTGGCCGATGGCCTTGTCCTTGGCCTGGAATGTGTAGTCGACCGTGAAGCCGTGGGCTTCGAGCACCAACTTGGTCATCGTCGCCAGCAGCTGCTCCTCGGCGAAGCCCTTGCTGCCGATGCTGACGTGGGCGCCGCCGCCGTCAGACCCCGACGGTGCTGCGCAGCCGGTGCCCGAGCCGTTGGTGCCACCGCCGCCGGTGTAGCTCGGGGCCAGGAAACCGTTCTGGGTGAGCCACGTCTGTGCGACGTCGGAGACCTTCATGTTCTGCACCTCGACCTGGGTGTTGAGGGCGAGCATTGTCGGGATGTCGAGCTTGGCCGCCACCGGCGCCATGAGGTTGGCGATTGCCGGGTACTTCTGGAGCACGCTCTGGCGCACCACCAAGCCCGCGTTGTCTGGCGGGAAGAGATTCTTGTCGTCCTTGAGCACGTAGAGGTTCTTCGCCTGGATGGCCGAATCAGTGGTGAATACCTCGCCTGCGGTGCACTGGCCATTGGCGATCGGCTTCTCCGCGGTGTTGCCGATGTCGACATAGGTCGCCTTGGTGTAGGCGGAGTTGTAGGTCTTGGTCAAACCCGGCAACCCGTCCTGCCGGGTGCGGAACTCGGAAAGGATGCAGACCTTGACCGATGCCGCGCTGGGCCCGCCCCCTCCACCACTGCTGCTGGTGGTGTTGTTGGTGCTGCTCCCACAGGACGCCAGCGTCCCAGACACTGCAAGAAACATCGCTGCTATGGCTTTTCGATTCACGGTTGTCTCCTCTCCATCACACGCTGATTTGTCGCGGAACAGTGATGCGCTCCACCAATGAAAACGCCCAGTCGGCAAGAAGCGCGAGGGTGGCCACCATGACCGCCCCCACGAAGATGATGCGGTTCGAGATGTTGATGCCGGATGCGATCACCACACCAAGGCCGCCTCCGCCAATGAAGCTGCCGAGTGTAGCGGTCCCGATGATGAGCACAAGCGCGGTGCGGAGGCCGGCAAAGATCAACGGCGAGGCCAGCGGTAGCTGCACGCGATGGAGAGCCTGCCAGCGTGTCATGCCCATTCCGCGCGCGGCCTCGACCGCGGCTGGGTCGACGCCCTGAATGCCGGCGACGGTGTTGCGAAGGACGGGCAATGCGCCATACGCGACAAGCGCAATGATCGTCGGCTCCTGGCCCAAACCGAGAAATGCGTAGAGCAGCACGAGGATGCCAATGCCCGGCACTGCCTGGCCGAGATTGGCGAGGAGAAAGACAGGGATCCGCACAGTCCGTCCCGCGCCGGCGATGACAACGCCGAGCGGAACGCCGAGTCCTGCCACGATCGCGAAAGAGACTCCCGAGAGCAGCAGGTGCTCAAGCAGACGGGCAACCAGAAAGTCCTGGTTCAGCACCTGGTCGTCGGCGATGGAACCGCTGATCGTCTGGTAGAGCCCGTAGGAAACGGCCAGGCCGGCGGCGACTGCAAGAGGGGTGGTGAAGATGCGCACCCGAGTGATATCGATACGGCGGTGACGGCGCGCCGGGGTGTCGGTCATCGCGAGGCCTGCCGGATGACGTCGGCATCCACGATGCCGAGCGTGGTTCCTGCGTCCACCACCCGCACGCGCCCGTCGTCGGCACGAAGCACGGCGTCGAGAGCATCGCGGAGGGTGGCGCCGGCGTCGACTGTTGCGGTGGGATCCTGCTTTCCGTTCAGCTGCGCCAGCGGCACATCCCGGACCGTGATCAGCGAAAGCCGCCGCACCATCCTGCCCTCGCCAAGGAAGTCCGCCACAAAGTCCGAGGCGGGATGGGCGAGCAGCTCGGCCGGGGTGGCGTACTGCTCCAGCACGCCACCGAGCGAGAACAGGGCAACGCGGTCCCCGAGACGGATGGCCTCGTCGATGTCATGGGTGACGAACACGATCGTCTTGCGAACCACCTGCTGGAGCCGGAGCAGCTCGTTCTGCAAGCGCTCTCGGGCGATGGGATCGATGGCACCGAAGGGTTCATCCATCAGCAGGATGTTGGGGTCGATAGCAAGAGCTCGAGCCACGCCGACTCGCTGACGCTCGCCGCCGCTCAGCTCTGCCGGCAGCCGTCCGGCGTACCGCGCCGCCGGCAGCCCGACGAGGTCGAGGAGCTCATCGACGCGGGCGGCGATGCGCTTCTTGTCCCAGCCGGCCAGCCGTGGCACGGTCGCCACGTTCTCCGCGACCGTGTAGTGGGGGAAGAGTCCGATCTGTTGGATGACGTAGCCGATGGATCGGCGCAGCTCGTTGACGTCGACGGCGGCCGTGTCGGTGCCGTCAATGCTGATCACGCCGGCCGACGGCTCGATCAGCCGGTTGATCATCTTCAACGACGTCGTCTTGCCACACCCGGAGGGGCCCACGAAGATGACGATCTCGCCGGAGGGGATCTCCAGCGAAAGGTCGCGCACCGCGTCGGCCTCGCCGTAGTGTTTGGTGACCCGGTCAAACGTGATCATGTGGCCGCCACCGTGACGCGCCCTCTCGACAGAGCCCGCTGCACCGCAGCCAGCACGACGTCGGCGATGATGCCGATCAGAGCCACCGGGATGATCCCGGCGAGCACCTGCTCGAGAGTGCCCGTGTCGCGGGTCAGGGCGGCGATGATAGGCTGGCCCAGGTCGTTTGCACCCACCGCCGCTCCGACGGTGGCGATGGCAATGATCATCACCGTCGCCTGCCGCAGACCCGCAAGGATCACCGGGACCGCCAGGGGCAGTTCCACGCGTGTCAGCACCTGAAGCCGGCTCATGCCCATGCCCCGAGCGGCCTCGACCACAGCCGGGGCGACGGCCACGATGCCCGCCCTCGTGTTGCGGACGATCGGCAGCAGCGCGTAGAGGATCAGGCCGATGATGACGGGCGGGTTGCCAAGACCGAACCAGATGGACAGAAGCCCGAACAGAGCAAAGCTCGGCACCGTGAGGATGGTGCTTGTGACCGCGAGGATGAACGTGGCGAAGCGTTCGGAGCGTGATGCCAGGACGCCGAGACCCAGGCCCAGCGCTCCGGCCACGACCATGCAGATGGCCACGATCTCGAGGTGGATGACCACCTGCGGACCAAGGGTGTCCCAGTTGTCCAGGATGTACCGCAGGGTGCTCACTGAAGAGTCGTCTCACTGCGGCGGCAAGTCCTGAGCCCGCGGGAACCCGCCCGTCCCCACTGGGTCACATCGTAGCGGTCTTGGAGCCGGGTCTGCCCTACCCCACGGCCATCGGCAGGGGCTTCATCGGGGCGTCATCGCCCAGCCCGGTGGGCAACGGCTCACCGGCGGCGATCAGCCGGGCGTCCTCTGCGGCGATCGCCTTCAGCTCGATGATGAGCGACTCGATGAGCTGCTCCTGCGGAAGGGACGCGATCACCTTGCCACCGCGGTACAGGATGCCTTTCTGCCGGCCGCCGGCGATGCCGATGTCGGCGTGCATGCCTTCCCCCGGTCCATTGACCACGCAGCCCATCACCGACACGTTGATGGTGCGGCGGACCTCGCGGAGTGCCTCCTCGACGCGCGCGACCATGGGGAACATGTCGATCTCGAGGCGGCCGCAGGTGGGGCATGCGATCAGGTTGGGGCCACTCCCCTTCTCGCTGAGGTTCTGGAGGATCTGGCGGCCCACCCGGACCTCGTCCTCGGGCTCGCCCACCAGCGACACGCGGATGGTGTCGCCGATGCCCTCGGAGAGCAGGATGCCGATGCCCATGGCGCTCTTGACGCTGCCGGATTCCACCGGACCCGCCTCGGTCAGGCCGAGATGGAGCGGGTAGCGATTGCCGAGCGCCGCGAACCTGCGGTTGACAGCGATGTTGGTGAGCACGTCGCTGGCCTTGAGCGACACCTTGATGTTGCGAAAGTCGAGGTCTTCAAGGATGCGGATGTGGCCCAGCGCCGCCTCGACCATGTGATCGGCGGTCTCCTCGATGCTGGCACCCCGCCCTCGTTCCAGCTCCTTGCGCTGCGGGATGCTGCCGCTGTTGACACCGATGCGGATGGGCACGTCCCGTGCGGCCGCCTCCCTGGCGATGTCGCGCACTTTGGTCGGATCGGTGATGTTGCCGGGGTTCAGTCGCAGGCAGGCGATGCCCGCTTCCAGGGCGCGCAGTGCCAGCGGCGCGTCGTAGTGCACGTCGGCGATCACCGGGATGGGCGAACCCTTGACGATGTCGCGCATCGCCACCCCGGCCTCGGCGGTGTCGCAGGTCACCCGGATGATGTCGGCACCGGCGTTGGCGGCGCGCTCGATCTGGGCGAGCGTGGCGCTGACATCCTCGGTCTGCGTCTTGGTCATGGTCTGCACCGGGATCGGTGCAGCACCGCCGACGACGACGCCGCCGACGTTGACTGGGGTGGTCGCGCGTCTGGTCATGGTGCTCATTGCGGTCTGCTGACGTCTCCGATGGTGACATAGATGGCGAACAGGACAACCATGGCCAGGCCGATGGCGTAGATCAGGGCCTCCCGCCGCGGGTCGAGACGGCGGCGCCGGATGGCCTCGAGGATGATGAGAAATGCTTTGCCGCCGTCGAGGAAGGGGATCGGCAGGACGTTGACGAGACCGAGGTTCATGCTCACAAAAGCGATCCAGTACGCCAGCGACCTGCCCCCCTGGTGGGTGGCGGTCACCGTCTCGCGAACGATGCCCACCGGCCCCGACAGCCCCTGAGGGCCCGTGATACCACCGCTCTTGGGATTGGTGATCAGGTTGGTGAGGGCGCTGAAGGTGGTCGTGACAAAGGTGGGGATCTGGCCGAAGCCGTCACGGAGCGCGGGCAGCACCGTCTCGCCGTCGAAGCTGGGGGAGACTCCGAGGCGCCACGCCGCCTGGATGGCGCCGTCCTTGCCGCTCCCGGCTGTGATGCCCGACGCGCTCAGGTTCGAGTAGCTCGGGCCCCTGGTGCCGTCTGCGTTGATCAGGAATCCTGAGACGGCGACCGAGCCGCGGAGAATCGAGGCAGGATCACCGGCGGGGACGGGACGGCCGTTGATCGCGGTGACCACGAACTCCGCGCCAACGGGTAGCTCGGCCACGCTGCTCACCGCTGCGGAGCTCGGCGATGGCGTCGCCGGTGCCGAGCCGGAGCTCGGCGTGGCGACGGCGGGCGGCTGAATGCCGTTGACGATCATCAGCGACGGAGCCAGGGTCACCGTGTGCACGGAGCCGCCGCTCGTGTAGACGACGGTCATCGGCCGTCCCCTGGACGCCGCCGTCGCCGCGTGCAGGTCATCCGAGACATCGGTCGCGGTGTCGTGCCTGATGGGCCGGCCATCGACGCTGACGATGACGTCACCGTCGTGCAGGCCGGCCAACTGCGCCGCCGCACCTGCCTGAATGTGCGAACCATTGGGCAGCGTGAGGAGGACCGTGAAGATCAGACCCGCGAAGAGCATGTTGGCCAGGATGCCCGCCAGGATGGTGACCAGCCGTTTGGGAATCGAGGCGCGGTAGAAGTTGCGCTTGCCGGCGTCCGCCTCCCCCTCGAGGCCGAGCATGCCGGCCATGCGCACATACCCGCCGGCGGGAAGGACGCGCAGCGAGTAGGTGGTTTCACCGACGCGCTTGGCGGCGATGCGTGGACCGAATCCCACCGAGAACTCGTCCACACGGATCCCACAGAGCTTCCCCACCAGGAAGTGGCCGCCCTCGTGCACCAGCACAACTGCCAGGAGCACCAGGACGACGGCGCCGACAACGGCAAGGACGTCGATGATCATGCCCTGCTCACCGCGCCGGCGATGCGTTCAGCGGCGAAGGTTCGCGCCCACACGTCGGCCTCAAGGATGTCTCCGAGCGACGGCGCCGCCACCCCAGCGGCTGCGCCGACGGCTTCTGCCACCAACGGCACGATCGCGTCGTAGCCGATGCGGTGACCCAGGAAGGCGGCAACCGCCACCTCGTTGGCGGCATTGAGCACCGCAGGCGTGATCCCACCCCGCTCCCCCACGGAGCGGGCCAGGTCGACGGCCGGGAAGCGGGCGGAGTCGACCTCGAAGAATTCGAGCGAGGCGCCGGCCGTCAGCTGGACGGGTGCGGCGATGCCGGGGAGACGTTCGCCGTCGGCGAGCGCGAGCGCGATGGGAACCCGCATGTCGGGGACGCCGAGCTGGGCGACGACGGCGCCGTCGATGAACTCGACGAAGGAGTGGACGATGCTGCGCGGGTGGATGACCACGCCGATGGCGGGATAGGCGACATCGAAGAGAAAGTGGGCCTCGATGATCTCCAGACCCTTGTTCATCATCGTCGCCGAGTCGATGGTGACCTTGGGACCCATGCTCCAGGTGGGGTGGCGCAGGGCTTCCTCCACCGTCACGCTCGAAAAGGTGCTCGGGTCGCGCTGCCGGAAGGGGCCGCCGCTGGCCGTGAGCACGAGCCGGCGCACCGTCTCGGCGCGCTCGCCGCGCAGACATTGCCAGAGGGCGCTGTGCTCGCTGTCGACCGGCAGGATGCGGGCGCCTGTGGCCGCAGCGCGGGCTTTGACGAGCTCGCCGGCCATCACCAGGACCTCCTTGGTCGCGGTGGCGATGGTGCGCCCGGCGTCGAGCGCAGCCAGCGTGGGCCGGAGCGCAGCGGCGCCGGGGATGGCCACGCAAACCACGTCGGAGTCCATCGCCGCCACGTCGCAGACCGCCTCCACCCCGGCATCCATGCCCGCCGGCAGCGACATGCCCGACCGCGGCGTCACCACCGCAGCACAGCGCACGCCGAAGCGCTCAACCACCTCGGTCAGGCCCGCCACGTCGCTGCCCGCGGCCGCGCCGACCAGTTCGAAGCGGTCGGGGAACATGCCGATCACGTCACAGCACTGGCGGCCGATCGAGCCGGTGGCACCGAGCAGCACGACGCGTCGTCGCGTGGCATCGCCGGCTGGGGAGCTGGTGGTCATCGCCTCATTCTCTGCGAAGCCCTCGGTGTTGGAGGCCTCACGCGAGCGAGATGAGCCGGTAGAAACAGTACGCCGCTGGGGCAACCAGCACCAGGCTGTCGAGACGATCGAGCAGGCCGCCGTGGCCGGGGATGAGGTGGCTTGAGTCCTTGGCGCCCCCCTGCCGCTTGAGCGCCGACTCCGCCAGATCGCCTGCCTGGGCAACGATCCCCACGAGCAGCCCTTCCAGGGCTCCCAGCCAGGGAGCGATGCCAAGAAGCAGGCGACCGAGCACAGAGGCGATGACGATGGCAGCGATCAACCCGGCGATGGCGCCTTCAACAGACTTTCGCGGGGAGAGCTGTGGAAAGAAGCGATGCCGGCCGAAGGCGCTGCCGGCCAGGTAGGCGCAGGTGTCGCAAAGGATCACCGCAGCGACCGGGACGGCGAGGACCTCGATGCCGAACCCGTGGTCGGCCGGCCGCCAGGTGAGGAGGGCGACGTAGAAGCCCAGCGAGAAGCCCACATACAGGGCCCCCGCCACCGCGGCCATCCAGCCGCGCCAGGACAAGCCTGACACGACCACGCCAACCAGTCCCACGACCAGCGCCGCTGACAGGCCGATGTCGAGCGTGGGCGGGGCACCGGGAACGGCGAAGCGGACGGCGAGCCAGACCGTCAGCGGGAGCAGCAGCCACAGCGGGGGACGCGCGTCGAGGCGCGCCGCCAGCCCGGCGAACTCCCAGGCGCCGACCGCGGCGGCCGCGGCGAGCACAGCCACGAAGACCGAGCCGCCGGCGGCCACCGCGCCGGCGACCAGTAGGAGGAGCAGAACCCCTGAGACCCAGCGCACGGCCGCCGTCGCAGGACGGCCCACCGGTGGCGCGCCGGCAACCCCGCCGGCGCCCCTGACGATCGAGGGGTCGCTCAGAAGGAGGCCGGCGCCGGGAGCGCCTCCCCCACCCGCACCCGGGCATCGGGGACGGCACCGAAACGGCGGTCTCGGCGTGCGTACGCAGCGAGGGCTCGCTCGATGGCGCCGGCGTCGAAGTCCGGCCAGAAGGTCTCAGTGATGTAGAGCTCTGCGTACGCGGCCTGCCAGAGCATGAAGTTGCTGATGCGCATCTCGCCGGCGGTGCGGACGATCAGATCGGGGTCAGGCAGGCCCGCTGTGTACAGCGCGCCGCTGAGCGTCTCCGCATCGAGGTCGGCGAGGTCGTGGCCGCGGGCGGCGAGGTCGCGGACAGCGGCGACGATCTCGTGGCGCCCACCGTAGTTGATGGCGACGTTGAGGACGGCGCGGGTGTTGCCGCTGGTCAGCTCTTCGGCTGCGCGCACCTTCTGCTGGAGGCGAGAGCTCAGCTTGGTGCGGTCGCCGATGGCGCGGATCTGGATGCCCTCGGCGTGCATCTCACCGACCTCGGAGTCGATGGTGTCGCCGAACAGTTGCATGAGGGCGGCCACCTCATGGCGGGGGCGCGACCAGTTCTCGGTACTGAAGGCGTAGAGGGTGAGGATGTGGACACCGGCCTCGTGACAGGCCTCCATGACCGGCCGAATGGTCGCCACCCCGGCACGATGGCCGGCGGCGCGCGGCAGGTGGCGCCGGCGCGCCCAGCGACCGTTGCCGTCCATGATGATGCCGATGTGGCGTGGCAACTCCGGGCTGGACGGCTCGGGAATGGCGGCTGGTGCTGGCGGTCGCTGCATGTCTGTGTACTGAACGCCTCGACGCAGAGCGCGGTTTCGCAGCCGGGCGGGCCCTGGTCAGACCTCGAGGATCTCAGCCTCCTTCTTCTGGGCGAGGTCGTCAACCTTGCCGATGAAGCCGTCGGTGATGTGCTGCACCTGGGCAATGTTGCGCTCGATCTCGTCCTTGGAGACGTGTCCTTCCTTCTCCAGCTTGCGCAGGTGTTCCACCTCGTCGCGGCGGATGTTGCGCACAGCGATGCGAGCCTCCTCAGCCTTCTGCTTGACCAGCTTGGCGAAGTCGCGACGGCGCTCCTCGGTGAGCGGTGGGATGGCGATGCGGATCACCTGGCCGTCGTTGCTCGGGTTCAGGCCAAGCTCGCTTCTCTGCAGCGCCTTCTCGATGGCCTGGATGGACGTGCGGTCGTAGGGCTGGATGAGCAGCAGGCGAGCCTCGGGGGCGGTGATTCCCGCGATGCTCTGGAGCGGCGTCGGAGTGCCGTAGTAGTCCACCGAGACGCGGTCGATGAGCGACGGCGTGGCTCGTCCGGTGCGCACGCCGCCAAGTTCCTTGTGAAGAGAGTCAAGGCTCTTCTCCATGCGCACCTCGGCGTCGACAAGGCGCTCCTGGATCTGGGCCTGGGAATCCTCGGAGCGGGTGCGATCGCTCATGCGCCGCCTCCCCGAGCGTCGACGCGCGTCCCGATGTCTTCGCCGAGCACGACGCGCTCGATGCTGCCCTCGGCGAGGAGGTCGAAGACGATGATCGGGGTGCCGTTGTCCATGCACAGCGTCAGGGCGGTGTTGTCCATCACCTGGAGGCCGCGGTTGAGCACCTCCATGTAGGTGAGGTGGCGGAGCCGCGTTGCCGACGGGTCCTTGAGAGGGTCGGCGGTGTAGATGCCGTCGACCTTGGTGGCCTTGAGGAGCACGTCGGCGCCGATCTCGGCGGCGCGCAGGGCGGCGGTGGTGTCGGTCGTGAAGAACGGATTGCCGGTTCCGGCTGCGAGGATGACCACTCGGCCCTTCTCGAGATGGCGGATGGCGCGACGTGGAATGAACGGCTCCGCCACCTGCTGCATGGCGATCGCGGACTGCACGCGGGTTTGAATGTCGAGCCGTTCCAGCGCATCACGCAGGGCCAGAGCGTTGATGACGGTGGCCAGCATGCCCATGTAGTCACCCGCGACGCGGTCCATCCCATGGGCGCTCGCTTCCATCCCACGCACAATGTTGCCGCCGCCGATGACCACCGCCATCTCAACGCCGCGGGCATGGACCTTGCCGATCTCCTCGGCGATGCGACGGACGGTGGCGTGATGGATGCCGAAGGCGGACTGGTCGCCAAGCAGCGCCTCGCCGCTGAGTTTGAGGATGACGCGCGAGTACACCGGAGCGGGATCGCCGCCGGCGGTTGCCACGCCCGCCGCAACCACACCCGCGACATCTGGCGGCCCGCTCAGTGCGGCGACGGCGGAGCGGCGCCGTCCTCCTCCGACGACGAGCGGTCCCCCGTCACGGTGGCGCTCTCCCCCACCTGAAACCGAGCGAACCGGGCGACGGTGATGTTTTCCTTGAGCTTGTCCACGGCCTCGCTGATCAGCTCGCTCACCTTCTTCTTGCTCTTCTCGTCGCGAATGTAAGGCTGCTCGAGAAGGCAGATCTCCGAGAAATAGGCGTTGAGCTTGCCCTCGATGATCTTGTCCTTGATGTTGTCGGGCTTGTCAGCGACCTGGGCCAGGATCACGGCGCGTTCGCGCTCAACCACCACCGGAGGGACGTCCTCGCGGCGTACGAAGAGGGGCATGCGCCCGGCGACCTGGAGGGCCAGCTCCTTGGCCAGCTGTCTGAAGTCATCGGTCTTGGCCACGAAGTCGGATTCGCAGTTGACCTCGATGAGCACGCCGAGCTTGCGCCCCGAGACGCCGCCGCTGTGGACGTATGCCTCGACGACGCCTTCATTGGCAGCACGGCCGGCCTTGTCGGCGGCGCGGGCCATGCCCTTGGCACGCAGCCAGTCCTTGGCCCTCTCGATGTCTCCATCGTTCTCGACCAGCGCGCGTTTGCAATCCATCATGCCCGCGCCGGTGAGCTCGCGCAGCTCCTTGACCTGCGCTGCCGTGATCTCGGCCATCACGTGGCCTCTGTGCCCGCTCCGGCAGGTGTGCCGGCGAACTCCTCCAGGGCAACTTCGGCCGTCCCTCGCGCGCCGGCTTCAGCGTCCGCCTGCGCCGCGGCTCGTTCGGCGACCTCGCGCTCCTGGCGCTCACGGACAGCGAGCTCCTCCTGCTCGCGCAGTTCGCGCTCCGACAGCAGCTGCTGGCCCTCGACAATCGCGTCGGTGACGGTGTTGACGATCAGCTTGCAGGAGCGGATGGCGTCGTCGTTGCCGGGAATGACGTGCTGGATCTCGTTGGGATCGCAGTTTGTGTCGACGATGGCCACAATCGGGATGCCGAGCTTGTTCGCCTCGCTGACCGCGAGCCGCTCCTTCTTGCAGTCGATCACGAACAGTGCTCCCGGGAGCCTCTTCATGTTGACCATGCCTGCGAAGTTGGCCTCGAGGCGATCGAGGTCGTCGCGATGGACGTTGGCCTCCTTGGTGCTCATGCGCTCGAAGTCACCGCTCTCTTGCAGCCCGCGGAGCTCCAGGAGCCGGCGCAGCCGCCGTTGGATGACGGGGAAGTTGGTGAGCATGCCGCCCATCCAGCGATGGGTGACGTAGTACTGGCCGCTGCGCCGGCAGGCATCCTCGATGGCGTCCTGGGCCTGCTTCTTGGTGCCCACGAACAGCACCTTGTCGCCGTCGGCCACGAGCTGGCGCAGGAAGGCGCAGGCGGCGTCGAGCTCTTTCTGGGTCTGCTGCAGATCGATGATGTGGATGCCATTGCGCGCCGTGAAGATGTACGGGCGCATCTGCGGGTTCCACCGGCTGGTCTGGTGGCCGAAGTGGACTCCGGCCTCGAGAAGCTGGCGGAGGGTCGTCGCCGGCATGGGCGTGCCTCCTCGGGTTGGTGTGTTCCTCCGCCCCGGATGAACCGCCGGTCACGACCCCGCAGTGTGGGGCACCCGTGCCGGCGTGGCCGAGGCGTGTGTGATACAGCAATTCTAGCAGGGCTGCGAGAACGCCCCGACCTTCCCTCGTCAGGGGCGGGAGGCCGGCCCGGCACATCTCCTTGCGCTCAGGCTTCGCGGGCGTTTGCGTCGCTGCGAACTCGCCACCGGCGAGTTCTTCGCTCCTTCGCCCGACTGCAGAATTCGCTGTGCGGAGATGTGCCGGGCCGGCCTCCTTCCCAGGACGTGCAGGTCGAGGATCCCGCCTTACTTCAAGAAGTGCGAGGCGAATGCCGAGCCGGCGCGCGAGGCGCGCCGAGGGGTAGGGGTGAGCGTGGTCGGATTCACTCCGACCATGCGAGGGGCGGGGATCTGCCCCG
>DAINCY010000010.1:0-40412 GCA_036732145.1 Candidatus Dormiibacterota bacterium
GTTGACGGTTGTACCGCTTCACCGGACACTGGCCCGTGAACATCGCGTGCGACTTCGCCCAACCCAGCCCGATGCGGATTCCAAGCTGGCCTGTCTTGGCGTTCTCGTCCGCGGCACCCGGGTCGCCCGTCACATAGAGGCCGGGAATGCCCAACCGACCGCCCACACGAGTGATGCTCATGATGCTGTTCAGTACGGTCGCGGGCGCCTCCGCGGCGCCTACCCCGTGACCGCGGGCCTCGAAGCCGACCGCGTCCACCGCCGCATCGACGAGAGGTTCGCCGACAATCTGCTCGATCATGTCCGGCAACTCGGCGTCCCGGCTCAGGTCGACTGTCTCGCAGCCGAAGCTGCGGGCTTGGGCGAGGCGGTCGGGAACCATGTCACCAACGATCACCACCGAGGCGCCGAGCAAGTGTGAGGAGTAGGCCGCCGCGAGTCCCACCGGGCCCGCGCCGGCAATGTATACCGTGGAGCCTGTGGTCACGCCTGCCGTGAAGGCGCCGTGGTAGCCGGTCGGAAAGATGTCAGAGAGCATGGTGAGGTCGCGGATCTTGTCGAGGGCCTGGTCGCGATCAGGGAACTTGAGCAGATTGAAGTCTGCGAACGGCACCATCACATATTCGGCCTGCCCACCGATCCAACCGCCCATGTCAACGTAGCCGTACGCTGCGCCGGGGCGTGCGGGATTGACGTTGAGGCAGACGCCCGTCTTCCCCTCGTTGCACATGCGGCAGCGGCCGCAGGCGATGTTGAATGGGACGGAGCAGATGTCTCCGGGCTTGACAAACAGGACGTCGCTACCGACCTCGACCACTTCGCCGGTGATCTCGTGCCCGAGGCTCTGGCCCACGGGCGCTGTGGTGCGACCGCGCACCATATGCTGGTCGCTGCCACAGATGTTGGTCGCCACGTTCTTCAGGATCGCGGCATGTGGGGCTTCCCTTCGGACGCCCATGCCTTTGACCACGTCTCCAGGCAGTTCCAACTTGGGGTAGTCGATGCTCTCGACGCTGACCTTTCCCGGTCCCTGGTAGACGACGACGCGGTTCCCTGCCATGAGGCACCTCCTGCGCGTCTGAGACGCCGAGCAACCGGCTGTGACGCGATAGCGACAGTGTGCGCTTTTGTTAGTCGCCGCGTAGTGTCAATTGTCCCAATCGTCGTAGGAGCTTCAGCCGCCTTCTCGAGCAGTTTGCGCAAGCGCTTTCACGCTGCTAGGCAAACACATGCGTGACAGGCCGGCAGCCCCGGAGGCGTTTATCCCAAGGTCGTGAAGTGGGTACCTGGCAGGCTGCCCGACAGCCCTAGTACGGGCGGTTCCACGCTCGTTCCTCAGCGGCGTCTGCGTGTCGCTGGTCCGCAACCGCTTGGCCGCACGATGGGCAGCCGCCCCCGTCCTGGGTCCAGCGCTCCTTGCAGGCGTCACACATACTGACCCCGGCTGGTATCCATGTGGTGGTACAGCCGATACAGCGCTTCATCACCGGTCCCATTGGTGGTGTGTACCTCGGATCTGCCCGGTGCCTACGCAGTGCGACGGAACCGTCACTCGTTCGCATTACACAGCGGCCACATCACTGAGCCCTGGCCGCTCCGGTTTGGGCAATACTCGAGTGGGCTCATCACGACGGGAACCTCAAACGAAGATGTAGTAGGTCTCCATCGTAGCGACCACAACATATAGGGTCAAGAACCTGGACCGAGCTGCTCGCCCGGCGGCCGGACCCGATACCCCTGTCAACCGTCAGCGGGCGAACCTCGCGATGGGCTGCGGACGAGAGAGGACGCGTTGCGGGCGGTGCTCCCCGCGGGCCCAGACCTCCAGATCGATCGCGAGACCGCCGGCACCAGAGACATGATCCCGCGCCTCGACCTCGACTGCGTGGTCAGCGGTACGTTGGACGATGTGATACGCGCCCGCCAGCTGACCATCACCGCATGGCGACCTGCTGCAAGCGTCCTGAGCGCGCATGCCGCAGCGTCGCCCCGGCGGCAGCGCGCTGGCAATCCCGTGCACGTTTCGCTGCGGCTGCTAGCGTTGCGCCATGGATGCGCTCGAGCTGCCGGCGCCTGCCCGGTGGCGCGTTGAGCAGGCGGACTGCCTGCGTTTCCTCGCATCGTTGCCCGACCGATCGGTCGATGTGATCACCACCGATCCGGCCTACAGCGGCATGAACGAGCACATGTCCTTCGGTCACGGACGCATCGTGGGGCGGTACGCCGACTCCGACAACGATCGCTGGTTCACCGAATTCCGCGATGACCCGGCAACCTTCGTTGGCTTCCTGCGCGAGTGTCATCGGGTGCTCGCCGACGGCGGACACATCTACGTCATGTTCGACAGCTTCTCTCTGCTCTCGCTGGGACACCTCATGCGCGAGGTGTTCGCGGTCAAGAACCTGATCGTCTGGGACAAGGTGAACCTGGGGATGGGGCACTATTTCCGGCGCCGGCACGAGACGATCGTGTTTGCCACCAAGGGTCACCGCCGTCTCTCGCGGCGCGACCTCCCCGACGTGTGGACCGTCAAGCGAATCCACCGCGCGATATATCCGACGCAGAAGCCGGTGGCACTCTTTTCGCACATGCTTGCCGGCAGCGCAGAGCCGGGAATGACGGTCTGTGATCCCTTCGTCGGCAGCGGCTCGTCAGCTGTCGCGGCGCTGCGAGCCGGTTGCGCCGTGGTGACGGCGGACGTCGACCCCCGAGCTGTGGACCTCACCCGAAAGCGATGTCTCGCGGTGGCGTGTGGCGCCGGCGATCCGGGCGAACGTACTGCGCCCGTAGACTCCTCGCCATGAGTGTCGAGGTCCGCGCCGAACAACGCGAGATCGTGACCATGGTGCGCGACTTCGTCGAGCGTGAGATCATCCCCGCCGCCCACCAGCTCGAACACGACGACGAGTACCCCACCGAGATCGTCGCCAAGATGAAGGAGCTGGGCTTCTTCGGCTTCGCCATCCCCGAGCAGTACGGCGGGTCCGGCCTCGACTACGAGACCTACGCCATGTGTTGCGAGGAGATCGCGCGCGGATGGATGTCGATCACCGGTGTGATCAACACGCACTTCATCGTCAGCTTCCTCATCGAGAAGTTCGGCACGAACGAGCAGAAGCACCGCTTCCTCCCCGAGATGGCAGCGGGTCAGATGCACGGTGGCTTCTCGATGAGCGAGCCGAACTGCGGCAGCGACGTGCAGGCGATCGAGACCCGGGCGGTGCGCGACGGCGATGACTACGTCATCAACGGCACCAAGATGTGGGCCACCAACGGTGAGCACTCGACGGTGGTGGCGACGCTGGTGAAGACCGACCCGGGCGCCGAGCCGGTCTGGAAGGGACTGTCCTGCATCCTCGCGGAGAAGAACCACAACGGCTTCCGCTCCACCAAGCGGATCGAGAAGCTCGGTTACAAGGGGGTGGAGACCACCGAGCTCGTCTTCGAGGACAACCGCCAGCCCGCCACCAACCTGCTCGGTGGCATCGAGGGCCAAGGGTTCAAGCAAATGATGGCGGCCATCGAGGTTGGTCGCGTCAACGTGGCCGCGCGCGGCGTTGGTGTGGCCCAGCGCGCGTTCGAGCTGTCCATCGAATACGCGCAGCAGCGCCACGCGTTCGGCGTCCCGATCGCCAGCCACCAGGCCATCCAGCTGAAGCTGGCCGACATGGCCACCAAAATCACCGCCGCGAGGCTGATGACCCAGATGGCGGCCCGCAAGAAGGACGCCGGGGAACGAGCTGATGTCGAGTGCGGCATGGCCAAGCTCTTCGCCACCGAGACCTGCTTCGAGTGCGTCGTCGAGGCGATGCGCATCCACGGCGGCTACGGCTTCTCCAAGGAGTACGAGGTGGAGCGGCTGTATCGCGACGCCCCGCTGCTGATCATCGGCGAGGGCACCAACGAGATCCAGAAGCTGATCATCGCCCGCGGCCTCTTGGAGCGCTACAAGATCTGAGGCACGACAGGTGCCTCAGGCGAGCGAGAACGCCTCCCCATCCCCATGTTGGATGCGCACGCCGGGCCTGTCGAGGATCCACACCGACCCGCGGCCCATGACGCGCCAGTCAGTCGGACCACCGACCATCGCTGTGTCCTCGTCGATGCCGATGATCCGCACGCTCGGTGGCGCGTGTTCGACGACCCACCTGGTCGCCCCGGGACGCCAACGGTCGATCTGGTCGAAGTGGGGGAGCACCGCGATGCCGCGTGCCAGGCCGAAACCGGGGACGGACGGCTCGCCACGTCGGCGGATGTCGGGAACACTGTCGGCGAGCGCGATGGCTCCCGCGGAGCAGCCGGCGACGGCGGCCCCGCCCAGCCACGCGTCACGGACGGCGTCACCGACACGGCTTCCCACCAACGTCCTCGCCAGATAGGTGGGATCGCCGCCCGACATGTAGATGAGGCCCGCACCAGCGACCTGCGCGGCCATCGCCGCATCGTCGGCGTGATCGCGGTCGAGCACCATCAGCGGCGTCGCCTCGACGCCCAGACGCCGGTAGTGAGTGCGTCCAAGCTCCACCCAGTAGGACGTTCGCTTGGCGCCCTCGAGCGCCGCGGCCGTGGGCAGGAACACCACACGCTGCTCACGACCCTCGAGAAGCGCGATGTCGACCGCCTCCGTCGCCGGCGTGAACTCACCGCTGCCGACCAGGCCGAGAGGACCGCTCACGGCCGCATTGTGCACAGCGACAGGATCAGTCGGGATCGCATGCTCGGCGGCTGGTGGATGAATCGGCGTGCCCTGTCAGGCGTTCATGTCGAGGACTGAGACCTGCTGCCCAAGTCGTTGCCGCATCACCGTCACAGCATCGGCGCTGCGGTCGACGATGACGAAGCGGCGGCCCAGGCCCTGAGCGGCGGCGCCCGTCGTACCGCTGCCAGCGCACCAGTCGACAACAAGGTCGTCGGCACGCGATGAGGCGGCCACGATGCGACGCAGGACCCCCAGAGGCTTCTGCGTTGGATACCCGGTGCGCTCGCGCGAGTTGGTCGGAACGATGGTGTGCCACCACACGTCCGTCGGTGTTTTGCCGCGCGCCGCGCGGTCGCGGGTCTGGAGGCCGGGCGCCATGTAGGGAATGCGCTCAACCTCGGCGAGGTCGAAATGATGACCACCGGCGGTGCGTGCGTAGACCAGGATGACGTCGTGCTTGGCTGGCCATCGTGTCGTGGAGCGGGCCCCGTAGTCGTACGCCCAGATCACCTCGTTGAGAAAGCAGTCGCGGCCGAAGACCTCGTCGAGCAGAACCTTGCAGTAGTGCGACTCGCGGGGATCGACGTGGAGGTACAGCGTGCCGTGGCCGGCCAGGACTCGCCGCGACTCCTCGAGCCGAGGACCCAGCCAGCCGAGGTAGTCCTCGAAGTGGTCGTCGAAGCCGGCGACGTCGGTGCGGTCAGTGCGGTAGGTGGCGCCGGCGAAGCCGCGGCGCGCGCCGGCGTCGTCACGCGTGGTGCGCAGCCGGAACCCGTCGCGATGGGTTCCGGTGTTGAAGGGGGGATCGGCGTACACCAGCCCCGCGCAACCATCCGGCAGCTCGCGGAGCAGTGCCAGCGCCTCACCGTGGACGATCAGCCCGGCTCCCGGCGCCGCCGGCAACGCAACCCCTGACACGGATTCAGCGTACAGGAGGGGAAGAGCGGTAGTGGCCTCTCGGGTGCCACCTCCTCGCCCCGTCAAACCACGCGGCGTCAACTAGAGTTCTCCCATGACCACGGTGGCTGCCGTCGAGGAGGGCTGAGCGGGTGCAGTTCGGGCGGTATTACGAGGAGTTCGAGGTCGGCGCCACCTACAAGCACTGGCCCGGCAAGACGATCACAGAGTCCGACGATCACCTCTTCTGCCTGCTGACCATGAACCACCACCCGCTGCACATCGACGCGCACTACGCGGAGACGCAGACGCAATTCAAGCGCAACGTGGTGGTGGGAAACCTGGTGTACAGCCTCGCCTTGGGGATGAGCGTTGCCGACGTCAGCGGCAAGGCGATCGCCAACCTCGAGGTCGAGTCGCTCAAGCACGAGCACCCCACCTTCCACGGCGACACCATCTACGCGGAGACCACCGTCCTCGACAAGCGAGAGTCGTCGAGCAAGCCCGATCGCGGCATTGTCAGCGTGGAGACTCGTGCCTTCAACCAGCGTGGCGAGCGTGTGTGCATCTTCAAGCGCAGCGTGATGGTGCCCAAACGCGAAGCTGTCGGTGCGCTGCAACCCGCCGACGTACCGCCAGCCTCCAGCGACGCGTGATCGACGCCGCGACGGCGGCGCGCTACAACGTCCGCTCGCTCCTGCCGGGCCCGCAGGACGCACTGCGTGACTCGGTGCTGCGTCTCGGCCTTCCCGCCGACCGGCTCACCGCCTTGGCGACGCATGGCGCTGTCGAAGCGCTGGCGGTGCAGGGCCTGGCTCCGGACCTGACCCGCGTTCTCGACAGGGTGCTGCGCGAACGCGGCGGCACCCTCCTGAGCGACGCTGACGGACACCGCGCGCTGCTGCTGGCCCCGTTGATGGCCATGGCGCAGCTCCCCGCCGTCCTCTCGGAATGGAGCGAGAGCACGGAGTCTCTGGGAATGGCGATCGGCGAGGTGCTGATGGCCGGCGGCGCGTCGCCGGCGCCGCTCCGGGCCGGCGGTCACCTCATCGACTTTGGCTCGCGCACCCTGGTCATGGGCATCCTCAACGTCACCCCGGACTCCTTTGCCGGCGACTCCCTTGCCGACGATGTCGACGCGGTCACACGGCGGGCCCGGGGTTTCGTGGCGGCGGGGGCGGATCTCCTCGACATCGGGGGCGAGAGCACCCGGCCCAATGCACAACCGGTCGAGGCGGTCGAGGAGCTGGCCCGGGTGCTGCCCGCCGTGCGGGCCGTGTGTGCCGCGGTCGCTGTCCCAGTGAGCATCGACACCCGCAAGTCCGGGGTGGCCGCTGCGGCGATCGCCGAGGGGGCCGTGATCGTGAATGACGTCTGGGGGTTGCGTGGCGACCCGGCGATGGTCGACGTCCTTGCCGCCCACCCACATGTGGCGCTGGTCGCCATGCACAACCAGCGCGGCACCGACTACGGCGACCTCATGGAGGACATCTGTGGGGCGCTGCGCGAGTCTGTGCGCATCGCGCAGGCGCACGGCGTCGAGGCCGGCCGCATCATCGTCGATCCAGGTTTCGGGTTCGGCAAGACACCCGCGCAGAACCTCGAACTGATGCGCCGCTTGCGCGAGCTGCGCGGACTCGGCAGGCCGGTCCTGCTCGGTCCCTCGCGCAAGCACACGATTGGAGCCATCCTCGGCGGGGTGGCTCCGGACCAGCGCGTCGAGGGGACGCTGGCGTTGCTGGCACTGGCGATCGACGCCGGGGTGAGCGTGGTGCGCGTCCACGACGTCGCGGCGGCGGTGCGGGCTGTGCGTGTCGCCGACGCCGTGGTGCGGGGCACGCCGGAGTCGATCGCGGCGCTGCCACCGCCCGGACCCACGGGGTGAGCAGCCGCCGCGGCTCGACGGATTCCGACCTCGCGTGGGTGGCGCTGGGCTCCAACCTCGGCCATCGCGGGCAGGCGCTCGCCGCGCTCCGCGAACTCCTCGCGCACGACGGCGTGGTCGTCGAGGCCGCGTCAAGCGAGATCCTCACCCGGCCGGTCGGGGTCACCGGGCAGGGAGACTTCCACAACCAGGTATTGCGGTTGCGTGCCCCTCAGGCCTGGTCACCGCAGCGATGGCTGGAGCACTGCCGAGCCGCCGAGACCGCCGCGGGCCGGCGCGACACCTACCACTGGGGACCGCGCCGCGCCGATGTCGACATCCTCCTGCTCGGAGAGGCCGGCGACATCCAGGTCTCCGAGCACGGCCTCACCGTGCCGCACCCGGAGATCGCGAACCGGCCATTCATCACGCGACTCCTCACAGAGATGGGCCAGCCAGCACCAAAGCCACTCCCAACCACTCGTTGAGGCTGTCATGGCCCCAACAAGTACCGTCCGGCGCGGAGCCGCGCCGAGGAGTGGGGCGAGCGTGGACGAAGTGTCAACTTCGACCGCGCTCAGGGGGCGAGGATCTGCCTCGCCCGATCAGGGACGGTTCGCCGATGGAAGGATGACAGTCGGGGACATCTCCGCAGCGCAAATTGTGCAGCGGGCGAAGGACCGGAGAGCTCGCCGGTGGCGAGTTCGCAGTGACGCAAACGCCCGCGAAGCCTGCAGCGCAAGGAGATGTCCTCGGCTGTCATCCCGCCACGCGCCATCGGCGTTCTGTTAGATGGGCAGGCGATCCGCCAGCTGGGGCACGATGCGCAGCGCCGCCTGAACCTGGCCGGCGATCAGGCCGAGATCAGGTGGGCGTTCGAAATCGATGAGCCAGGAGTGCTCGGCGGTGAATTTCTCGACTAACGTCGTGCGCCCCAGGGCCGCCAGGCCGATGTGTACAGAGGGGCGGTCGTCGTCGGGGAAGGCCTTGCCGATCAGGGTCTGCACCGTGTCCACCCAGGTGCCGACCTCGCCGACATCCTGCAGCTCGTAGCCCCCGTCACCGAGGACAAACTCCGCCTCGATCTCGACGAACGGTTGCGGGGCAAGGTGCTGGTGCGGACAGTCCTGCGCGTCCTCCTCGTCGTGGTAGAGCTCGCAGTCGGCGCCACTGCCGTAGCTGGCGACGTAGGTCATGAGGGCGTCCCAGGCGAAGGTGACGTGCACGTGGTAGCGAGAGGGCGGCTCCGACGGTGACAGTCGCACGGTGCACTCGAAACGGCGCTCTCCGATGCCGGGTTCGACGTGGTGGCGGACGTCCTCGATGCTGAGGCCCGACGCGTCGATGGCCTCGAGCAGATCCGAGGCGAACTCCTCGTAGGACGGAAAGGGAGGCCGGGCCTGGGGGGAATCGCTAGGCGGCAGACCTGGTCCCGGCTGTTCCGACACCTACAGTCCCAGCCGCAGCCGGCGCAGGTACCGCACGCTGACGACGGAGACGTCGATGACGAACAGCCCGAGCGCGATCACCGCGATCCAGAGCACCAGAGGCGCCTCCGCCGCCGGCGTGCGCCAGTCGTACACGGCGAGGATGGCGGCGAGGAAGAGCCCACCTGACACCACCGCCAGGGCGGCGACGTTGACGGCCACAAGAGGATCCGGCTTCGAGCGCTCGTCCGCGGACGGGTCGCGGGATCGGAGCATCGGCGGGGTGGGCATCGCCGTCAGTCTACCGAGCGTCCTCCGGGCGCGTACTGGTGAATCGGTAACCGATGCCCGGCACCGCCAGGATGTAGCGCGGCTGGCCCGGGTCGGGTTCGATCTTGCGGCGAAGGTTGCGCACATGCACGTCGATGACCCGTGTCGCGATGGGATGCTCATAGCCCCACACCGACGACAGGATGCGGTCGCGCGAGAGCACCTGCCCGGCGTTGCCGGCAAGGAAGGCGAGGAGGTCGAATTCCGTGTGTGTCAGGGGGATCTCGTCCGCACCGCGCACCACCCGCCGTTCGGCGGTGTCGACGATGAGACCGCGGAAGGCGAGACGCCGACCCTCACCGTTGCGCGAGGTCGACTGGTTCGCCTTGCGGAGATGAGCGGCGATGCGGGCAAGCAGTTCACGCGGCCGGAACGGCTTCTGGATGTAGTCGTCGGCGCCGATCTCCAACCCCAGCACGACGTCGATCTCGTCGTTTTTGGCGGAGAGGATGAGGACGGGGACTCGGTGGCCGGCGCGGCGGATCTCCCGACAGATGTCGAACCCGCTGATGTCGGGCAACATCAGGTCGAGCAGCACCACGTCCGGTCGCACGGACTCGAACGCCGTCAGGACATCGGCGCCGCGTTCGACCTCGGTCACTGCGTAGCCCTCGGACTCACAGGTGAGCCGGATTGCCTTGCGGATCAGAGCATCGTCGTCCACGACCAGGACCATGGGCTGCCGCGCTTCCACCACAGTTTCCTTCACAATTCTTGACCGCCTGACGATTCTAGGGGCGCCGAGCTGATTTGGAGACAAGGCGGCGAACTGGCCGCCACGTGGAACGGTTGATACTATACGGCCGATTTCGGGGGTCGTCGCCTGCGCCCCTGGAGATCAGGACCGCCCGTCACAGGAGTCACCTCAAGTGCAGACTCAGGGTTCGCTGCAGGAGTCCGACCTCGCTTCTCTGCTGCAAACCATGCAGTCGGAGCGAGCCACCGGGACACTCACCCTGGAGGATGGCGCCGACAGCTGTTCCCTCTTCTTCCTGTTCGGGCACCTCTTCCACGCCACCGGCCCAGAGGGGGACGGCGAGGAAGTCGTGCTCCGCGCGCTCGCCTGGCACGGCGGAAGCTTTCGCTTCGATCCGCGAGCCAAGCTGCCGGCGGAGGAGACCATCAAATCGTCGCCCGCGGAGTTGATCGCCGCCGGCGAGGAGGCCGCCGTGCCGGCCGCCGTGGCCGTGGGGTCCAGTTCGGCTGTGCCATCACTGCATGCCATCGAGGGGCAGGCGGGGCCCACGGCGGGCGGGGGGGCACCGGAGCCGTCCACCTGGAGCCCGGCGGCGATGGTCCCCGAACCCACGATCGAATCGCAGACGCCACGGAGCACGTCCCCTCGAGACGAAGCGGGCCAGCCCTCGGGCATCGATTCCTGGAACGCAGGCAAGCCCGCGGCCGAGACGGCCCCCGCGTACGCCCCTGCCGAGTACTCGCCCACACACCTCCCCGAGGAGCCCGCTCCCGTGGCAGCGATGGCCCCGCCAGCGAGCGTCGCGGGGGGCGCGAGCTCCCCAGCCTCGGGCGGAAACTCGGCCGGCGCGGCCCAGGCCACGGCCGTCGGAACCCTGCCGATCCCTGCGGGTCACGTCCAGTACGAGGGCCTCAAGAGTGCCTTCGTGGACTTCCCACGCCTCCTGCGCACACTGCGCAGCGACCGTCAGACGGGCTTCATCCGGCTCACCAGCGGCGCGACATCCGGCGTCCTGCTCTTCCGCGATGGCGAGCTGGTTGAGGCCGAGGCCGGCGAGGATGGTTCTGCTCACGGCGAGGAGGCGTTTGTCGTCTTCCGCCGTCAGATGGACACGGGTGAGGGACTCCTCGATGTCGTCGACATCGACACCGACACCGTCATCTCAGTCGCGCGGCTGCTGACCGGCCCGACGCTCTTCACCGGCCTGCTCGCCCGCTTCGTCAACTTCCCTGCGCTGCTCGAGTACCTTGCCGAGGAGCGGCTCGACGGTTCGGTGATCGTGGTGGGGGGCTCACAGACCGGGGTGATCCTGCTCAAGGAGGGGAGCGTGCTGGCCGCCTACACCGCCGGTTCTCCAACCCCACAGACAAGCACCGACGCCGTGGCCGGCCTGGCGTCGGAGCGCTCCGCGCGCATCGAGGTGCGCGGCGATGACAGTTCGCGCGAGGCCATCGACGCTGAGGCGCTTCTGTCCCGGCCGTCCTAGCATCACGGTCGAGACTTCCGGTGCCAGCGCCCCAGGGCTGCGGCGGGTTGTCCGGCTCCTCGCCGCCGGACTGCTGACCGGTGCCCTCGCGCTGGTCCTGACGGGCTGCTTCTCCGCCCCTCCACAGATCATCTCGCTCGAGCCCAACCGCGGCTCGACCGCCGTCCCAGCGGATGCGCCGGTGCGCGTTGTCTTCGACCGCTCAGTGACGCGCGCCAGTCTCGTCGGCCGCTTCACGGTCAGCGCGTCCGTTGGAGCGCAGAGCGTCAGCCCGGCCATCCCGGGCTGCGATTTCGGCAGCGTCTTCGCCGCTGACTCGACGGCACCGTGCTGGATCCACTGGCTGGATCCGCTGCCCGGGTTCGAGCTGCTTCACCAGGGCGCGGTGTTCCGGGCAGCGACGCAGTACCACTTCACACTGGAAGGGGGATTCTCCGATGCGCAGGGGGATCGCAATGGTCTCGACCATCACTGGGACCTGACCAGCGCGGCGGCTCCGACCCTGGCCTCGAGCGCCCCCGCGGATCGCGCCGGCGATGTCGCCGTCGATGCGCGCCTCGCGGTGTCGTTCTCTGCTCCGATGGATGCGCCGGCGACCGCAGGGGCGATCACCCTGACCCCTGCTGTCCCAGGAACGCGGGTGCTGCGCAACTCCGTCGATCACAGCCGCTTCGTGATCCTCCCGGGCCAGCTGTTGGCGCCGGGCGTCACCTACTCGATCGACGTCGACCGTACCGCGCGCGGTGAGGACGAGCAGTTCCTCGCCGTCGCTGCGGCCGTGCACTTCATCACCGGACGGCGCATGGAGAGTGCCCACGCCGTGGTCCTCGCCGGCAACCAGGGCGAGAGCGCAACACAGGTGCTCCTCCCGGCGCTTGCACCGGCCGCAGCGGGAGAGCCGATCGCAGCACCCGTGCTGCTCAAGGCTGCACGGTGCACAGTCACGTCTGGTTGTGGGGCGGTCTCCGTCCAGGCGGCATTGAAGACGTACTCGGCGGCTGCGGCTGCCCCCGACGGGACACACGTGGCGGTGGAGGTCAACGATGCCCTGACGTCGACTTCGCTTCTTGAGGTCATCGATACCGTCCACGGCGCTGCCATCGCCGACATCCCGAACGGGACAATGCCGTCCTGGTCGCCGGACGGAACCCGTCTTGCGCTCGCCGCGGGCACACAGGTCGACGTGTTCGACGTGCGGTCACGAGCGCTGACGGTGGTCGCCGCCAGCACCAGCGTCATCTTCTCGCCACTCTGGGCGGGGAACACAACCCTGGTGCTGAGCACGGGCACATCGACCGGAGCACCGGCGACAGTCGAGCTCGTCAACCAGCAGATCGACGCGCGGTACGACCTCCCCGGAGCCCCCCCCTCATCGATGGCGGTTGCTGTATCGCCGGGAGGAAGCCGCATCGCTCTGGCCACCGTGGACGGCGGCGTGGTGGTGGCGCCAGCGCCCGGGTCACCGGGCATCGCGCAGCCGCTGACGAGCCACCTCCAGGCTCTCGGCTTCGTCGGCGAGGGGGTCCTGCTGGCGGTCAGCAAGAACGGCGAGTCCCTGCAGTTGGTGCGGATCAGCGTGGTCGGCGGTGACAACACCTCAGTGACGTTGGGCACCGGCACCACCGACCTGCGGAGCGTTCGCGTGGCCCTCGATGGGCGGCGGCTGGTGTGTCTTGCCGTCGATTCCCTGGGCGTCAAGCAAGCCTACGTGGCGGACGCTGACGGCGGCGGCGAGCTCGCCATGACTCGCTTCGCGGTCGGGGGGTTGGAGGCGCAGGCCGTCGACTTCTCGTACTGACCGGCGCCGCCCCATGCTTTCAGTAGGCTGCAGGAACGTGGCCATACCCCTCCTCTTCCTCATCGCCGACACGGGCGGCGGCCATCGCGCCGGCGCCACCGCGGTGGCCCGCCGGCTCGAGATCGATCGCCCCGGGGAGTTCGACGTACACATCGTCGACCCGGTGGCCACCGGCTCACCCACGGTTCTCAGCCGCACCGCCGACCTGTATGGGCCACTGATTCACCATGCCCGCTGGGTGTGGGGGGCTCTCTACCATGCCACCAACTCCGCGCCCGCGGTGGCGCTGATCCGCCGGTCGGCGCTCCGCCCCCTGCGTGAGGCACTGCCGCGCCTGCTGGCGTCGCATCGTCCCGCTGCGGTGGTCTCCTTCCATCCGCTGCTCAATCACCTCGCCGCCGCGGCGGTGCGGGCAGGTCCGGCGCCCGCAGTGCCGGTGATCACGGTGATCACCGATCTGGTCGACGTGCACGCGGGCTGGGCATGTCGCGACGTCGACGCGGTCGTGATTCCATCGCCGGGCGGCCTGGACCGCTGCCGGCGGGCAGGGATCCCCGCACAGCGTTGTCACCAGCTCGGATTACCTGTGGACGCAGCGTTCGCCCGTCCTTTCCCCGACGACCAGGAGCGCCGCGCACTGCGACGGCGTCTGGGACTGGCTGAGGATCGGTTCACGGTGCTGGTGTGCAGTGGCGCCGATGGATCCGGGGGTCTGCACGTGCGCGCTCGCGCCATTGCCAGCTCAGGGTTGCCGGTCGGCCTGGCGGTCATCTGCGGTCGCAACCGCCGGGCGCGCCACCGGCTCCGGGGCCTGCGCGACGGCGAGGGCCGGCCCGTGCCGGTGCTCGGGTTCGTCGACAACATGGCGGACTGGATGCGCGCCGCCGACCTTGTGGTCACCAAGGCTGGGCCCGGGACCATCAGCGAGGCGCTCTGCTCGGGGCTTCCCATGCTGCTGACCTGGTACATCCCCGGACAGGAGCGGGGCAACCTCGAGTGGGTTGTCGGCATCGGCGCCGGGCGGTACGTGCCCAGGGCGCGCGAGCTGGTCGACGCCATCGCCGAGCTGTCGCTGCCGAGGTCGCCGGGGCTGGCGGCGATGCGCGCCGCGGTGGCGGCCGTGGCCCGACCTGAGGCAACCGAGCGGATTGCGGCGCTGATTGCCGGCATGGCCTGTGCCGCCGCGGAGGGGCGGTGAGCGTGCTGCTCCTGCCGCCGGTCGCGGCCGGGGCCTGCAGCGTGCAACGCCTGCGCATCTTTGCCTTCCGCAACTACTGCGAGCAGTCGGTGGAGTTCGGCAGCCGTCTCAACGTGGTGGGCGGGCGCAACGCGCAGGGAAAGACCAACCTGCTCGAGGCCGTCGCGACCCTGCTCCTGACGCGGTCCCCCCGCGCCGCGAGCTCCGGCGATGTCGTGGCGTGGGGACGCGACGAGGCCTTGCTCGAGGCCCGCGTGCTCCGACCCGCGGCCGACCGGACCCTGGCGGTGCGCTTCCGTCGTGACCTCGGATCCGGCAGGGTCACGAGAACCGCCACCGTCGACGGCAGCCCGCGTCCCGCGCGCGACCTGCTCGGCCTCTGCCCCGTGGTGCTCTTCTGGCCGGAGGACCTTCAACTCGTCAAGGCTGGACCGGACGGACGGCGCCGGCTTCTGGACGTCGTCCTCTCCCAGCTTGACCCCAGGGTCGCCTCGGACCTGGTCCGCTTTCGCCACGTCCTTGAGCAGCGCAACGCGCTGCTGCGCCAGCTCCGCGCCGGCAGCGCCGACCTCGACGCGCTGGACGGCTTCACCCGCGAGCTTGTGACCAGCGGGGCGCGCATCCAGGTGGCGCGGGCGGACCTGGTGCGAGCGCTGGTCCCCCACGGACGCGCGGCGCTCGCGCAGATCGGCGGCGGCGAGGAACTGGGTCTGCGCTACGTGCCCGACGGGGGCATGGACCCGGACGGCGGGGGTGCGGCCGCGGAGGCTGCGCTGGCGGACACACTGGCGCGCCGCCGCAACGAGGAGATCGCCCGCGGGTCCACCCTGGCCGGACCCCATCGCGACGACCTCGAACTGCTCATCGGCGGCCGTCCGGCACGCAGTGCCGCATCCCAGGGGCAGCAGCGCAGCATCGTGCTCGCCCTCAAACTAGCCGAGGTGCGCCATATCGCCTCCCGCGCCTCAGTCATGCCCGTCCTTCTCCTCGACGACGTGCTCAGCGAGCTCGACTCCGGGCGGCGCCGCGATCTCATCGCCGGTCTCGCCACGGCCGGCTTGCAGACTCTGATCACCAGCAGCGAACCGCTCCCCGACATGCTGCCGCCAGGGACCCGCCGCTTCGAGGTGGAACAGGGCCGGGTGGTCGAGGTCGCGGAGAACTGATGGAGCGCCTCTCCGACCTCATCGATCCCGCCCTGCGTGGTCTCGGAGTGCGCGGTCGCGTGCGCGAGGTGCAGGTGCGCGAGGTCTTCGACGAGGTGGTCGGCGCGGCGCTGGCGCCCATGTGCCGGGCCATCAGCTTGGAGCGTGGCGTGCTGCTGGTTGGCGTCGCCAACACCGCCTTGAGCCACCAGCTCCACCTCGACTCTGTTCGGGTGGTGGCCCTGCTCAACGAGAGGCTGGGCGCCACCGCAGTGCGACGCCTGCGCTTCACCACCCTTGATGCCTGACTCCGAGGACGCTGCTCACGCCGCTATAACGGCACGGTGCAGTTGATCACCCGGGGGTTCTGAGCATGTCGGACACCGGCACACAGGGACAGGTCGCGGATCCGCGCCGCTGGAAGGCTCTGGCGGTGGTGCTGATCGCGTCCTTCATGATCCTGCTCGACATCTCGATCGTGAACGTCGCCATCCCCAGCGTTCAGCGTGATCTGGGTGCCTCCTTCGCCGAGATTCAATGGGTGCTCGCCGGCTATCAGCTGGCCTATGCAGTTGTGCTCATCACCGGGGGGCGGCTCGGAGACATCTTCGGTCGCAAGCGCCTCTTCATCATCGGGGTCTCCGGCTTCACGCTGGCCTCCCTGATCTGCGGACTGGCCCCGACCCCTCTGACACTCATCGCCGCCCGCGTCTTCCAGGGACTGATGGCCGCGCTGATGTACCCGCAGGTGCTGTCCGTGATCCAGGTGAGCTTTCCGCCTCGCGAACGCGGTGCCGCCTTCGGTGTCTTCGGCGCGGTGATCGGCGTGGCCACCATCTCAGGCCCGCTTGTCGGCGGCCTGCTCATCCAGGCCGACATTCACGTGGGCAGCACCGACCTTCTCTGGCGCCCGATCTTTCTCGTCAACCTGCCGATCGGCATCGGCGCCGTTGTCGCCGCGCTCATCTACCTGCGCGAGTCCAAGGCACCATCGGTCCCCCGCCTCGACATTCCCGGCGTAGTTCTGGTCACCATCGGCCTTTTCCTGATCGCCTTCCCGCTTGTCGAGGGGCGCGACGCGGGCTGGCCGATCTGGGCCTACCTGATGCTGGCGGGCGGCGCGGTCCTGCTTGTGGCCTTCCGTCGCTACATCCGGGTGCGCGCCGCCCGCGGCGGCAGCCCTCTTGTGGAGCCTGAGCTGTTCGGCGACCGCGGCTTCGTGGTCGGCTCCGCGATGACCATGGTGTTCCTCGCGGGGATTCCCGCATTCTTCCTCACGTTCTCACTGTTCCTGCAGATCGGGCTGGGGTTCAGTGCGCTGCATGCGGGACTGACCACTCTGCCCGTCTCCATCTTCTCCGCGCTGGCGTCCACGGTTTCGATCCGACTTGCTCCCAGGGTCGGCAAGCGCATCCTCAACTACGGCTGCGTCGCCCTGGTGGCAGGCATGATCGGCCTCTGGCTGACGGTCACGACGGTCGGGACGGGGGTGAACAGCTACCAGATGATCCCGGCGCTGGCTGTGTGCGGCGCCGGTCTCGGCCTGGTGGTGGCGCCGCTCATCAACATTGTTCTGGCGGGGATCAGGACCGGGGCCGCGGGTTCGGCATCGGGGGTGCTCACCACAGTGCAGCAGATCGGCGGCGCGCTCGGCGTCGCTGTCATCGGGATCATCTTCTTCGGCCAGGTGAGCAGCTACGCGCCCACCGTGGCGAACAGCCAGGCCGCAGGGCTGGCGTCGCGCCTGTCCTCCGCGGGCATGCCGCAGCCCCAGGTTGCGGCTGTGACGAGCAGCTTCACGCACTGCTTTGTCGCCCGCGCGAGCAGCTCAGATCCCTCGGCGACGCCGCCAGGCTGTCCGGCGCAGGCGCAGACCGCCAGCTGCCCGGCGGCCGGGTCTGGGGCGATTCCGTGCGTTGTCGGACCGGTGGCCGCGAAGGCGATCGCCGACGACTTCGACCACGCGTTCCGGGACAGCCTCTTCTTCGAGATGGCCTGCTTCGCGCTGGTCTTCCTGATGGTGCTGGTGCTGCCCAGGCCGCCAAACCTGTACGGCCCCCCGGGTGGCGGCGGCCACTGAGGCCGATCAAACCGCGGCAGGTCCTGCCACTGTGGTGGGGGCGGGCTCCGCTCCAGCCGCGGCCTGGCTCTTGAACTGCGTGCGATAGAGCTCGGCGTAGAGACCACCCGCTTCGAGCAGGTCCCGGTGTGTTCCCTGCTCGACGATCCGTCCTTGGTCGATGACCAGGATGACGTCGGCGTCGCGAACAGTGGAGAGCCGGTGCGCGATCACCAGGGAGGTCCGCCCCGTCAGCGCGTGCCGCAGCGCCTCCTGCACCGCCGCCTCCGACTCCGAATCGAGGTGGGCCGTGGCCTCGTCGAGCACCACGATGTCTGGCGCCTTGAGCAGAAGACGTGCGATGGCGATGCGCTGCTTCTCGCCGCCGGAGAGCCGGTAACCCCGGTCTCCGACGAGGGTGTCGAGCCCGTCGGGTAGGGACGCGACGAGTGGCAGGATCTGTGCGGCCCGCAATGCCTCCATGAGCTCGTCGTCGGTTGCATCCGGCTTGGCGTAGACGAGGTTGGATCGGATCGTCTCGTGGAAGAGATGTGCGTCCTGGGTGACCACTCCGACAGTCGCCCGAAGAGACTCGAGGGTGGCGTCGCGGACGTCGATCCCGTTGATGCGCACCGCTCCGGAGCGGACGTCGTAGAGCCGGGGAACCAGGTGGCTGAGCGTCGTCTTGCCGGCGCCCGACGGTCCCACCAGGGCCACCAGCTGGCCCGGCCTCGCGATGAAGCTGATGTCGAAGAGAACCTGCTGGTTGTTGGTCCGTTCCAGAACAGCGACGGACTCCAGCGAGGCGAGGGACACCTCCTCGGCAGCGGGGTAGCGGAAATCGACGTGGTCGAACTCGATCGTGGCCGGCCCGCGCGGAATCGGGACGGCATCGGGCTTCTCCGCGACCATCGGAGGCAGATCGAGCACCTCGAAGACGCGGTCGAAGCTCACCAGCGCCGTCATGACGTCAACCTGCACGTTGGACAGGGCTGTCAGTGGTCCGTAGAGACGGTTGAGGTAGGCGGTCAGCGCCACCACAGTGCCCACAAGCAGAGTTCCACGCGCCGCCTGAGCGCCGCCGAGCCCGTACACGAGCGCAGTCGCGAGCGAGGCGGTGAGCAGCAATGAGGTCATGAACACGCGCACGTACATCGCCTGCAGGATGCCGATGTCGCGAACGCGGCGAGCCTTGGAGGCGAAGCCGCGGACCTCGGCCTCCGGGTGCCCGAACAGCTTCACGAGCAAGGCTCCGGAGACGTTGAACCGCTCGCTCATGGTGGTGTTCATCTGCGCGTTGAGGTTGTAGGACTCGCGGGTGATGCCGGCCAGCCGACGTCCGACGAAGCGAGCGGGCAGCAGGAAAACGGGCAGGAGGATCAGCGAGAGCAGGGTGATCTGCCAGGAGAGGAAGAACATGGCGATGAGCGTGATGGTCACCCCGATGAGGTTGCCGACCACGGAGGAGAAGGTGTCGGTGAACGCCTGCTGGGCCCCCATCACGTCGTTGTTGAGGCGGGAGATGAGCGCGCCGGTCTGGGTGCGCGTGAAGAAGGAGATCGGCATCTCGTTGATGTGGCCGAAGACCTTGGTGCGCATGTCGAAGATCAGGCCCTCGCCCACTCGGGCTGAGATCCACCGTTGGCCCAGGCCCAGGACGGCGTCGAAGATGGCCAGGCCAGCGACGGCTCCCGCAAGCACGGCAACAAGGTTGACGTTGTGCCCGAGGATGCCGTCGTCGATGATGGCGCGGTAGATCAGCGGATTGATCGCGCCGACGATGGCGTCGATGACGATGAGAACGAGGAACACGGCCAGAGCGCCCCGGTACGGCCTCGCGAAGCCGGCGATCCGTCTCACGATGCCGGGCGTGAGCTCGTGCTGCCTCATCGATTCGTCCATGCGCAGGGAGCGCAGCAGGCCCCATCCGCTCATGTGCAGGCTCATCAGTTCCGCTCCGTGTTGGTTCGCTGAGCTCCGAGCATGACACCTCGGCCTGAATCAGCAGATCTCGATGACCACCTTGCCCAGCTTCTCGCCGGCGGCAAAGCGGTCGTACGCCTTGTCAGCCTGTTCGAGGGCATAGCTCGCGGCAACGGGCACCCGCAGACGGCCCTGGGCCAGGGCGGGGAGCACCTCGGTCTCCATCAGGCGCGCGCAGGCGGCCTTCTCCTCCAGCGGACGGGCGCGCAGCGTCGACGCCATGACGTGACCGCGCTTGCGCATCAGCGTGCGCAGATCGATCTCGGCGCGCGCGCCCGCTCCGATGCCGATGACCACGACGCGTCCGCGCACGGCGAGCACTTCGAGGTTGCCGGCAAGGTTGGGCGCGCCCACCAATTCGAGGATGACGTCGAATGGACCGTGGGTGGAGAACCCGTCGGGGGCTGTGACGGTGTCCGCGCCCAGGGCTCTCACGTCGTGTCGCAGCCGCTCCGCGCGGACAGTCGCACACACGCGCGCTCCGGCCAGGCGAGCCAGTTGCACTGCGGCGACCCCCACGCCGCCGGCAGCTCCGTGGATCAGCAGTCGTTCACCCATCCGCAGACCCGCCTGGCTGAAGAGCGCATCGTGAGCGGTGGTGAAAGTCTCCGGAAACCCGCCTGCCGCGATCCAGTCCAGGCCGTCCGGAATCGGCATGAGCAGCCGCTCGTGGACCACGGCCATCTGCGCCTGCGCCCCTCCACCGACCACGGCCATGACCCGGTCACCGACGCTGAACCGAGACGCCAACGGCCCCAGCCCGATGACCTCGCCGGCCAGCTCGAGGCCGGGAATGTCGGGCGGGCTTCCCGCCGGCGCCGGGTACAAGCCCTTCACCTGGTGGAGGTCCGCGCCGTTGACCCCGGCAGCGCGCACCGCGATGAGCACCTCGCCAAGCCCGGGTTGTGGGTCGGGGTGATCCCTCACCACGAGGGCGTTGTCGACGATGGTGGCTGCGCGCACCGGAGCAGGGTACCGCTCGCCCGCGATCGCCGCGGGCCGCTGCCTAGGGCACCCGCACCGGCATGATGATGCAGAGGTAGTCGTCGCGCCCTGACGGTCGGATCACGCCTGGCTGCAGCGACCCATTGAAGCTGAGCTGCACCTCGTCGGAGTCGAGGACGCTGAGCGCATCGAGCATGTAGCGAGCGTTGAACGCGATCTGCACATCGTCGCCTTTGACATTGGCGCTCAGCGGAGCCTCGTCATCGCCCACCTCGGCGGTCTGAGCCACCAGGGTGAGGGTGTTGTCGCCGACACGCAGCCGTACCGGGTTGGCTGCGTCGCGGGCAAGCACCGAGGCTGTCTTGGCCTCGCGAAGCAGCGAGGCGGTGGGCAGCTTGACCGTGGTCGTGGACTCTCCCGGGATGACCTGCGCGTAGTTGGGGTAGTTGCCCTCGATCAGCCGCGACGAGATCTCGACATCCTTGAGGCTGAAGAACACCTGATTGCGCTGCTCGCTGAAGCTGATCGACACCGTCGGCCGGGTGGGGTTCACGGCACGAGCCACCTCGCTGAGGTGACGGGAGGGAACGATCACCGAGCCGGAGAACGGCTTCTCCCCGCTGGCGTTGACGTCGAGCGTCTTCACCGCCAGGCGATGCCGGTCGGTGGCGGCGAGCGTCAGACGTTCGCCGTCGACCTGGAAGAGAACACCGGTCAGAACCGGGGACGCTTCATCGCCACTGGCCGCCATGGCGGTCTGCGACACAGCGTTGGCGAACAGGGCGGCATCGAGCTCGATAGCGGCGTCCGCCTCTCGGGCCGGCAGTGGCGGGAACTCCACCGCATCGATGCCATGGAGATTGGTGCGGTGCACGCCGCAGCTGAGTTTGAGGACCTGGGTGTTGGGATCAAGTGCCATGGTGCAGGGGGCTTCGGCAAGCGAAGCCACGTACTCGCTGAGCAGCCGTGCGGGCACGGTGGTGCGGCCGTCGAGCTCCACCTCGGCGGGGACCGTCACTGACATGGTCAGGTCAAGGTTGGTGGCTGTGACCCGGAGCCCGGAGCCGGTCGTCTCGAGGAGGACGTTGCCGAGGACCGGCAGGGTCGACCGTGGTGAGACGGCACGCGCGACCAGCGACAGCGCTGCACTGAGCGCGGATGGTGAGACGGAGCACTTCATGGTGCGGAGAACCTCACGGTGGGCGGGGTTGTCACCAGACTCCATTAAGAGTGCGGACAGAGTCTTTGAAACAGTGGTAGTACCTAGTGGGTGCGCGGCGGTGCATAACCGGCGAAGGATCAGTGTGGGGCAGGGAAATCCCGCAGGACAAGCTGTGCGCAGAGAGCCCCGGGATCATCCCTGCGCCCGGAGCCGGCGGGGACTGTACACCCGCGCACAGGTTGTGCCGCACATGTCCACAGGCCTCTCCCCGCGTCTCATCAGTGCTGGTGGAGCCGCTGGCGGATGTGGCGCAGGTCACCCTGAAGGCGCACATCCTCGAGCGCGAGGTCGGTGATCTTCTCGATGGCGTGCAGCGCGGTGGTGTGGTCGCGTCCGCCGAAGGCGGTGCCAATCACCGGCAGTGAAGACTCCGTCTCCTCGCGCACGATGTACATGGCCACCTGGCGTGGGAAGACGATGTGCTTGTCGCGCCGCTTGCCCTTCATCTCCTCGACGGAGATGTTGAAGTAACCAGCCACCGTCTCCTGGATCAGCTCGATGCTGATCGGGGTACTGTCGCCGACGGGGATGATGTCGGCAAGGATGGTCTGCGCCGCGTCGAGCGTCACCGGCCGCCCGTTGATCGACGCGTGGGCGAGCACGCGGATGAGCGCGCCCTCGAGCTCGCGAATGTTTCGCTGGATCTTGTGGGCGATGAAGCTGCATACGTCGTCGGGGACCAGCGAGCTGTGCACCCCGAGCTTGGTGTTGAGGATGGCCAGCCGCGTCTCGAAGTCGGGGGGCTGGATGTCGGCCATGAGACCGCCCTCGAAGCGGCTGCGGAGCCTGTCCTCAAGAGTGGGGATGTCCTTGGGGGGCCGGTCGCTGCTCACCACGATCTGCTTCTGGATCTCGTGAAGGGCGTTGAAGGTGTGGAAGAACTCCTCCTGGGTGCGGTCCTTCCCGGCCAGGAACTGGATGTCGTCGATGAGCAGGACGTCGACGGTGCGGTAGCGCGTCCTGAAGTCCGAGGTGCGGTTCTCCTGGATGGAGGCGATCATCTCGTTCATGAACTTCTCGGAGGTGATATAGGCCACCTTGGGAGGTCGGCGGTGGCCCTCGCGGACGGAGTGTCCGATGGCCTGCATGAGGTGCGTCTTGCCCAGCCCCACGCCTCCGTACAGGAAGAGCGGGTTGTAGGCCTTGCCGGGGGCGTCGGCGACGGCGCGGCAGGCGGCGTGGGCGAACCGACTGCTGTTGCCCACCACGAACGTCGAGAACATGAGGTTGGGGTTGAGCCTGGTGGCGTTGCTGCCGTCTACGGCAGATTCTCCGACGATCCCGTAAGCGGGCTCGGGAGCATCAGCGATGGGGGCGGGCTCGTCCGGTGGTAGCCCCGCTGCCGGATCGACGGTGATCACCACCTCGCAGTCGTGAGAGAGCAGGCCGCTGATGGTTTCGCGGATCACCGGCGCGTAGCGTTCGATCAACCAGTCACGCGCCAGCCGCGTGGGCACGCCGATGGTGAAGGTGTGCCCGTCGCTGTCGACGAGAACCGCGTTGGCGAGCCAGGTTTCGTAGCCGGGACGGGCCAGCTGAAAGCGCAATTCCTCCTGCGCAGCCTGCCAAATCTGCTGGGCTTCCGTAAGGATGGCGATGTCTGTTCGCGCATTCACATCCACGTCGCGGGGAATGCCCGTAGCAGACAATTCGTGTCCCCCTAGTGGTGGATCGCCAACCTGAGATCCCGCGCGCCACCTTATGCACAGGATGTGCACAGGAGTGGATAAGCAACGGTGGCGCACCGGCGGACACGATGGAGGTGATGTTGGGGAAACGTCGCCCGCCCGAGCAGCGAGCAGTCTACCAATGCGACCAGCCGCTCACAATGGTCAGCCGGCGGCGGCGCGCAACCAGGCCCGTGTGGCCGTGTCGCTGGTATACTCCGCCGACCACCTCCGACGACCGGAGTCACCTGCCGCCACGTTCGGCGTGCCCACCTCCACCCCCGGTCGTCGAATCTCCCTCTTGCGGAGCGACGGACATCAAACGGACCTACCAACCCAAGAAGAAGTACCGGCGCAAGACCCACGGGTTTCGCATCCGGATGTCGACACCCGGTGGACGCCAGGTGCTCAAGGCGCGGCGTCGCAAGGGCCGCAAGCGCCTGACCCCCGCGCCCACGCGGTGACCTCGCGACATCGCCTGCGTGGGCGACGTCGCTTTGCCGCCACCCGGGCCAGTGGCCTGCGCGCCTCCGCCGCAGGTGTGCGCGTTCATGTGGCCGGCAACGGCCTCGACGTCGCCCGGGTGGGTTTCGCTCTGGTGGGCCTGCGCTCCTCGGTGCGGCGCAACCTGCTGCGCCGGCGCCTCCGCGAGGTGGTCCGGCCTCTGCTCGGTCGACTGGCCGGTCACGACATCGTGATCGTCGCCGGCACCGACGCTTCGAAACTGCGTTTCGGCGATCTCCGCGCCGCCGTGGACACGTCCACCGCCCGCGCTCTGCAACGGGCGGAGAGCGCTGCAATGGCCTCCACGACGGACAATGGCGTCATGCCCCTCGTCCCCGAGCGCCCTCGATGACCCGCATCAGTCTCCTGGTGATCCGGGTGTACCGAGTGACCATCGGTCCGCTGTTTGCGGTGATGAGCAGCTGCCGCTACGAGCCCACCTGTTCGCAGTACGGCTACGACGCCATCGCCCGCTACGGCTGGCGGCGCGGCTGGTGGCTGGCGCTACGCCGCATCGGCCGCTGCCATCCCTTCCACGAGGGCGGCCACGATCCCGTCCCCGACCAGTACATGAGCTGGCGCGAGGCTCGCCGCCGCCGCCGCGCCGTGCTCTCCGAGAGGTCTGTCTGATGATGGTTGGTTCCATCTTCGACACCCTCGGGGTTCCCTTCCAGTACTGCCTCGAATTCTTCACTCACATCTTCGCGGCGATTGGTCCGCTGAACACCGTCGGTGCCTTCGGCTTGGCGGTGATCGTCACCACGATCATCATCCGCGGCGCGCTGTTCCCCATCTTCGGCTGGCAGTTGCGCACCAGCCGGCGCATCCAGGCGGAGCAGCGGCTGATCGCGCCCCAACTCGCCGAGCTACGCAAGAAGTACAAGAAGGAACCCCAGAAGCTCAGCGAGGAGATGAAGAAGCTCTACGCGGAGCACCAGGTGTCACCGTTCAGCAGCCTCTCCGGGTGCCTCCCGGCGCTCGTGCAGGCGCCGGTCTTGATCGGCCTCTACCGCGGCATCACCAATGCCACCACCAATCTTCACTCCGGCCTCGGCTTCCTCTGGATCCACAAGGTTTCGGAGTCCGGCGTCAACGAGTGCTGCAGCATCGCCGGGAAGGCGAACTACGCACAACTGCTCAGCCACCCGACGGTGCTGATCCTCCCGCTGCTTGCGGCCATTCTCACCTTCGCGCAATCGCGAATGATGATGCCGCCGACACGGCCGGACATGACCGACCAGGAAAGAACCATGACCAACGTCACCAAGCAGATGTCGGTCATCTTCCCGCTGATCATCTTCTGGTTGAGCCTCAACTTTCCCCAGGGCCTGGCGCTGTACTGGGTCACCGGGACGCTGTTCATGGTTCTGCAGCAGTACCACCTGGTCGGCTGGGGATCGCTGAGAGTGCCGCCGTGGTTTCCCGGCGCCGGCCGCGTCACCGCCCTGTCCTACCCCAAGTCGCCCCCACCCAAATCGCCGCCCTCCAAATCGGTGGCCCCGAAGGCCGCCCTCGTTGCCGACGGCAACGGCAGCCGGCCGGCTCGCCGCCGCGGCGGTGGCAACGCCCCCAGCGTGCCGGCGGCAACCCCGCTGACGGCCGGCGCGGTCAATGCGCCGCCGCTGCGAACTCCCAAGAAACGCAATAACAAACGCCGTCGCTAGCCACACGATGCGCAGCGACACGGCTGAGGAGACCGATGTGAACGACACCGAGCAGGCGATGCACCAGGCCGACGTGCCTTCGCCCGGCGTCGAGGGCACCGGGGCCACAGTCGATGAGGCCACCACGCAAGCCCTTGCTGAGCTGGGCGCGGAGCGGCACGAGGTCGTGGTGGATGTGATCTCTCGGGGTGGGTCTCGACCGGCTCCCGGTGAGCACCTGTCCTCGAGCGGGGCCAGGGTCCGGGTGAGCCGGATCGATGCGCAGACAGCGCGCGGACGCGAGTTGCTCGCTGCGCTGCTCGACCAGATGGAGATCCCGGCCCGCGTCTCCGTGCGGCGCGGCACCAGCCCGCGGGCGGGCGAGTCGGTGGCGCCGATGATCCTAGAAGTGTCCGGCGACGATCTCGGGCTGCTCATCGGCTGGCGCGGCGAGACGCTGCGCGCGCTGCAGACCACTCTCAATCTGATGATGGGCGACGAGCAGGCGGAGGGCCAGGGAGGACGCCTCATCCTCGACGTCGAACGCTACCGGGCGCGGCGCGAGGAACAGGTGCGCGAGCTGGCCCAACGGCTGGCCGAGCGGGTCAGAGCGAGCGGCGAGCGCTACACGCTTGATCCGATGCATGCCTACGAGCGCCGCATCATTCATCTCACCCTTCAGGACGATCCCGGGGTGCGCACCGAGAGCAGCGGCCACGAGCCGGCCCGCCGCGTCGTCATCCATCCCACCGGCCCCGCGCAGGGGGGGCTCGCCGCTCACACGGAACGGGGGCGCGGGCGCTGGTAATCGCGGCCGCCGATCGCGGCCACGTCCGGACGATTCTCGATGGCGGCGTACGGCTGCTCGCCGCGCCCATGCGTGAGCGTGCGTCGGTGAGCATCGCATTCATGTTCGGCACCGGCTCGCGCGTCGAGAGTGCTGACGAGTGCGGGCTCGCCCACTTCATCGAGCACATGGTCTTCAAGGGTGGTCAGCTCTATCCGACGGCGCGGCGGATCAGCGAGGCTGTCGAGGGCGTCGGGGGCACGATCAACGCCTCCACCGACCGTGAGGCAACCATCTTCTGGGCCAAGGTGCCGGCGCACCGCGTCGGCGTGGCCGTCGCCGTCCTCAGCGACATGCTGTTCACCCCGCGGTTTCTTGACGAGGACGTCGACCGCGAACGACAGGTGGTCATCGAAGAGCTGCGCATGTACGAGGACAGCCCTCAGGATCACGTGCACACGCTGTACGACGCCATCATGTGGCCGGATCACCCGCTCGGTTGGGACGTCGCCGGAACGGCGACGACCGTCCAGTCCTTCACGGCCGCTGACTGCCGGCGCCACCTGCAACGGCACTACCGCCACGAGGACCTCGTGGTCTCGGTGGCCGGTGCAGTCGACGCCCATCAGGTGGTCGAGCTGGTGTCGGATGCGCTGCAGCCCTGGCCCCACCACGGTGCAGAACGCGAGCAGCCACTCGCCGCCACTCACCCCACCGGGCCGGCCGTCAGCGTGCTCGACCGTCGCGCCGGTCAGGCCAACATCGTTCTTGGCGCGCGCGCGCCGTCGTACCGCGACGAGCGCCGCTTCGTGGCCGACATCCTCAACGTGGTGCTCGGTGAGGGCATGTCGAGCCGGCTCTTCCTCGAGCTGCGTGAGGAGCGGGCTCTCGCCTACGACGTCCACTCCTTTCTGACCCGTGTCGCCGATAGCGGAACCCTGGCCATTTCCTTGGGCTGTGAGCCCAAGCGCGCGTTGGTGGCCATGCGCGCGGCCGTCGACGAGCTCGAACGGCTCGCCACCGACCTTGTGCCGCTGCCCGAGCTGGAGCGCGCCAAGGAATACGCTCGCGGGCGGCTGTCGGTCCAGCTGGAGAGCACGTCGGCGCTGTGCAACCACCTGGGCCAGCAGGAGCTGCTGACCGGCGAGATCCTGCTGGCCGACGACATCGCCGAGCGCCTGATCGCCGTCGATCCCGACGCGCTCCGCGCATTGGCCGCCGACATCCTCGGCGGTGGTTTGCGCGCCGCGGTGATTGGCCCCTTCCGCAGGCCTGAGCCCTTTCTCGAGGTGCTCCGCGCCCGACCCGACTGAGCGCGGCACCCTGCCGACGTTCGGATATGGTGGCCGTCGCGTCCATCCCGCGCGAGAGGTCACCATGCAAACAGAGCGCACCCTGGTGCTGATCAAGCCCGACGCCGTGCAGCGCGGACTCATCGGTGAGATCGTCACCCGGCTCGAGCGCCGCGGCCTTCACCCTGCCGGCATCAAGCTGATGGAGGTCACCACCGGCCTCGCAGAGCGTCACTACGCCGAACACCGCGAGAAAGCCTTCTTTCCAGGCCTGGTCGAGTTCATCACCTCCTCGCCAGTCGTGGCCATGGTCTGGGAGGGACCGGGTGCCGTCGCCCTGGTGCGCTCCATGATGGGCACCACCGACCCGGCCACCTCGCCGCCGGGCACAATCCGTGGCGACCTGGCGCTGTCATTGGCGATGAACGTCATCCATGGCAGCGACTCCGTGGAGAGTGCGGCCCGTGAGGTGCCGATCTTCTTCTCCGCCGCCGAGCTGCTCGATTGGCAGAGCAGCGCAGCCGATTGGGTCCTCCCCGAGGACTGATCGCGCGGCGCGCCGGGTCAGACGCGAGCGGACGCAGCGGCGCGGCGATGCCGCCGTCGCCGCCGCCACGAGACCAGGAACGCCGCGGGCACGGCCAGCACCAGCGCGGGCGCGACCGGCGCCTCGAGCGCAGCCGTCGTGTCAGGCACAAGCGTCGGCACCGCGCCCAGCCCGAAGCGGCCGAAGGGCAGCACGCGCACGAAGGCCTTTGCCAGGATGCTCTTGCGCGGCACCAGGCCGAAACTCCGCGAGTCGCTGGACTTGTTGCGGTTGTCGCCCATCACGAAGTACTGACCGGCCGGGATGTTGAGCGGTTGCGCTGCCGACGACGCGAAGCCGCCGGGCAGGCAGCAGAAGTTCATGGTGTCCCACTTCTCGGGGAGGTATGGTTCCTGGACACGCTGCCATGACCCCTTCCCGCCCGGCTTGATGAGCACGGCGGTGGTCGACTGGCTGCCGTCGACCTCGAGGGTGTCACCGGGAATGCCGATGACGCGCTTGATGAAATCCTTGCTGGGATCGCTGGGCGGGATGAGCACGACGATGTCACCGCGTTGAGGGTCGCCGAAGTAGTACGAGACCTTGCTGGCGAGGAGCAGGTCGTTATTCTGCAGGGTGCCGACCATGCTCTCGCCGTCGACGCGCACCGTCTGCAGGGCGCTCCAGATGGCGATGTAGAGCACCACCGCGATGATGAGCACCTCGAGGACATCGCGAACGAGGCCGTGGTGGCGCTGCCGTGGCCTCGGGAGGTCGGTGGGCTCAGGCTGCACGCGACGTGATTATACGGACGCCCAGGCGCGCCACCGGCGCAGAACGGCAAGGATGTAGCAGGGGCAGGGCAGATCCCGTCGCTTCGCCCCACGCTCGCCCCACCGGTTCTAACGGGGCGAAGCAGATCCTCGCCCCCTGAGCGCGGTCGACGTTGACACATCGTCCGCGCTCGCCCCACTGGTTCTAACGGGGCGACTCCGCGCCGGGCGGCTCTCGCCGCTGGACGTGGGCGCACGCTCAGCCGCTCGCATGCGGCTGACATCGCCGTGCTGGCGCTGCCACAATGGAGGTCCGGCCCGGGCCGCGACCGTCAACACAACAGGCGAGGGACACGATGGCACTGCTGACCCAGACGCCGTACAAGGCACGGGAGTTTGATCTCTCAGGCCTGGTGGGCATATCCGACAGGACACTGGAGACCCACTTCGGACTTTATGCCGGATATGTCAAAAACACGAACACCATGAACGAGCAACTCGTCGAGCTCACCCAGTCCGGCAAGGTGGGGAGCCTGTCGTACGCCGAGCTGACCCGTCGCCTCGGCTTTGAGTACAACGGCATGGTGCTCCACGAGTGGTACTTCGGCAACATGACCAAGAGCGGAAACGGTGGCGAGATCTCGAGCTCGTCGAGTCTCGGCCGCGCGCTCGGCGAGTCGTTCGGTGACCTCGAGACCTGGCGCAAGGATTTCGTCGGTGTGGGGGGCATGCGCGGCGTGGGCTGGGCGGTGACCTACCTCGATCCCGCCACCGGCCGGCTCAGCAACCACTGGATCACCCTGCATGAGGACGGCAACATCGCGGGCTTCAAGCCGATCATCGTCATGGACGTGTGGGAGCACGCCTTCCTTCTCGACTACAAGCCGGCGGAGCGGCCCAAGTACATCGAATCGTTCCTGGCCAACCTCGACGTCAGCGCCGCCGAGGCGAGGCTGGCTGGTACGGCGGACCGTCCCATCGGGTAACAGGGGAGGGGCAGATCCCCCCCTCACACGGTCGGAGTGAATCCGACCGTGCTCACCCCAGCCCCTCGGCGCGCCGCGCGCGCCGCTGTCGCTGCGCGACTGGATTTCCTCCCGACCGCGGCGGCCAATGCCCTCCCTTCACACGGTCGGAGCTCCCTGTCGTCAGAGAGGCGCGCCGCCCAGTCGGCGGTAGAGCGCGCCGAGATCCCCGTCGTCGTGGAAGACGATGGTCACCCGGCCCCCGCGCCCCCGTCTCTCCAGGTCCACAGGCAGCCCGACCTGCTCCTCGATGCCTCGTCGCACCGCCTCATCGTCGGGGCTCAGCGTCGGTCGCGAGGCGGCGGCGCGGGGCGCCGGCCGGCGTCCCAGCACTGCCTGCACCGCCGTCTCGGTCTGGCGCACTGACCAAGCTTGGTCAGCCGCTCGCACCGCCATCGCCTCCTGGCCCTCACTGTCGGGAAGGGCGAGGAGTGCACGCCCGTGTCCAGCGCTGATCGTTCCATCGGCGACTGCGCGCTGCACCGGGGCTGGGAGCGCCAGAAGGCGGATGGTGTTCGAGACTGCCGGTCGGCTCCGGCCCAGCCGCAGGGCGATGGCTTCGTGCGACAAGCCGAACGTGTCCGCAAGCCGTGAGTAGGCGGCCGCCTCCTCCAGGGGCGAGAGATCGGCGCGGAGAAGGTTCTCAGTGAGGGCCGCCTCGAGCGACTGGCGAGCCGACTCCGCCGCGGGGCGGACGATGGCCTGAATCCGAGGCGATCCGACCAAACGAACCGCGCGAAGGCGGCGTTCGCCGGCCACAAGGCGATAGTTCGGCCCGGAACGCTCCACGACGATCGGGTGCAGGAGGCCGTGGTTGCGGATCGACTCCCCGAGCGCGACCAGCCCAACCGGGTCGAATTCCCGGCGGGGTTGCTCTGGGTTGGCCTCGACAACACGGGGGTCGATCTCGATGAGCACGTCGGTGTCGAGGGAGGTGTCGACAGCCACGTCGCGGGACGACAGCTCCACGGCCGGACCGAGCAAGGCGTCGAGGCCGCGACCCAGACCCCGGCGGCGTGGCCCACTGTGCCCGGGAGGGAGCGCCGTCAACCCGTGGCCCAGGCGGCGGCAACCGCTGGGATCTCCTGGGCGTTGAGGCGCTGATCGAGGTTGGCAGCCAGTTCGGCGTAGGCGATGGACCCGCGGCACGACGGGTCGTAGAGGTTGACCGGCAGTCCGTGGCTGGGGGCTTCGCTGAGGCGGACGTTGCGGGGGATAACAGGCGTCAGCAGAATCTCGCCGAAGCGAGCCCTGACCTCGTCGACGACCTGGTGGGCGAGCGCCAGGCGCCCATCGAAGAGCGTCATGACGATCCCGGCGATGCACAGTTGGGGGTTCAGCTCGCGCTTGAGCAGGGCGAGAGTGTGGGTGAGCAGCCCGAGGCCCTCGAGCGCATAGAACTCGCACTGGATGGGCACGAGCAAGGCCTGCGCGGCGGTGGCGGCGTTGACGGTCAGCAACCCGAGGCTGGGTGGGCAATCGATGAGGACGTAGTCGACGTCGTCGACAGCCTCGAGGGCGTAGGCCAGACGGCGCTCACGCCTGGGCAGGTCAATCATCTCGATCTCAGCCCCGGCCAGGCTGAGATCGGCTGGTACGAGGTCCAACCCCGGGACCACCGTTGCCATCCGCGCCTCCGAGAGGGCGCGGCCGGTGACGACCACGTCGTAGCTGGAGAACTCGATCGCAGCGCGATCCACGCCCAGACCGGAGGTGGCGTTGGCCTGAGGGTCGATGTCTACGACCAGAACCCGCCGGCCCATCGCCGCAAGGGCGGAGCCGACGTTGATGGTCGTCGTCGTCTTGCCGACGCCCCCCTTCTGATTGGAGACGGCGAGGACGTGCGGAGCCACGCGCGGATTATCGGCTCCGGCGAGCAGGCGCCGCTGCGCCAGCCGGGAACTGTGCACAAGAAGGCGAGTTATCCACCGTATCCCCAGGCGGGGAGCGCGGAGATTCTCGGTGGCTGAGATCGAATCTGCACTCCCAGGCCCGGCGCCTGTGGAAAACTCCACTGTACGCTCACTAACCAACGTGCCCGTTCCACGTGGAACTGCAGCGGCCTGGCCGCAGCCGGCCAGCTTGGTGTCCTGGTGAAGCGCGGTGGGATCCGCGATTGCCGACCGCCGGTGGCCGGGCCGCCACGGTTGGACCGTACAATCGCCGCGTGCCTGCCAAGCGCGCCCACCAGTGGCGTTTCGTGGTCTCAGCGCCGCCGCGCGAGGTGTTCGCGGTGATGGAGCAGATGATCGGCACGCCCCCGTATCGCTTCGAGGTGCTCGGTGAGAAGAGCGCCCGCATCGTGGAGTTCCAGCGCAACAGCCTGGTGGGTCACTGGCGGCGTGTCGATGGCGGCGGCAGGACCGGGGGGCGTGAGCGCCGACCCGCCCGCAGCCAGCGCTGGGTGCGGTGCACCGCCGCCGTTGAGGACGCCGGGACTGTCGTCGAGCTCGAGGCCAGCAAGGGCCGCGGCGCGCTGCCGCGCGCCCTCCAATTGATCGGCGTCCTCAGCCGGGGCGTCCACGATTCTCGCACCGTCTACAGGGCTCGCCACATACCGCCCGGCCCGGTTACTCTGGTGGCGTCGTGGGCGGGGACTCCGTATGCCCTCTACAACGCCCCGCGGCGCGACGCGCCTCGCGGGACCGAGGTCTTCACCGCGACGCGCATCGAGGCCGTTCCCGGTGGGACCGCGGAGTTCGTGAGGGTGCGGCTCAGTGATGGCACCGAGGGTTACATCGAGCGCGACCAGATCGTTGCCGCCCCCGAGCGGGCCACTCGTGATGCGGGGCTGGAGGCCGCGCGATACGTCTGAGCACACAGAAGCGGCGGACCCGAGCGATCCGGGTCCGCCGCTGTGCGTCGAAGCGTCGGGGCCTTGAGACGGCTTGCGTCTCTCGCGGTGCGCGGCCGACCGCGCTACCTTGTGTCCGCCCCGGCGATCAGCCCGCCACTCCGGCGCGGGTCGGCTGAGGACTACCAGAACAATCGGTCATGGGCAGGACCCTCCTTTTTCCAGAGTGCCCCGTCGCCGGTCCGCGTGCGTCGGTGGGGATGCGGGCGGTGACGAGGCCGAGAGACGCAGGCCAAGTGTAGCCAAACGTGGCCGCCTCCACCAGTGCCGCAGGACCGGTGGGACACGTTACAGCCATTTCTGGCCACATCACGTCGACAGCGCAACTCTCGTCGTCGCCTCCCACATGAGCCCGCGTCAGTCCCCACCCCAACGCCAGAAGCGCAGCCCACAGCAGGAGTTTCCCGTCTGCCCGGCAGCGACCATCGGCCTCCGATCAGGGGTTGTTGAGCGTTGCCTGGATCACCCGCACACCGGAGGGAGCGATGCTCCCCCCCGGGGGTTCCACCGTGGCGGCCACCATCGAGTACGTGCTCATGTCGCCGGACAGAGCGGCACCCCACGTACCGTCGGGTTCGTGGCTGAGATAGGCGGCGGCAACCGCCGCACCGTCGGGGCGGACCAGCCACACCTCATACACCCCAGCGCCGGCGGCGATCGTTGCAGGCGCGGGAAGACCGGTCACTGTGAGCACCGCCTGACTGCCGCCGCGGTCGTACACCAGCTGCCCACGGGCCTGTGGTGCCGAGGAGGTGGCGGCCAGCCCCACGACCACAGACGGACCACCACTCTGCCTGTTGATCAACGCCCACGAAGTGACGGCAATCAGAACGACCGCCGCCGCCGCCGCCAGCACAGCGAATCCGCGGGCCGCGGGCAATCCGGTCCACAGCCGCCGCCGCCGCGGCGTCGTCTCTGCAGCCGTCACCCGCCGGCCGGCCTCCTCGGCTTCCGCGTACACCGCACGCATCAGCCGGCCACGCAACTCTGGCGACGGTTGCAGAGGTTCAAGCGCCAGCGGCAGGCGGGCGGCGGCGGCGAGGTATTCACCCGCACCGCGGCGGCACTCCGCGCACTCGCCCAGGTGCAGTTGGAGGGGCGACTGGTCCTCGACGTCGATCGACCCGACGGCCAGCGCTGCTGCAAGCACGTCGGCGTCCTGGCAGGAGATCACGCTCTCCCCTCCGCGACCTGGAGGTCGATCAGTCCGCGAAGCTTGCGAAGGGCCAGGCGGGTGCGGCCCTTCACCGTCCCCAGGGGCACGCGCATCAGGTCGCTGATCTCGGTCTGCGAGTAGCCGCCGAAGTAGGCGAGTTCGATGGTCTCGCGCTGCTCCACGGAGAGCTCGTTGAGCGCCCTGTGGACTTGCTCGCGTTCCAGCGCCTCCGCCACCTGATCCCAGGTGTCCGAGACCGAGGTGACTTCGACCGGCGCGTGCTCGAGGGCCACGTCGTAGCGAGCCCGGCCGGCGCGCCCCCGAAGCCGGTCGAGGGCACGATGGTGGACGATCGAGCACACCCAGGTGCGCAGGCTGCCGCGATCACCGCGGTAGGTCGAGGCACGCCGCCAGACGCTCAGGAAGGCCTCCTGGACGACGTCCTCGGCAGCGCCGGCGTCGTTGAGGACCCGGAAGGCGAGGGTGTAGGCGAGGCCCGAATAACGGTCGTAGAGCATCTCGACTCCCTCAGGTTCGGCCCGCGCAAGCAGGTCGAGCATCCTGTCCTCGGAGCCGATCACACTGTCTAACTCGCTGTGGTCGCTCTTCTCTGGCACACGCACCCCCGGTTACGCGCCCCGGGCGCGTGCGGATCAGCGCCTAGTAGATCCCAAGCTCCAGACGGGCCTCCTCCGAGGCCATGGTGCGGGGATCCCACGGAGGCGACCAGACCAGCTCGACCCTGACGTCCTTGACCCCGAGCAGGCCGTGACAGACGGCGTGCGCCTGCCCCTGAATCAGGCTGCCCATCGGGCAATACGGTGTCGTCAGCGTCATGTTGATGGTGAGCAGGCCGTCGTCGTCGATGTGCGAGCCGTAAATCAGGCCAAGCGAGACGATGTCGATGCCGATCTCGGGATCGTAGACCTCGCTGAGAGCGGCGAGCACCAGCTCGGGAGACGCCTTGGCGAGCGCCTGCCCGTCGCCGCTCGGCGCCGGCGTAGCAACCGTCGCGCCCACCTCAGGATCGCTCATCTCGATTCCTCCGCCTGGCCGAGCGCTTGCAAGAGCGCGTTGCAGGGCAGCGTCGCACACTTGACCCGCACCGGATACGCCCGAACGCCCTGAAGGGCCTCGAGATCGCCAAGGTCGTCTGAGTTGCCGCCGTCCACTAGCATTGCCCGGAAGCGGTCGGCGACTTCGCGTGCATGGGCCCGGCTGCCCCCGCTCACTTCATCGCAGAGCATGCTGCACGCGGCCTGGCTGATCGAGCAGCCTGTGCCCTGGAAGGCGATCGCGGCCAGCTGGTCGCCATCGAAACGGACAGAGATGTCGATCTGGTCCCCGCAGAGAGGGTTGTCCGCCTCGACCACGGCGTCGGCCGGATCGACACGGCCACGGTGCCGGGGATGGCGGTAGTGGTCGAGGATTATCTCGCGATAGAGATCGTCGGCCACCGGCGTAAATCCGACCTGCATGGTCAGAATTGTACCGCGGCGTGACGCGCGGGCCGCGGCGACGACAATTCCCGGGTGCCTCGTCTCCGCCGACCTCGCACGTCCCCGGTGTTCTGGCTGCTGAGCTGTCAGCTCATCATGCTCACCGGCCGTGGCCGCCATGTTCCCGATCGCCCCTCTGTATGTGCGCCGCCATGGGGGCAGCTCACTCGACATCGCCCTCTTCATCGCGGGTCCGCTGATCGCCAACACATTGGTGCAGGTCCCCGCCGGCCGGCTGACCGACCGCATCGGCCGCCGGCCCATGCTCCTCGGCTCGCGGGCTGCGTTCGGGCTGCTCGCCTTCGCGCTGTTCGCTGACGCTGGTCCGCTCTGGCTGCTGCATCCTTGCGGACACTCCAGGGCGTCGCCTCGGGGCCACACATCCCCTGGACGACGGGCGCGCAGTAACCCAAAGTTCCCACGGTTGAATTCGAGGCCCGCTGCTACACAAACGGCGGTAACTATCCCCACACCGTAGGCATAGTTACCCAAACTGCTGTAACGATTGGAACCGACGCCGCACCACGCCCGACCCGTTGTCACCGCTGCCAGACAACCCTCCCTCCCACCACTGTCGCCACCACCCGGCCGCCGTCGAGAACTGTGAGGTCACACTGCAGTCCCGGTCGCAGCCGCCCGGTCAGCCGCTCCATCCCTGCGGCGTACGCAACCCCGTGCGAGTAGGCGCGCAGAGCGGCAGCGCGGGACAGAGCGAGCTCGGGATACCAGCGGGTGCGCCGGCGCCAGCCGGTGGCGGCGTCGATGCCGAGCAACGGCGCGGCGCTGTCGACGGGAGCGTCCGAGCCGAATGCGATCACAGCCCCGGCGCGAGCGAGCGCGCACCAGGCGTACGACGCCTCGGCGCGCCCGGGCCACATCCTCTCGACCATGTCCCGGTCCGAGACAGCGTGGAGGGGCTGCATCGAGGCGATGACCCCAATGCCCGCGAACCGCGGAACATCGTCGCGGTGCACACATTGCGCGTGCTCGATTCGCGGTCGCCACAGACGCCACGCGCTCCTGTAGGGCTGCAGCGCGTCCAGGGCGCGGCGGACAGCCGCGTCGCCGATGGCGTGCAGGCACACATTCAGCTCCGCCTCTGCGCACCGTCGCACGAGGTCGACCAGCTCGTCCTGGGGGATGCCGGTCACCCCGCTGCCGTCGAGCATCTCCGCCGTCCGGCTGCCGAGGGAGCCGTCGAGGAAGCCCTTCATGCCCCAGACGCGCAGGCGTTCGTCGCCGTAGCCAGATCGGACCCCCATCGCGAGAGCGGCTGCGAGCTCGGCCTGCGGGAAATTCCACACCACGCGAATGGGCAGCCGGCCTGCGTCGTGAAGCCTTTGAAGAGCCCGGAACAGGCGTGCCGAGTCCATGCTGTGCACGGCGGTCAGCCCAAGCCGGGCAAGGTCGCGCAACACCACGGCGAGGTCGGCTGTGAACGCGCCCTCGGAGGGCAGAGGCACCAGGCGCTCCGCGACGGCGGCGGCCGCTTCCCGCACCACGCCGGAGGGCTCTCCGCCAGAATCGCGGTCGATCACTCCGCCGTCTGGATCGCGGCTGTCCCGATGGAAACCCACGGCGCTGAGCGCCGCAGTGTTGAGCCAGGCGGAATGCCCGTCCTTGCGAGTCAGCACCGCCGGCCGGCCACCGGTCACGCGGTCGAGCTCGTGGCGGGTCGGGAAGCTTGGATCATCAGCCCACAGATCGTTGAACCAGCCCGAGCCGGATATCCAGGCATCGGCCGGCCGGCCCACGGCGAACCGCTCCACGCGTCGGAGCGCATCCTGGCGTGTTCGAGCCTCTGTCAGGTCGACGGCGTGACGCGATCGCGCCAGCCATTCGAGATGCAGGTGCGCGTCGCCCAGCCCCGCGAAGGCTCGCCCGGCGAGCTCCACGCGCCGCGCGCCACGGCCCGCCGCGTCACGCGCACCGCTGCCGACTGCGAGGATGACTCCGGTCGGACCGCAGGCCACCTCAGGCGTGCATCCGACAAACACGGTGTCGGTCATCGCCAACCTGCCGGCCGGTCCTACCCGAAGATGCGCCGTACGTCGCCGAGCGCTGCACCGAGGGCGTCGATCTCCTCGTGGGTGTTGTACAGGTACACGGAGGCGCGCGCCGTGGCCGCCACGCCCAGCCGCTTCATCAACGGCTGGCAGCAGTGATGGCCGGCTCGCACCGCCACCCCGGCGCGATCGAGAATGGTGCCGACATCGTGGGCGTGCACGCCCGTGACGTTGAAGCTGACCGCGCCACCGCGTGCATCGAGGTCGCGGGGGCCGTAGACGTCGATGCCATCCGTCTCCTCGAGCAGTGCCAGGAGGTGGCCTGTGAGCTCCCGCTCATGGGCGTGGATCCGGTCGCGGCCGACGCCGTCGAGGTAGTCACACGCGGCCGCCAGCCCGGCGGCCGCGCCGACATCAGGCGTCCCCGCTTCGAACTTGTGAGGCACGGTGCTCCAGGAGGAGTGCTCCAGCGACACGCGCAGGATCATGCTGCCGCCACCGAGAAAAGGCGGCATGCGCTCGAGCAGCTCGGGACGCGCCCAGAGAACGCCGGCGCCCATGGGCGCGCACATCTTGTGTCCGCTGAAAGCCAGGAAATCACAGTCGAGCTCGCGAACCGACACCGGCATGTGGGGCACGCTCTGGGCGGCATCGACGCAGACCAACACATCGCGCTGGTGCGCGGCCTCGATGATGGTGCGCAGCGGCACCACCGTGCCGAGCACGTTGGATTGGTGGCCGATGCTGAGCAGGCGTGTCGGCGGCGCCAGCAGCTTCTCGAGGTCGGAGAGATCGAGCGTGCCGTCGTCGCTGACGCGGAGAAACGCAAGAGTGAGACCGGCACGGGCTGCCGCCAGCTGCCAGGGGACGAGGTTGCTGTGATGCTCCATCTCGGTGAGCACGACGCGGTCGCCCCGACCGAGCAGCTCGCGCGCGTATGACGACGCCACCAGGTTGAGTGCCTCGGTGGTGTTGCGCACGAAGACCACACCCTCGGCGGGGGCGTCGATAAAGCGCGCCACCCGTTGACGCGCATTCTCGAAGATGTCGGTGGCCTCGTTGCCGAGAGTGTGCACGCCGCGGTGAACGTTGGCATTGTGAGCGGAGTAGTAGTCGTCGACAGCGTCGAGAACCTGCTGCGGCTTCTGTGAGGTGGCGGCGGAGTCGAGGTACACCAACCGCTGTCCGCCGATGGTGCGCTCGAGAATGGGGAAGTCCGCGCGGATCCGGGCTACGTCGAGCGGCGTGCTCACCGCGCTCACTCCGCTCACATCACGTCCTCGTTGAGCGCCACCCGGATGACACCATCGCTGACATCGATCTCATGAACATGCACCGGTTCCACCGCCGGCAATGACACGGGGTTGCCGGTGCGCAGGTCGAAGGCCGAGCCGTGCAACGGACACTCGATGACGCAGCGCGACGTGTCGAGGTCGCCGTCGCTGAGCGAGGCCTCGGCATGGCTGCAGGTATCGTCGACACAGAAGAACTCACCGTCGACGTTGAAGATGGCCACGGGAATGTCGGCGATCTCGACGCGTGCGGCGTGTCCCGCCGGCACATCCTCGATGCGCCCCACCTCCACCCAGCTGGCCACCCTCATGCATCCACCACCGCGATGCCCGCCTGGGCGTTCCCCTGGAGCTCATGCTCGAGCAGTTCGCTGATCAGCCCAGCCACGCCCCGGTGCGGGCAGTCGGCCAAAGCATCGTCGAGGAACCCACGGACGATGAGGCGGTCGGCCTCCTCCTCGGTGACACCACGTGCCATGAGGTAGAAACGGTGATCGTCGTCGATGTGCCCGGCGGTGGCGCCGTGGCCGCAGCGCACGTCATTGGCGCGGATCTCCAGACGCGGCACGGAGTCGGCGGTGGCGCCGTGGCTGAGGATGAGGTTGCGGTTCTGCACGTAGGCGTCGGTCTGCTGGGCTGTGCGCTCGACATCGATGAGCCCGCTGTAGACGCTGCGTGCGTGATCGCGCACAGCCACCTTGAGCTTGAGACGGCTGGTGGTCTGGGGCGCGCGGTGAGCCTGCAGCGACTGGTGATCGAGGTGCTGCGTGGCGTCGCCAAAGACCACGCCGGAGATCTCAGCCTCTGCTCCCGGTCCGTCGAGCATGACCTCCCAGTACGCTTTCTGGAGCCGCGAGCCCAACGTCGCCCCGAACATGCGCAAACGCGCGTTCTGAGCGAGCAGGGTGCGATGCAGCGCGATGTGCCACACCCCCTCCCCCCACTGCTGGAGAACGCAATGGTCGAGCCGCGAGTCGCGGCCCGCGACAACGATGGTCAGGGCATCGCTGAACAGCTCGTCGTCGCCGGCGGCGGAGAGGTAGTCGTCGATCAGCGTCAGCGAGGAGTCGTCCTCGAGCAGGACCACAGTCGCGGGGAAGGAGGCGGTGAGGTTGCCGGCAGCGCTGTGCGCCACCCAGACGGGCACGGCCGCGTGCACCGAGCGGGGCACGTAGATGAAGGCACCGCCAGTCCACATTGCGTTCCAGAGAGCCACGAACGGCGTCTCGCCGACCCCCACGCCGGCCAGAGCGCGCTCCACAAGCTCGGGGTGCAACCGCGCCGCCTCATCGAGCGAGCTGAGCACCACTCCAGCGGCGGTCAGCTCATCGCTCTGCTCGATGCGAGTCACCGGGGCGGCGTCGACCATCAACGCCGACTCAGGCGCGGCGCGATCTCGGCGCCGCCTGATGGCTCCGATGAGCGACTCGCCCACTCCATGACCGGGACGGAAGGCGTGCAGGCGGAGCTTGCTGATGTCGGTGCGGCGCCAGTCCTCGTCGCGTTGCGAGGAGGGCGCGGGCATGGCGCTGAACGCGTCCCAGGCAGCGCGGCGCCGGTCGCGCAGCCAGCCGTCGGCAGACGCGATGCGTTCCTCCACTGAGTCCGCGAACGCCGGCGCGTCCGGCGCGGCCAGTG